>NZ_SMJZ01000184.1 GCF_004348345.1 Nonomuraea longispora
GCCCCGTGTCCACCCCGCCCCGAGGAGCATCGTCATCGTCATCGTCGTCGGCGGTCGTGAGGGAAACGGTGGGGACGGCCGCCGCCTGGGCGGGGACGGTCAGGGAGATCGTGCCGGCGCCGAGCCCGAGGGTGAGCGCGGTCGCGAGCAGGGCTCGCCGCAGTTCCTGTGCCATGTGGATGCCTCCCGATGTGCTCGCCGCGGTCCGTCCGCGGCCTGCCTTCAGGCTCGGCCCGGCCGGTTGGACCACCATGAGCACGAGATGAAAGGGTTCTCACCCCGTCGGCGGGCCGGGTGGTTCGCGTCAGAAGGCGCCCTGGCGTGAAAGAGTTTCCTCACGTCCGACGATTGCTTGGGAGGCAGGGGTGGCTGACGAGTTCGACGTCGTCGTGATCGGCGCCGGTCCCACTGGGGAGAACGTCGTGGACCGGGCCGTGCGCGGCGGTCTGACGGCCGCGGTCGTCGAGGAGCGGCTGGCCGGCGGCGAGTGCTCCTACTGGGCGTGCGTGCCGAGCAAGGCGCTGCTGCGGCCGGTCGATCTGGCGGGTGAGGTGGCGCGCGTTCCCGGGTTGGAGCTCGCGCCCATCGACGTGGCCGCGGTGCTGGCCCGCCGTGACGAGGCTGTAGGCCATTTCGACGACTCCGGACAGGTGAGGTGGATCGAGAGCGTGCCGGCCGAGTTCGTACGCGGGCGCGGCAGGCTCGACGGTCCCCGGCGGGTGCGCGTGGCCCTGGCGGACGGCGGCGAGCGGGTGCTGACGGCCCGGCATGCCGTGGTCGTGGCGACGGGCAGTTCGCCGGTCGTGCCTCCCGTCCCCGGGCTGGCCGAGGCGGCTCCGTGGACAAGCCGCGAGGTGACGGAGACGAGCGTGGTCCCCGAGCGGCTGGTGGTGCTCGGCGGCGGCGTCGTGGCGTGCGAGATGGCGCAGGCCATGCACGGGCTCGGCGCGCGTCAGACCACGCTGGTGGTGCGCGGTGACGGGCTGCTGAGCAGGATGGAGCCGTTCGCCGGCGACCTGCTCGCCCGCTCGTTCGCGGAGGCGGGCATCGAGGTGCGCACCGGCATCCAGGTCAGCCGGGTGGAGCGGCCGGAGCCCGGCGGGAAGGTGACGGTGCACCTGCCGGAGGGGCCACCGTTGGAGGCCGACGAGGTGCTGGTGGCCACGGGGCGCCGGCCCGCCACCCGCGACGTGGGGCTCGGCACGGTGGGCCTGCCCGACGACGTTCCGATCGAGGTGGACGACAGCATGCGGGCGACCGGGGTCTCCGACGGCTGGCTGTACGCCGTGGGCGACGTCAACGGGCGGGCGCTGCTCACGCATATGGGCAAATATCAGGCCAGGGTGTGCGGCGACGTGATTGCCGCGCGGGCTGGCGGTGACGAGTTGCCCGCGATGCGCGACGTGGCGGGCGGTTACGGCGCCCCTCAGGTGGTGTTCACGGATCCCCAGATCTGCGCGGTGGGCCGTACGGAGGCGGTGGCCCGCGCGGACGGGTTCCGGGTGCGGGCCGTCGACTACGACATGGGCGCGGTCACGGGCGCCTACCTCCTGGGCGACGGCTACCGCGGCCAGGCCAGGGCCGTCGTCGACGAGGACAGGAAAGTGCTGCTGGGCGTCACGTTCGCCGGGCCGGGGGCGGCCGAGTTGCTGCACGCCGCCACGATCGCGGTCACCGGCGAGGTGCCGCTCGACCGCCTGTGGCACGCGGTGCCGTCATTCCCGACGGTCAGCGAGGTGTGGTTGCGGCTGCTGGAGACGTACGGGCTCTGAGGCGCGGGGCGGCTCGCCGTACGTGAGCCCGTCTCGCTCAGCCGCGCCTGTCGCGGCCGAAGCCCCTGAGGACCGCGCGCGGCGGAGCCCGTCCTGACGACTCGTCACCCGCCCGCACCATCAGCTCGGCCACGACCTGCTCGACGCTGTCGGCCAGTTCCACGTGCGAGAGCAGGTCCGTCAGGCGCAGCACCGACAGCAGGTGGTGGTCCGGCTGGACGAGGATGATCTGGCCACCGCTGCGCTCCTCCTCCATCCGCTGCATCGCCATCGCCAGTACCCCGATGACCGACGAGTCGTAGAAGTCCAGGTCGTGCAGGTCGAACACGAGCACGGGGCCCGCGGACCAGTCCCACACGGACGTGATGCACGTGCTGAGCCTGACCCTGCCGTCATGGTCGAGCTCGCCGCTTGCGCGTATGACCGTGCAGTGCACGTATCGGGTGGCTTCGATTCGCAATCCGCGCTCGGTCATCCATACAGACTGCCCTCAGCACGGCGTTCTCACGGATGATGTCGGATTTCGTTGGTACGGCTAGTGCGAAATACCCGACTCCAGGGTGGCCTGCGCGCCCCGGCCGGAGGCGACGAAGACCAGCAGCGGGGAGGTCGTCGGACTGGACAGCTCCAGCTCCGTCACGTTGCCGCAGGCCCGCTGCTCGAACTCCACGGCCTCGCCGTCCCTGACGTTGAGCACCCGCTCCACCCTGGGGCCCGCCGTGCGGAGGAGTTTCTTGGTGGCGTGCCGCAGCCAGCGCAGTTCGCTGTTGACCCGGCGCCACGACGCGGGGATGAGGCTGGCCGTCTCCGCCTTGGTGCCGAGCCTCAGCGTGACGCGGCCGGTCGCGCCGAAGGTGTCCTTCAGCACGGGGTTGACCACGAACATGCCGGCCCGCAGCACGCGTACGCCCTGCCGGTTGAGGTTGGCGAGACCGCCGGCGCTGATCAGCGTGGACAGCTCGCAGCGGGAGCCGTCGAGCGTGTCAGGGTCGAAGTCCACCTCTGGCGGCTCGTCGAGGACGACCTTGTCGAGGCGCACGCCGGCCACCCCGTCGGGGGCGATGCGCTTGGAGACGATGCGGCGCACCTCCTCGCCGATGCCGTCGCCCTCCATGATGTCGAGCGCCTCGATGCAGACGAGGCCGTCGTCGGGGATCTCCTCGGCCGCGAGGTCGAAGGCGACCTTGGCGTGCGAGCGCCGGCCTTTCAGCAGGACGCACTGGCGCAGCCGGCCCTGGGAGCGGATCTGTACGAGCCGCGTCAGCGGGCCGCCCGGCGCGGGCTTGCCGGTGTGCCAGCCGCTCACGGACCGGTCGTCGGCGGACAGCGTCAGCAGCACCCGCAGCGGGCGCCCCTGTGCGGCGACCTTGAACCCGGCCAGTCCGGAGGTCTCGAATCTGCCGACGATGTGGCTGCCCCTGTGCAGCCGGTCGGTCACCTGAAGGGAGGGGACCTGCCCGCTGAGCAGGTGCACGGGCGGTATGGCGGGCAGGATCACCTGGTCGAGGTCGGTGTCGGATCCTGTGCTGCCGGTCATCGGATGCTCCTCTCGGGGGTGATGGTGGTGGCCAGCGCTGCCGGGTCGTTGAAGTCGAATCGGGTGAGCACGGGCTCGCGCCGCTCCCACATGCGGGCTACGGCTCGGTAGAGGGGGTCGCCGTCGCGTTCGACGTGCCGGAGGTTGACGGCGACCGCACGCGCGTGGTCCTCCGCTCCGTGTTGCCAGTGCGGCAGGAGGTGGGTGGGGACGTCGGCGCCGCAGCGGCGCAGCCAGAGCCACAGGCGGGCGCGCTCGCGCTGCTCGGGGCCGAGGAACGACTCGCCCTTGGCGTGCCTGCCGATGGCCTCCTCCAGCAGGGCGCGGTGGCCGGCGGGCGAACGGGCCAGGTACGTGGCTCCGCAGGCGCTGCCCTCCGACCAGCCGGCCTGGATGACGGGGATGCCGAAGGCGGGCAGGTCGCTGTCCCTGAAGGTGACGCCCACGTCCGTCACGCTCCACAGGATGTTGGTGGACAGGGCGCCGGTGACGCACTTCACCCGGGAGTGGCCGTTGGCGACGGGGTCGAGGAACAGCCAGTTCGCGGACTCATCGGACGCGGCGAACTCCGCCGTCGCGTCGTACAGTTCGGTGTCCTGCCCCGGGGTGTGGCCGAACACGGCGATCGTCGGCCGGTCGGCGTCGATGCCGAGGCGGGCGCAGCCGTAATAGCGCAGCTGGCGGCGTTCGGTGTCCGTACGGAGCTGGTATCCGGTCTTGGCCCGCCAGGCGACCCGTTCCGCGCCTGGCCTGATCGTGTCCCTGTGCGGCCACACGTGCCGTTCGAAGAACGCGCCGACCCTGGCGGGCAGCTCGTCGAAGAAGGAGCATGGGCCCTGGTCGGGGAACATGGTGTACGCCTTCACCGACCCGGTGCCGTGGACGTGCACGACGGGGACGTCCCTGGGCACCGCGCGGTCGGCGCGGCCGGTGACGAGCGCGACGGGCGGCAGCTCCGGCTGGACGTCGTCCGCGGCGCCGAACGCCTCGGCGAGGCGCCGCCACTCGGGGCCGGTCAGCACGACCAGCCGCGCCGCGAGCAGGTCGCACACGGCCCTGGCGACGAGCAGCGTGCGCGTCACGCTCCTGATGTCGTCGTCGTACGCCTCCGCCACGACGCAGCCGTCACCGCCGGGAGCGTCTCCCCAATATGATCTGGCGGCCGAGAGCAGACGGTCGAAGTCCGCGCCATCTCCGACACCACGCATAAGACCCTCCACCAAGGCCAGCAGGAAACGCCCTGGCCGACGTTGCCAGACGGGTGGCGGGGGACCCGCCAGACAACACGCTTCTTTGCCCTTGGCTGGTGGAAATCGGCCGATCGCGAGGAGAAAGATCGCCACAGCCCGCACAGGGGGCTCATGCAGCACGAACGTCGGATATGCCTATGAAAACGGGAAAACCGGCTCTCCAGCGCGAACTAACTCTCGGCCCACGGGGTCCAAGGTTTTACATGGAACACGTCATGGCTGGGTTTAGGATGCACCCGAATGCCAAGAGGGGGAGGTATTGCCAGCATGTCCCGTATGTCGAGTATCGCGCGCCTGACCGGTGCGGCGGTCGCTGCAGGCGTGGTGACCGCGGCCATCGCGCTGCCCGCGGTGGGAGGCACGGGCGCGATGTTCGTCTCGGCATCGGAAGAGCTCGGCATCAAACCTGAGGAGCTCAAGGAGCCCCCGCTCGCCGAGAAGACGACGGTGCTCGACGCCGAGGGCAACCAGATCGCGCAGTTCTACGAGGAATACCGGGAGAACGTCAAGCTCGCCGACGTAGCCGAGATCATGAAGACGGCCGTCATCTCGATCGAGGACTTCCGCTTCTACGAGCACGGCGCGATCGACATCGAGGGCACCATCCGGGCCCTGGCCAAGAACCTCAGCTCGGGCGGCATCGCCCAGGGCGGCTCGTCCATCACCCAGCAGTACGTCAAGCAGGTGCTGCTCAACTCGGCCACCACCACGAAGGAGAAGAACGCGGCGCTGGAGGCCAGCTACGCCCGCAAGCTCAGGGAGCTGCGATACGCGATGGCGGTCGAGGAGAAGTACACCAAGGACCAGATCCTCGAGAAATACCTCAACATCGCCTACTTCGGGGCCGGTGCCTACGGCGTCGAGGCGGCCGCCAAACGTTTCTTCGGGGTCGACGCCGGCAGCCTGAACCTGGTGCAGTCCGCGACCCTGGCCGGCGCCGTGCAGGACCCCAACGCGACCGACCCCAACCTCGGCAGGGACCAGCGCCAGCGGCTGCTGCACCGGCGCAACGTGGTGCTCGACAGGATGGCCGAGCTGGGCAAGATCACGCCCGAGCAGGCCAAGGAGGCCAAGACCGAGAAGCTCGGCTTCGACAAGGGCAAGCCGCTGCCCGGCGGCTGCGGGGCCAGCGAATACCCGTACTTCTGCATGTACGTGCGCAACGAGATCCTCAGCAACAAGATCTTCGGCGCGACGAAGAAGGCCAGGACCCAGTTCCTCAACCGGGGCGGCCTGACCATCCAGACCACGCTCGACCCGAGGATGCAGAAGGCCGCCGACCGGGCCATCAGGAAGCACGTCTTCGCCTCGGACAAGGCGGTCGCCTCCGAAGCCCTGGTGGAGCCGGGCACGGGCGCGATCAAGGCCATGGCCGCCAGCCGCAAGTACGGCAACAACAAGCGCAAGAACGAGATGTCGTACAACGTGGTCGCCAACGCGCTGCACGGCGGCGGCACCGGCTTCCAGGCGGGCTCGACGTTCAAGGTCTTCACGCTGCTCACCGCGCTCAAGGAGGGCATGAAGATCAACGACGGGGTGAGCACCGGCAGCGGTTACCGCGCGCCCTCCTACTCCGCGTTCAAGAACTGCAAGGGCGAGAACATCGGCGACCCCAGTCACACCGTCACCAACGCCGAGGGGGGCGGCGGCGGCTTCAAGTCGCTGGCCACCGGCACCTGGGGCTCGGTGAACACCTTCTTCGTGGCGCTGGAGCAGAAGGTCGGGCTGTGCGACACGATCAAGACGGCCAAGTCGCTGGGCATCGAACGCTCCGACGGGCTGCCGCTGACGGAGTTCGAGACGTTCACCCTCGGCACCAACGAGATGGACCCGGTGACCGTGGCCACCGCCTACGCGGCGATCGGCGCCAGGGGCAAGTACTGCAAGCCCATGGCCATCACGAAGATCACCGACCGCTACGGCAAGGTGAAGACGTACAAGCCCGACTGTAAGCAGGCCTTCGATGCCGAGGTCGCGGACGCCGCGTCGTACATCCTGGAGGGCGTCTTCACCAAGGGCACGATGCGCGGCGTCGGCGGCATCGGCCGTCCCGCGGGCGGAAAGACCGGCACCACGGACGACCAGGCGGCCGCCTGGTTCGCCGGGTACACCCCGGATCTGGCGGGGGCGGTCAGCATCGGCGACACGCGCGGCGCGCAGCAGCACAAGCTCAACGGCGTCACCATCGGTGGCCGCTACTACAGCTCGGTCTTCGGCGCTTCGATCCCGGGACCGATCTGGAAGGACACCATGATCGGGGCGCTGAAGGGCGTGCCGGAGACCGATTTCCACCCGATGAACACCTCCCGCTTCGGCGGCTGCGGCGGGAGCTGCCAGCCCGTGCAGCCCGACCGGTCGGAATCCGACGACGACGGCGAGGCCGACGCCGAGCTTGAGGACGCGGACGTGGACCTCGGGTGACGCGAACGGAAACCCGGAAATGCGGAATGGGTCCAGCGAAATGGCAGGGCCTGCGGCGTCCCGCGAACCGTTGAACTGAGGGAATGGGAGTGCGTCCGTACAGCAGGACGCACTCCTTGCAAAGGCCCTATTAACAACGGCGAAACATTGGTAACGTGGGAGCGCTCCCAGGGATCTTTCCGCGAGGTGCTCCATGACCGAGCAGCCCACACTGGCACAAGTGGCGGCCGCTGCAGGGGTTTCCCCCGCGACCGCATCACGAGTCCTCACCGGCTCGGTGCGGGTCAGCACTTCGACCCGCCGCCAAGTCTACGACGCCGTATCCCGAATGGGCTACGTACGGCAACGCGCACCACGGGGAACGGCTGCGAAAACCATGGCCGACGGGGTCACGGCGGTGATCTGCGACCACCTGCCCCGCCTTTTCTCCGAACCCTATTACGCCAGACTTCTCTCGGCGGCCGGCAGCGTGATCACCGAACACGGCACCCACCTCATGGTGACCACCGTCCCGCCCACGTCGTCCACGCTGCCCGCCCTGTCGGGCGCGGTGCTCGTCGTGGGCGCGAGAGAGCGCCACCCGCTGGCGATCAAGTTATCGACCGCGGGCATCCCGGTGTGCAACATCGGCCGCCCGCCCCACGACCTCAAACTCCCCTACGTCGCCGTCGACAACCTCGACGGCGGCCGCCAGGCGGCGGAGCACTTCCTGCTGACCGGCCGCCGCAACGTCGCCGCCATCGGCGGCCCGCCCTCGTTGCCCGCCGCGCGTGACCGATTGGACGGCCTGGTACGCACCCTCCAGGCGGCGGGCGCACCCGACGTGCCCGTGGCCTACGGCGACTTCACCGCCGCGTCCGGCACCCACGCCATGCAGTGGTTGTTACGCCACGCTCCCGGGCTCGACGCCGTCTTCGTCGCCTCCGACCTGATGGCGGCGGGAGCGATCCAGGCGCTGCGCAGGGCCGGGCGCAGGGTGCCGACCGACGTGGCGGTCATCGGGTTCGACGACGCCCCCGTCGCCAGGCACACCGTTCCCACGCTGACCACCGTCCGCCAGCCCGTCGAGGAGCTCGCCACGGTCGCCACCCGGCTACTCCTGACGGGGGCCACGGGCATCGACCCCGTTCTCCCCACGGAACTGGTCGTCCGTGAGTCGGCTTGAGCCTGGGGATGTGCTGGCCCGCCGGTATCTGCTGCTGGATCCGCTGGCCCGCGGGGGCATGTCGGTCATCTGGCGTGCCTTCGACCAGTCCCTCCACCGGATGGTCGCGGTCAAGGTGCTCACTTCGTCGCTCCACGCCGACCACGGCGAGCGCGTCAGCGTACGCAGCGAGGCACGCGCCGCGGCCAGGTTCTTCCACCCCGACTCGATCGCGATCTACGACTACGGCGAGACCGTCACCACGGGCGGCGGGGTCGCGGCCTTCGTGGTGATGCCGCTGCTCGACGGCACGCCGCTGGGCGAGCGCGTCGAGCAGGGCCCGCTGCCGTGGACCGAGGCCGCGGCCATCGCGCTGCGGCTGGCCAGGGTGCTGATGGCCGGGCACGCCCGCGGTCTCGTCCACAGGGATGTCACGGCCGAGAACGTGCTGCTCACCGCCGACGGCCCCAAACTGCTCGACTTCGGCATCGCGGCCTGGGCGGGCGACCCCGACGACGACCGCGGCACCCCGCCCTACGTCGCCCCCGAGCGGCTGCAGGGCGCTCCCACCCATCCCGCGGTCGACGTGTACGCCCTGGGCGTGTTGCTGCACACCATGCTCACCGGGCGGACCCCTTACCCGGAGACGACGTGGGAGGAGATCGAGGCGGCCAGGAGGACGGCGCCGCCGCCCCGGGTGCCCGGCGTGCCCTACGCCGTCGCCACGCTGTGCCAGCGCTGCCTGGCGCACCGGCCGGAGGAGCGGCCGGCCGCGGCGGAGATCGTCTCGGCGCTGACCGCCGCACTCGGCGCGGCCACCCTGGGCCGGCATGTCAGGCGCGCGCTCACGGTCGCGGGCTCCGCGACGGTCGCGCTGTCGCTCCTGCTCTGGTTCCAGCACTCGGAGCCACGGTCACCGCAGCATGCCGCGCCGCCACGGCCGTCGCCCACCTCCGCGCTGGTCGAGAGCTCGCCGGCCACGGCGATCACCGTCGAGCAGGCGGTGGCCGGCTTCAGGACCACGCTGGAGGACAGGACGCCGTGCGGGGCGACGGACGCCGACGTCGTGCTCGACCTCAACCAGGTGCTGAACGCCGTCGTCGCGCCGCACGGCCCCGCGGCGTCGGGCGGGACCCAGCGCCTGCGCGTCAAGCTCTCCGACCGCATGCGGGAGGGCCGGCTGGCGCCTGCCTGCCTGAGCGAGCTGGAGGCCAGGCTCGACGACATCGAGGCCGCCCTCGGCGCGAATTGATGAGGGGCACGGCAGCACCAGCCGTACCCCTCCTACGCGCGACCGCGCCCCTCGCAAAGCACGGCCGCGCGAGCGCGTGCCTCATGCTCCCGCATTTCCGGCAGTGTACTGGGAGCGCTCCCAACCCGCACTGTTCCGGCACGCCTGATTACGGCGGGCATATCACGCCGAGGCCCGTGACCAGGATCGGCTGAAAGTTTCACGGCGCGTTGCCGGCCCGGCCTCGCCCGTGGTTCAATGCGCTGGCCGGGCGGGCTGGTCATGGGCAGGTTCTCCTCTGTCGTCAGCACAAGGGAATCCCCCATGAAATGGTTCAAGTCGGCGGCGATCACCGCCGTCATGGTTCTCATCACGAGTGTCCTGATGGTGCCCTCACCGGCACAGGCCCACGGCGTGACCATGTTCCCCGGCAGCCGCACGTTCCTGTGCTGGCAGGACGGCCTGCGGGACAACGGGCAGATCCAGCCCTACAACCCCGCCTGCGCCGACGCGGTCGCGCAGAGCGGAACGACCCCCCTGTACAACTGGTTCGCCGTGCTCCGCTCCGACGGCGCGGGACGGACCAGCGGATTCATCCCCGACGGGCAGATCTGCAGCGGCGGCACCGGCGGACCCTACGACTTCTCCGCCTACAACGCGGTCCGTTCCGACTGGCCGCTCACCCACTTGACCGCGGGAGCCAACATCCAGATGCGGCACAGCAACTGGGCCGAGCACCCCGGCGACTTCAACTACTACATCACCAAGAACGGCTGGAACCCGAACGGCCCGCTCAAGTGGTCCGACCTGGAGCCGTTCGGCAGCGTCACCGACCCGCCCAAGAACGGCGGCCCCGGCGGGCTCGGCTACTACTACTGGAACGCCCAGCTCCCGTCCGGCAAGAGCGGGCGGCACATCATCTTCACCCACTGGATCCGCTCCGACAGCAACGAGAACTTCTACAGCTGCTCCGACGTCGTCTTCGACGGCGGCAACGGCGAAGTGACCGGAGTCGGCCCCGGCGGCGGCACGCCGGGCCCCGATCCCGACCCCACGGTGACGCCCACCGACCCGCCTCCCGGTGACAGCGGCTGCACCGCGACGTGGAAGGCCAGCGACAACGGCTGGGCCGGCCACTTCCAGGGCGAGGTGACCGTGCGCAACACGGGCGACAGCGCGCTGAACGGCTGGACGGTCTCCTGGACCTACGGCGGCGGCCAGGCCTTCGACGGCACACCGTGGAACGGCGTCCTGTCCGGGCAACCACCCAACGTGACCGTCAAGAACGCCACCTACAACGGTCAGCTGGCGCCGGACGCGACCACCTCGTTCGGCTTCAACGCGACCGGCTCCATCCCCAACCCCGCACCCACCCTGACCTGCACCAGCCCGTGATCAGAACGCGTCGCGGGCTTGTCGCGGCGATCGTCACCCTGGCCGGCCTGACCCTGGCCGGGGTGATGTTCCTCGCGGGCAGGCAGCCCTCCGCCCAGCTGAACGACGAGCTCGCCGCGCAGGTGACCATGATCCTGGAACAGGCCTCGGCCGGCGAGCACCACGCACACGGCCACCACTTCGAGTCGAACGTCGTGTGCGCCGTGGAGCCCTTCGGGACCGAACCGGCGAACGCGTCCTCCCTCGTCGAGGTGAAGTGGGTCTACGCCCGCCATTTGTGCGCCATCACCGGCGAGAGCAGCGAGTGGTCGGTCTCCGTACGCGCCTCGGGGCCCATCGCCGTACGCCTCGGCATCCCGCCCATGGTCAAGGTGCCCGAGGCGGGGGCGGGTTACCCGGAGCGGGTCAGGCGGCTCATCCCCCCGCGCTACCACGGGGAGGCGTTCGCGGGCTTCTCCGGCGACGCCGCCATCGAGGCGGCGAAGGAACGCTTCGCGCAGGCCGACTCGGCCAGGTGACGGAACGCGAACGGACGCGGCGCCGACTGGAGGTATCGGGCCGCGTCCGTCCCATCCGGGCGGGATGTGTCACAAGGCAGGAATGGTGCTTAGCCTCACCTCCTCATACGCAGCCGGGGGCCGACGGGTTCGACCCGGGGTCAGATGGCGCAGGCGCGGCAGACGCCGCTCATGCGGGAGTGCAACTGATCGGATCCGGTGTGGCGGGGGTTCCGCTCGCGACGAAGCCGAACGTGGCCGAGGCGCCGGGCCAGGAGACGCGGTTCCATCCGCGCAGTTCGCCCGACTGCTGGGCCTCGTAGAACCACAGGGACTCCTGCAGCGCCTCGCCGTAGGCGAAGGCGGGCTCGGCGGCGCGGGCCGCCGGGCCCCGCCCCTGTCACCAGGGGCGGGACCAGCGACACCGCGGCTATGAAGGCTGCCTTTCTCACGGGAAGAGCCGCCCGTACTCGGCGAGCGCGACGGCGACGTCCACCTGCGCCCAGAACCGGTGGTAGTTGAAGACCGGCGCCTCGCCGCCGTCCAGGAAGGCCTCGACCTTCGGCCAGTCGGGATCGTCCTCGTAGAACGACCTGATCGACAGGAACGTGGAGTCCTCGTTGATCGGGTCGCCGTTGGGCATCTCGCCGCTCCAGCCCGGCGGCACGTACACCGGGTCGGTGATGCGGCGGTAGTCGGCCTTGGTCTCCGGCACCGACACACCGGCCTCGTCGCGGTTCGCCCAGACGCCGTCGAGCAGCGCCTTGGCCGTGTCACGCGCCTCGGCGTGGTCCGCCCTGGCCGCGTAGTACATCAGCGCCTTGGCGTACGAACCGGCGACGCCCACGTCCTGCGTGTGGTCCAGGACGGTCACGTGCAGGTCCGGGTTGGCCGGTGGCATTCCGGACGTGGCGGAGAAGTCACCCGCGGGCGCGCCGCTCCACCGCAGCGTCGACGGGATCTCGTAGCTGCCGTCGGCGTTGACGGTGGTGTTGTCGAGCGCCCACTCCACCCACTTGTCGAGCAGTGCCTTGGCGTCGGCGTTGCCGGTGACGTTGTAGAGCTCGGCCACCCGCTCCATCGTCCAGGCCTGGAAGCCGAACCACTGGTTCGAGGGCGGGTCGTGGTAGACCGGCTGCCAGTCGTAGGTCATGCCGTGGAACTGCGGCAGGTCGCTCGGCGGGGTGCCGTAGTGGCCCTCCCAGCTGTTGGTCGCGCCGCCGGCGATCCCGCCCTCGTCCGACTGCAGCCAGGTGTAGAACTGCAGCTGGCGGGTCAGGCTGGTGCTCCAGTCGGACGCGCCGGTCGCGCTCTTCGGCTTGAGCTCGGCCACGTTGGACAGCGCCCAGGCCGCGAACGGGTTCTGGTAGCCGGCGTGGTTGTGGCTGGAGCCGATGCGCCAGGCCCATCCCGCGTTGGAGTCCGTCGCGCCGCCCCAGGCGTAATACCAGTTCAGCAGGTACGCGGCGGAGTTCTTGCCGGAGCCCGCCGGGCACGAGGGGCTGGTGCAGCCGGGCTGCTTGAAGTACTTGTCGTACATCGCGTAGCGCAGGTAGTCGCCCATCTTGGCGGCCTTGGCCACCGTCTCGGAGATCTCCGGCTCCTTGTCCTGCTCCTTGGCCCAGGTCAGCGCCCAGTACGCCACCTGCACGGCCCGCGCGTCGGCGTCGGGGGCGTTGGTGTACTTCCACTGCTCGGCGTAGGCGCTGTCCTCGATGAACAGGTCCAGGTAGCCGTTCGGCCCGCCGTGCTCGAACGTGTCGCAGGACGGCTGCGGGATCGTCTCGAAGACCGACTCCTCCGGGCCGCGCTGGTAGGTGTTGATGTAGGCGGGCCTGGTCGTGCCGTCGCCGCAGCGGCCGAAGCCGTAGGTGTTGTCGACGTCGAGCAGCCAGTGCATGCCGTATATGTCGCGGGTGCCGTACGCGCTCTGCAGCTCACTGGCCAGCGGGTCGGAACCCACGGTGACGCCGGTGTCCATCTCGGTCGGGTAGTTGCTGATGTCGAGGTGCTCGGAGGCGTACGTGGCCGGCTTGGACGGGTCGTAGAACGCGTTCGTCGGCTGGTCCTCCGTCGACGGGATGATGTACGTCTCCAGTGAGGTCCACGCGTCGTTGAACTTCGACCAGTCGCCGGTGACCTGCCCGTAGACCGCCTCCAGCCACAGGTAGTAGCTGTAGGCCTCGGACGTGGTCTCGTGCCCGTGGTCCGGCGCCTCGACCATGAACGTCTCGATCGAGTGGTACGGCACGCCCTCGGGCGAGAAGTAGCCGTTGTCCGGGTCGTGCAGCTCGTTGTAGAGCTCGACGAAGCGCTGGACGTACTCGTTGCCGCCGCCGACGTCATTGTCCGCCTCGTTGGCGGTGACCTCGACGGGGTCGTAGCCGGTGGCGCCGACCCGGAAGACTGCCGAGCCGCTGGTCGTGTCGGAGTCGTCGGCCGCCTCGATCGTGACGTTCTGCTCGGTGTCCCAGTTGGACGTGGTGAACGTCCTGGTGGCGCCGCTGGAGACGGTGAGGTCGGCGTCGCCGCTGGTGCGGGCGACGGAGACGCTCACGTTGGCCGAGGGCGCCTGCGACAGCTTCACGCCGAAGCCGGCGGTGCCGCCCTCGGGCACGGACAGGGCGGTGGGGCTGACGACGAGCGCGGGGCCGGTGTTCTGCGTGACGGTGATCCCGACGGGCGCCGAGGTCGTGGTCGCGCCACCGTTGTCGGTGGCCCGTGCGGTGATCGAATAGCTGCCCGCCGCCACCCCGGTCCAGTTGTAGGCGTACGGCGCCGAGGTGTCGGTGCCGAGCAGGGTGGAGCCCTGGTAGAAGTCGACCTTCGAGATCGTGCCGTCGGAGTCGGCCGCGTTCGCCGCGATGGCCACGCTCGCCGGTGTGGTGTAGGTCTGGCCGGCCGACGGCGAGGTCAGCGACACGGTGGGGGCGGCGTTGCTGCCCTCGCCGCCGCAGGTGGTGCCGTTGACGCTGAACGACGTGGGGTCGGGGTTGCTGCCCGTCCAGGTGCCGTTGAAGCCCACGGAGACGGACGCGCCCGCGGCCAGGTTGCCGTTCCACGGCATGTTGGCGCCGGTGACGCGGGTGCCGGACTGGCTCCACTGGGCGCCCCACCCGCTCGGGGTGTACTTCTGGCCTGTGGTCGGGTAGTCGAAGGCCAGCGTCCACGAGCTGAGCGCGTCGCCGGTGTTCTTCAGCGTGATGTTCGCGGTGAAACCGCCCTGGTCGGGGCCGCTCGTCCATTGACTGGTCGTGTAGGTGACGTCACAGGCCACGGCCGCCTGGGCGGGAGCGGCGGCCACGGCCGCGGTCGCGCTCGCCACGAGGACGAGGGTCGTGGCCACGGCCAGTCGCCTCGACAAGCGCGTCAGGATGGGGGGAGGTCTGTACTTCACGGGGTCTCCAGGGAGTAGAGGGTGTGGGAGCGCTCCCACGATGGATTGTGGATGCGCTCCGGCGTATGTCAACGGAACGGCTTCCCGGCGACCCCCGCGCTTCCTCTCACCAGGCTGCCCGGGATGAAAGTTTCACCCCCATCGTGGGGCATTCGGCGAGCATGCGGGGCGGCGGAGAGCCCGGCGGGAGCGGGGCCCTGTACACAGCCGCGAGTCCGGCTCACCATGGGAGCGCTCCCAGCCACCTAGCACTGGAGATGATCGCTCGTGAGACTCCAACGCGGCCTCCGCAAATGGGCCGTGACCATGACCGCCGTGAGCGTCGCGACCCTGGGCCTCGTCGTCGGCCAGAGCACGGCCGCGAGCGCCGCGGTCGCCTGCGACGTGACCTACTCCGCCAATTCGTGGACGAGCAGCCCTGGTCAGGGCGGTTTCACCGCGAACATCACGCTGAAGAACACCGGTGACGCGCTCAGCTCGTGGACGCTGGCCTTCGACTACCCGACCACAGGTCAGAAGTACACCCCGAGCGGGTGGGGCGCCCAGTGGAGCCAGTCCGGCACCCGCGTCACCGGCACCAGCATGTCCCACAACGGCGGGCTGGCCGCGGGCGCGTCCGTCTCCGTAGGCTTCAACGGCACCTGGACGGGCAGCAACCCCCACCCCACGTCGTTCAGCGTCAACGACACAACCTGCGGCGGCACCACCCCGGCCAACCCGACGGTGACCACCTCGGCCAGCGCGGTCGCCGTGAACGAGGGCGGCACGGCCACGTTCACGACCCGGCTCTCCTCTGCCCCCAGCTCGAACGTCACCGTCACCACCACCCGCACCAGCGGCGACCCCGACCTGACCGTCGGCTCAGGCGGCTCGCTGACCTTCACCCCGTCCAACTGGAACACCCCGCAGACCGTGACCCTGGCCGCGGCCCAGGACAGCGACACCCGGGCGGGCACGGCGTCCTTCAGCGTCACCGGCACCGGCGTCACCGGCACCACGGTCACCGCGACGGAGGTGGACGACGACGGCGGCCCCAACCCCGGCCAGCACGTCGAGAACCCGTACGCCGGCGCCACCGGCTACGTGAACCCGGACTGGTCCGCCAAGGCCGCGGCCGAGCCCGGCGGATCCGCGGTGGCCGACGTCTCGACCGCCGTGTGGATGGACAGGATCGCCGCCATCGGCGGCTCCGCCGACGCCATGAGCCTGCGCGAGCACCTCGACGAGGCCGTCAGCCAGGACGCCGCCAACGGCTCCGCGCCGCTGACCATCCAGGTCGTCATCTACAACCTGCCCAACCGCGACTGCGCGGCGCTGGCCTCCAACGGCGAGCTGCGCATCTCGGAGGACGGGTTCAACCGCTACAAGAACGAGTACATCAACCCCATCGCCGACATCCTGGACGACCCGCAGTACGCCAACCTGCGCATCGTCACGATCATCGAGCCCGACTCGCTGCCGAACCTGGTCACCAACATCGACGCCTTCGAGGACTGCCGCGAGGCGAACGGCCCCGGCGGCTACCGTGACGGCGTCCGCTACGCGCTCGACCAGCTGCACGCCATCTCCAACGTCTACACCTACGTCGACGCCGCCCACCACGCCTGGCTGGGCTGGGACTCGAACTTCCAGCCCGCGGTCGACCTGTTCCACGAGACCGTCGCCGGCACCCAGGCCGGCGTGGACAGCGTGGACGGCTTCATCGTCAACACCGCCAACTACTCGATCACCACGGAACCCCACTTCACCGTCAACACGACGGTGAACGGCACCTCCGTCCGCCAGTCGGACTGGGTGGACTGGAACTACTACATCGACGAGCTCACCTTCGCCCGCGACCTGCGCGACCGCCTGATCGCCAAGGGTTTCGGGAGCGGGCTCGGCATGCTGATCGACACCTCGCGCAACGGCTGGGGCGGCCCCGACCGCCCGAGCGGCCCGAGCTCGTCGACCGACGTCAACCAGTTCGTCGAGGAGTCCCGTGTCGACCAGCGCATCCACGCCGGCAACTGGTGCAACCAGAGCGGCGCGGGCATGGGCGAGCGGCCGACCGCCAGCCCGGCTAGCGGTCTGGACGCCTACGTCTGGGTCAAGCCTCCCGGCGAGTCCGACGGCTCCAGCGAGGAGATCGACAACGACGAGGGCAAGCGGTTCGACCGGATGTGCGACCCGACCTACACCGGCAACGACCTCAACGGCAACAACCTGACGGGCGCGCTGCCTGACGCGCCGATCTCGGGCCAGTGGTTCTCGGCGCAGTTCCGCGAGTTGCTGGCGAACGCCTACCCTCCGATCAACTGAGGCCCGGCAGGCCGGTGGGATCCGCCTGACCCGGATCCCACCGCCCGCCCGAGAGGGGCCCGGGCGCACGAGAGTGCCGCCCGGGCCCCATTCACGTCACGCCCCGCGCCCTGCGCCACTCCGAGACGATCTCGTCGACGTCGTAGGGCATCAGATTGAGCGGCGGGCCCGACAACCCCGTCCTGATCGCCTTGCGGATGCGGCCGTTGATGTCCTCGATGACGCGCCTCACCTCGGCCTCCGTACGGGCGCCCCGCGCCTCGGCCAGCGCCTGCTCGGCGTCCTTGCGCAGCGCCAGCGTGGGCGGCAGGGGCATCGACAGGCCCTCGCTCTCCACCTTCTGCTTGACCCACCACAACTCGCCCGGATCCCGGTCGAGGCCGGGCAGCGGCTTGCCCTTGCCCGGCAGGTCGTCGAACTCGCCGCGCGCCTCCGCCTCGCGGATCTGCCGGTCGATCCAGCTCTCGTAGGGCATCCCTGGTGGCTTGCGCTCGGTCACGTGCGGCTCTCCTCACGTCACAGATTGTGGGCGGGGGCGATCGGGCCGCGCCAGCCGAGCACGGCCTCGGTCATGCGTACGGACGCGACCGTCGCGGCCACGTCGTGCACCCGCAGGACGCGGGCGCCTTTGAGGATCGCGACGACGTTGGCCGCGATCGTGCCCTCGGTGCGCTCGCCCTGAGGGCGGTCGAGGGTCTCGCCGATGAAGTCCTTGTTGGACAGCGCCACCAGCGTCGGGTAGCCCATCGAGGTGATCTCGTCGAGCCGGCGGGTGAGCTCCAGCGAGTGGTAGGTGTTCTTGTTCAGGTCGTGGCCGGGGTCGATGATGATGCGGTCGGGCGCGATGCCCGCCTTCAGGGCGAACTCGACCCGCTCGCGCAGGAACGCGGCCACCTCGGTGACGACGTCCGCGTAGCTGGGCCGCGCGATCCGCCGGCCGGGGCCGCCGAGGCTGTGGGTGACGACCACGCTGGTGCCGGTCGCCGCCGCGGTCTCCGCGATGCCGGGCTCGCGCAGGCCGTTGGTGTCGTTGATGACGTCGGCGCCGGCCTTGATGGCGGCCCGTGCCACCTCGGCCCTGTGCGTGTCGACGGAGATCACTGCATCGGTGACGGCTCTGACCTGGACGATCACCGGCACGACCCGCTCGATCTCCTCCTCGGCCGGGATCTGCTCCTGGTCGGCGCTGAAGGCGAACCCGCCGACGTCCACCCAGTCGGCGCCCTCGGCGACAGCCTTGCGCGCCGCCGCGACAGCGCTGTCGAGCGCGTAGGTGCGGCCCCGGTCGTGGAAGGAGTTGGGAGTCCTGTTGACGATGGCCATGATGGCGACCTGGCGCTCGAAGTCGAACTCCCGCCGCCCGATGCGCCGGACCGGGGAGATGATCCCGAGCGAGGGTGTGTCGGCGCTCACGTGGTGATCCCTTCC
>NZ_SMJZ01000185.1 GCF_004348345.1 Nonomuraea longispora
GGGCGGCTCTGGGACGCACTATCGGGGTCGCGCGCCAATTGGGAGCGCTCCCACCTCCATGACGAAGGACCTCCATGACCCGATGCCGGGCCGCCTTACTGGCCCTCCTCACCATGGTCGCCCTGTCCCCCGCCGCGTCCCCGGCCGCGTCCCCGGCCGTGGCGGCGCACGCCGACGAGGGACCCGAGCAGATCGTAAACGGCACCTTCGACGCCGGCACCGCCCCCTGGTGGGGCACCCCCGACCTCACCCTCGCCGTGGACGAGGGCCGGCTCTGCGCCGACGTCCCCGGCGGCACCGCGAACCCGTGGGACGTCATCATCGGCCAGGACGGCATCCCGCTGGTGGCGGGCGAAACGTACGCGTACCGGTTCGCCGCCTCCGCGACCCCCGCCAAGGTCGGCCGCGCGCTGATCCAGCTCCCGGTCGACCCGTGGACGCAGTATCTGTCGGCCGCCCCCGAGCTGAGCGTCCCGGGCGACGACCACTCCTACACGTTCACCGCACCCGTGTCGCTGCCCAACGCCCAGGTCGTCTTCCAACTGGGCGGCAGCGCCGAGCCATGGAGGTTCTGCATGGACGACGTCTCGCTGAAGGGCGGGGCCGAGCCGGAGGAGTACGAGCCGGACACCGGACCGCGCGTGCGCGTGAACATGGTCGGCTACCTCCCGGCGGGCCCCAAGAAGGCCACCGTGGTCACCACCGCGACCACGGCACTGGAGTGGGAGCTCAAGGACGCCGGCAAGAAGACCGTCGCCAGGGGCAGGACCACGCCGAGGGGCGTGGACGCCAGCTCCGGCGAGAACGTGCACACCCTCGACTTCAGCGCCCACCGCAAGCCGGGCAAGGGCTACACGGTGACGGCCGACGGCGAGACGAGCAGGCCGTTCGACATCACCGCCGGCCTCTACGACGAGCTGCCGGTCGACGCGCTCAGGTTCTACTACACGCAGCGCAGCGGCATCGAGATCCTCGACACGCTCAGGCCCGGCTACGGCAGACCGGCCGGCCACGCCGGCGTCGCGCCGAACCAGGGCGACGTGGACGTCCCGTGCCAGCCGGGCGTCTGCGACTACACGCTGAACGTCAAGGGCGGCTGGTACGACGCCGGCGACCACGGCAAGTACGTCGTCAACGGCGGCATCTCGGTGCACCAGCTCATGTCCGCGTACGAACGGGACAAGGCGGCGTTCACGGACGGGCAGCTCGCCGTCCCGGAGAGCGGCAACGGCGTTCCCGACGTGCTGGACGAGGCCCGGTGGGAGCAGGAGTTCCTGCTGAGCATGCAGGTGCCGGACGGCGAGCCGTACGCGGGGATGGCCCACCACAAGATCCACGACCAGAACTGGACCGGGCTGCCGCTGCTGCCGCACCAGGACCCGCAGCCGCGCGAGCTGCACCCGCCGTCGACCGCCGCGACCCTCAACCTGGCCGCGACGGCGGCGCAGACGGCGCGGTTGTTCGCGCCGTACGACGCCGCGTTCGCCGCCAGGAACCTGGAGGCGGCCCGCAGGGCGTGGGCGGCGGCCAGGGCGAATCCTGAGCGGTACGCCGACCCGGCGGACGGCGTCGGCGGCGGCGCCTACAACGACGCCGACGTGAGCGACGAGTTCTACTGGGCGGCGGCGGAGTTGTTCATCACGACGGGCGAGAAGGAGTTCGAGTCGTTCGTCCTGGGTTCTCCGCACCACACCGGCGACGTCTGGCGTGATCGCGGGTTCGACTGGGGCAACACCGCGCAGCTCGGCCGGCTGGAGCTGGCGACCGTGCCGAACACGATCCCCGACCGTGGCCGGGTGCGCAGGTCGGTCATCGAGGGGGCGGACAAGTATCTCGCCGTGCAGAAGGCGCACCCGTACGGGCTGCCGTACAACCCGCCGGACTTCGACTGGGGGTCCAACAACCTGGTGCTGAACAACCTGGTGGTCGTGGCCACGGCGTACGACCTGACCGGGCGGGAGAAGTACCGGGCGGCCGTGCGCGAGGGCATGGACTACCTCCTGGGCCGCAACGCGCTCAACCAGTCGTACGTCACCGGCTACGGCGAGGTGGCCTCGAAGAACCAGCACAGCCGCTGGTACGCCCGCCAGCTCGACCCCGCCCTGCCGAACCCGCCGCGCGGCACGCTGGCCGGCGGCCCCAACTCCGCCATCCAGGACCCGGTCGCGCAACGCCTGCTGCGGGGCTGCAAGCCGCAGTTCTGCTACATCGACGACATCGAGTCGTGGGCGACGAACGAGCTGACCATCAACTGGAACGCCCCGCTGGCCTGGGTGGGGGCGTTCCTGGCGGACGGCGGCGGGCGTTCCGGCTGCCGGGTGCGCTACTCGGGACATGGTTCGTGGCCAGGCGGGTTCATCGCGCAGGTGGTGATCGAGAACACCGGCAGGCAGAGTGTGGACGGCTGGAGCCTGCGCTGGTCGTGGCTCGGCGGGCAGCGGGTCGCGGAAGGCTGGGGCGTGAAGCTGGCGCAGTCGGGTTCGGTGGTGACGGCCACGGGGCTGGGCTGGAACGACCGGATCAAGCCGGGCAGGTCGGTGACGTTCGGGTTCGCCGGCACGGGCGGCGCGGGCCCGGATCCGGCTCCCGAGGTCTTCCACCTGAACGGCGAGCGTTGCTCGTGACATGGGCGAGTGCCGTTGCACACGCTCCGTTGAACGGAATACTGTCGCCCCATGCCGAGGGGAACATCTGAAGTCAGCGAGCCGATGTATTTCGTGCTCACCGCCCTGCGCGCGGGCCCGCTGCACGGACACGCGATCAGCAAGTCGATCAAGGAGCTGTCCGCAGGCAGGGTGCGACCGTCGGTCGGCACCCTCTACGGCATCCTGGAGCGGCTCAACGAGCGCGGAGTGATCACCGTTGACCGCGAGGAGACGGTCAACGGCCGTAACCGCCGCTACTTCAGGATCACCGACGAGGGCCAGGCGCTCGTGGAGGCGGAGGCGAGGCGGATGCAGGAGGCCGCCTCGCTCGTGCTGCGGCCGTCCAGCACATGACCGTCGTCCCGCAGGGCAGCACGCTGGAGCGCCGCTACCGCGCGCTGCTGCGGGCCTACCCGCGCGCCTACCGCACGGCGCATGGTGACGAGTTGCTCGACGTGCTGCTGGAGTCCGCGGACCCCGGCAGGACCGTGCCCGTGCCGAGGGAGGCGTGGGGGCTGCTGGCGGGCGGCGTGCGCAGCCGCGTCGTTCACCTGGCGACGGGCAGCCCCTGGAAGGACGGCCTGCACCTGGGCGTGACGGCTCTGGCGGCGTTGCACCTGGCGGCGCTGCTGCCGTACGCGGGGACGCTGCCGCTGTGGACGGCGGCGTCGGCGCTCGCCCTGGTCGCCGTCCTGCGTGGGTGGGCGTGGGCGGCGATCCCGCTCACGCTGGTCGTCGGCATGAAGGCGGTCGCGATCGCGGGCGGCCGGCAGTTCTTCGATCTCACACTGCTGCCCGTCTACCCGTCGCCGCTCGGGGATCAGGCGTTGTTCGCCGACAGCAACCCGTACGTGGTGGCGGGCGGATACGCGGTCATGCTGGCCGGCCTGGGGGTGCTGGCCGCGCGCGGGCGGCCGCTGCGGGCCCGGTCGTGGTGGTGGTGCGCGGCCGTCGTGGCCGCCGCGTGGTCGGGGCCGCAGTGGATGGCGGAGGACAGCACGTTCGCCCTCTCCCTGAGCCGGATGGCCGTGGAGGCGGCGGCGTTCGGGCTGGCGGCCGGGGCCGGCTACCTGGCGCGCGACTACCGGTGGGCGCTGGCTGCGGGGATCTATCTGGTGGTGGCCTCGGGTGATCTGGCCGCCCATTCCGCCGAGCTGACCAGGCAGCACCTGGCCTACTGGGGCGTGCTCGCCGTGCTTGCGCTCTGGACCGCCAGCGCGCCCTTCCGGCAACGGCGGCACTGTCTGGATTGACCATACTCCGTTGAACGTAGTACGGTCAGCGACATGCCGTACAGACACCACGTGCGCACGATCCTGCCGCTGGCCGCCCTGGCCGTGCTCTGCGGCTGCGGGGGCGCCGCGGAGACCGCCGCGCCCTCGCCCAGCACGACGAGCGACAAGAAGCACCGGCTCGAAGCGGCCAAGGCCGACTGCATGAAGCAGAAGGGCTTCAAGTACGTCCCGTTCGTGTCGCGCAGCCAGAAGCCGGACACCGACGAGAGCCGCAAGCGCGCCGCGGGCGACTACCAAGCTTTGCGGAAATATCGCGAAAAATACGGGTTCGGGGTGTTCGCCATGTACGTCTACCCCAAGGAAATGGGCAACCCGGCGGTCGAGCCCGAGAACCCCGAGGTCAATCCCAACTGGGAGATCCAGTCCTCGCTCTCCAAGGCACAGCTGGGCGTCTACCAGAAGGCGCAGGACGCCTGCATGGTCACAGCGGCGGGTCAGGTGCTCGGCCTGAAGCTGAAGTCGGGCGCCGACTACTACGCCGAGCAGAACAAGATCCGCGAGCGCGAGCTCGCGAGGGCCGTCAACAGCGATCCCGCGCTGGTCGAGCTCGCCGGCGCCATGGCCACCTGTCTGAAGAGCAAGGGCCACGCGATCAGCGACACCACGCCGCTGGCCATGGCGAAGCGCGGCCCGGAGATGTTCCGTGCCCAGGAGGACAAGCTGGGCCGGGAGCAGCGGGACGACGTGCCCGACGTCGCGCCTCCGGCGAAGGAGGGCGAGCTGTCGATGACCTACGCCCCCTCCCTCACCCCCGTGGAGGCGCGGCCCTACCTGAACAGGGAGACCAAGGCGGCGCTCGACGACCTGGAGTGCGGCAAGGACTTCTACCCCGCCTACCTGCCGCGCGAGCAGGCGATCGACAAGCAGGTCAGCGACCGGCTCGGCATGTGAAGACACCGTGAAGTCGCCACGCAGACTCCTGGCCGGCGTCATCGCCGGCGTCGTCGTCATCGCCGCCGTGGGCTGGGGGCTCAGCACCCGGTTACGCTCGCCCGCCGACGAGGCGGCCCGCAGGGCCGCGCCCCGGCCCTCGCTCGTCACCGCCGCCGTCGAGCGCCGCAAGCTCGTCAGCACCGTCGTGACCAGCGGCACCCTGGAGTACGGCTCCCCCAGGCCCATCAGCCTCGCCGGCGTCGTCGGCGGCCCGGCGGGTGACCCCGCCGGCGACGCGTCGGGGCTCCAGCGGGCGACCCGGGCACCGCGCAAGGGCCGGATCAAGGAAGGCTCGGTGCTGATGGAGGTCAACGGCCGCCCGGTGTTCGCGCTGCGCGGCTCCGTACCGATGCACCGCACGATCGCGCCCGGCAGCAAGGGAGCCGACGTCAGGCAACTGCAGCGGGCGCTGCGCCGGCTGGGCTTCGGCGGCCCTCTCACGGGCGTGTTCGACCGCGCCACGATCGCCGCCGTCACCAGGATGTACACCAGGAAGGGGTACGAGGCCCAGCAGCCGAAATTAGCCGACCGGCAAGCGTACGACACGCTGCGCAAGGCCGTACAGACGGCTCGGGAAACCCTCGCGACCGAGAAGCAGGCACTCGACCAGGGACGCGACGTGCTACCGCTGAAGGTCAAGCTCGACAACGCCGAAGCGGACATGACGTCGGCGAAACGGGCGCTGCAGAAGGCCGAGGAGCGGCGGCTGACGCCCGAGGACGAGACGAAGCTGGCGGCGGCTGACACGGCCGTACGCGCGGCGGAGGAGAAGCTGGCGGCGGCCGAGCAGGCGCTGGAGGAGGCCAGGACCCGGCCGGACCCCGGGCCCACGGCCACACCCACGTCCGGGCCCACGTCCGGGTCCACGCCCACATCGGGGACCTCGGTCGTCGCGGCGACCCAGCCCCCGGCCGACACGGGCCTGCTGCGGATGAGGGTCGAGAACGCCAGGGCCGACCTCGCCGCCGCCCGCGAGGCGCGCGGCCGGGTCCTGGAGGAGGCGCGGCAGGCCAGGGCGAAACGACTGGAGGAACTGCGCAAGGCCGTGCGCACCGCCAAGGAGGCGCTGGTCACGGCCCGGCAGGCGCTGCGCCAGGCCCGGCAGCTCACCCCCACCAGGCTCAAGGTGGCGGGCGCCGAGAAGGACGTGGCCGCCGCCAGGTCGATGCTGGACGAGTACGCCCGCACGTACGGCACCTCCGTCCCGCCCGGCGAGGTGGTGTTCCTGCCGACGTTGCCCGCCCGGGTGCAGAAGGTGTCGGTGAAGGCCGGGCAGCGCGTCGAGGACGAGGTCGCCACCGTGACCAGCTCGTCGTTCATGGTGACCGGGAGCGTCGAGGCGGCGGAGTCCGAGCTGTTGCGCGCGGGCATGGAGGCGACCATCGAGATCGACACCGGCAGGACGTACCGGGCCACGCTCACCGCGGTCGGCGACCAGGCCAAGGTGCCGGGCGTCGAGGAGCCCTCGGAGGGCGCCGTGCCGATCCTGCTCACTCCCACCAAGGGCAAGGGGCTCAAGGCGGGGACGGCGGTGACGGCGCGGGTCACCGTGGGGGCGACCGAGGAGCCCGTGCTGGTGGTCCCGGTGGCCGCGGTGATCACTTCGGCGGACGGGAAGGCGCGCGTCCGCGTCGAGTACGAGCCCGACAGGACCAAGGACGTCGAAGTGCGCACGGGCCTGACCGCGGACGGGAACGTCGAGGTCACCGGCGCGCTCAAGGAGGGCGACCGGGTGGTGGTCAGCGGTGGCTGAACCCGTCATCGAGCTGACGGAGGTGTGCAGGGAGTTCCCCGCCCGGCCGCCGGTCCGCGCTCTCGACCGCGTCACGCTCAAAGTCGACAGGGGCGACTACGTGGCCGTCGCGGGCCCGTCGGGCTCCGGCAAGTCCACCCTGCTCAACGTGCTCGGGCTGCTCGACCGGCCCAGTTCGGGCAGCTACCGGCTGGACGGCGCCGAGACCACGACACTGCGCGACGGCGCGAGGACCCGGTTGCGCGGCGACCGGATCGGCTTCGTCTTCCAGTCGTTCCACCTGCTGTCCCACCGCAGCGTCGTGGAGAACGTCATGCTCGCCGAGATCTACCGCGGACGGACGGGAGCGCGCAACGTACCGGCGCGCTCCGGCACGACGAAGAAGGGACGCGGCGGCCGGCGCGCACGGGCGATGGCCGCGCTGGAGCGGGTCGGCGTCGCCCACCGCGCCGGTTTCCTGCCCGGCCTGATGTCCGGCGGCGAACGCCAGCGGGCGGCCATCGCCAGGGCCCTCCTGGGCGAGCCGTCGCTGCTGCTGTGCGACGAGCCCACCGGCAACCTCGACAGCCGCAACACCGAGGCGGTGCTCGACCTGTTCGACGAGTTGCGCGGGCAGGGGCTGACGATCGTGGTCATCACGCACGAGCAGGAGGTCGGCGCGCGGGCCGAGCGCCGGGTGCGCATCACCGACGGTGTGCTGGTGGAGGAGGGCTGATGCACGTACGTGACCTGATGGGCGAGGCCGTGGCCGGCATGCTCGCCCGGCCGATGCGCTCGGCCCTCACCACGCTCGGCACCGTGCTCGGCATCACCACGCTCGTCGTCACGCTGGGTGTGGCCGCGACGGCGGGCAACCAGATCATCGGCCGTTTCGACGCGCTGGTGGCCACGGCCATCACCGTGGAGGTGCCCGAGTCGGAGCACACGCCGCTGGTGGAGTGGGACGCGATCGACCGGCTGACCCCTTTGCGCGGCGTCGAGTCGGCCGCCGCCGTGGCCGAGAGCAGGGACAGCTCCAACCTGTCCGTACGCTCCAACGACATCGTCGACCCGACCAGGGTCACCAGGCAGTCCTTGACCGTGCTGGCCGCGACGACCGGGCTCCCGGAGGCGGCGCGCGGCCGGATGGTGCAGGGCCGCTTCTACGACACGGGACACATCCGGCGGGGCGACCGGGTGGCGGTCATCGGCGACCAGGCGGCCAGGGCGCTCGGCGTCACCCGGCTCGACCGGTCGCCGGCGATCTTCATCGGCAAGCACGCGTACACGGTCATCGGCATCCTGGGCGACCTGCGCCGCGAGCGGGACCTGAGCACCGCGGTGATCGTGCCGCCGACCGCGGGCCGGCAGTTCGGGCTGCGCGACGTCACCCGGGTGCTGGTCAACACGTCTCTGGGCGCCGCCGGGCTGATCGCCGGCCAGGCGCCGGCCGCCCTCAGCCCGGGGAACGGCGACATGCTCCAGGTGGTCGCCCCGCCCGGCCCCACCAGGGCCCGCGACCAGGCACAGGACGACGTCAACGCCCTCTTCCTCATCCTCGGCCTGGTCTCGCTGGTCGTGGGGGCCGTCGGCATCGCGAACGTCACCCTGGTCACCGTCATGGAGCGCGTACCGGAGATCGGCCTGCGCCGCGCGCTCGGCGCCGCCCGGCGGCACATCGCCGCCCAGTTCCTGCTGGAGTCGACGCTGATCGGGCTGACCGGGGGTGTGATCGGCGCGAGTCTGGGCGTGGTGACCGTGGTCGCCGTCTCGGCCGCCAAGCAGTGGACACCGCTGCTGGACGTACGCCTGGCTATTGCCGCGCCGATCGCGGGGGCCGTGGTGGGGCTGCTGGCAGGGCTGTATCCGGCGCTGCGCGCGGCCGGAATGGAGCCGGTGGACGCTCTGAGGTGACGCGCGCGACGCATGCGGATCGGCCTGTTCAGCCGCTGCCTGGGCTACCGGCTCGCTCATGAACAGGACTCGATGATCACCTTGATCGCACCGGCTCCGAGGCCGGCCGCGCAGCCGTTTCATCAGTTCGGGGTCAGCCGCTCTGGGTGATGTACGCCGCCGCGGCGATCTCCCCCAACGCCTGCCCGGTCACCTTGGACATCTCCCTGGCCGCATCGGCCGACGCGGTCTCGATGCCCACGAAGGCCGCGAAGGTCAGCCGCCGGCTCCCGGGGAGCTCGACGTATCCGGCCAGGGCCTGGCGGTTCATCCACTTGCCGTCCTCGTTCCGCAAGCTCGTGCCGGTCTTGGCGTGGACATGGCCCGCCGCCGGCGAGTCGGGCTGGATGTTCTTGAGGGTCCCGTCCCGGCCGAGGATCGGGAGAGCGGCGCGGTAACGATGGAAGTGCGGTTGCCGCGCCATGTAGGCAAGGAATTCCACGAAATACTGCGGCGTGTAGCGGTTCTGCGCCGACCCTGGGGGTTCCGGGTCGAAGCCGGCCTTCTCGAACAGCTCACGCCGTACCCGCTGCCCCGCCGCCTTCGGATCGTCCGGGTCCCGCCCGGCGATGGCCCCGATCAGGTACGGGAACGCCTCCGTATGCAGGTTGCTGCTGACCTTGAGCATGGGCTTGAGCTGGTCGGACAGGACCGGAGAGAGATACTCGGCGACCAGGCGCCGGGCACCGGACCCGGTCGTGGCCCCCCGCCGCGCGCCGATGCGCACGCCCTTGTCCCGCAGCAACCGTGCGAAGATCGCCTGGGTGAACGCCGCTGGTTCCGGGACGAAGTACGCACGGAACAGGCCGGGGCTGTCGTCGGGGATGTCTCCGGTCAGGCGCACCGTACGAGTGCCGTCGGGGTGTCGTACGTCGTCGGCGAAGGCGAGCGGGCGCGCGGAGGCCGCCTCGGCGGCGGCGATCGTGCGCACCTCGTTCACTATGCGGACGTAGGAAGAGCGCGGGGAGACGTCCAGGGCGGCTGGCATCCCAGGGCGGCTGCCGGGTCCGACGGAGACGTCCACGAGATTGTCGTTGAGCATGACCGGGGAAATGGTGGCCGTCACGCCGTTGGCCAGGTTCTCGGTGCCTTCACGGAAGAGGGTGCCGTCCACCAGCACCCGCCCCTCGACCCGCTTGATCCGTGTCGCCACCTCGGCCGCGAGCCGGCGGAGCTCCCGCACCGGGTCACCGCTGACAGGACCCGCCCCAGGAGTGGTGTGGTAGGTGTGGTCCGGGTCGGGCAGGGCCAGGCCCCCGTCGGGGCGCAGCCGTCCGGCCAGCAGCAGGTCGCCCCCCGCCACCAGCACGAGGTCGCCGTGCAGCACACCGCCGCGCACGGGTCCGGTCCGGTAGACGCGGGTGGGCATGCGCCGGTCGTGCCCCAGCGTCAGGAACGCCGTGCCACCGACGAAGACCTTCGATGAGGACCCGGCGACGAACGGCTCGCCGGTGTTGAGCGCGTAAATCGACTCCCCGGTGTCCGGCGCGTAGAACTGCGCCCCCCAACGGGCGCCGCCGAAAGCGGGCCGCGCCATGATCTCCTCGATCCTGCGCGCCAGGTCGGCGTCGGGAGCGGCCTGGACGAGCCGCGGGGCGGCGGTGAGGGTGCCGGCCAGCGGAACGGTGCCCAGTAAGCCGAGGACGGACCGTCGCGACAGTTGCCAGGTATCGAGGTGTGTCGGGTTCGTGGCCACCAGTTTCTCCCGTTCGTTGGGAACCCTGATCCGAAGGACCGCTCGGGCTCTTCAGCAAGGCGCGCTTCGCCGAGGCATTGAACGCGGCGGCTTGTTTCCCGGCCGTTTCCTGCTGGCACCGGAGACGGAAACGAGGAGGAAACAGCGGAACGGCCATACAGGACGGCGAACGTCCTCACCAGAGGAAGGACCTGTGCAGTGAACCGAAGCACCGCGATCGGGCTGGCATGCTCGATCCTGGCCATGGGCCTGGCCACTCCGGCGCCCGCCGCCGCCCAGCCGCGGACCGGCGACGTGCAGCAGGCGATGGACGCCTTGGCGAAGACGCCGGGAGTGGTGGGAGCCATCGGGGAGGCGTACCACGACGGCAGACGCATCGATGGCGGCACGGCCGGCTCGCGCCTGATCGACGGCAAGGGCGGCAGGATCCCAGCCGGCGCCCGCTACCGCGCCTGGTCCCTGACCAAACAGTTCACCGCCACCGTGTTGCTGCAACTCGTCAAGGAGGGCAAGCTCGGCGTGGACGACAAGCTGGGTGCGGTCCTGCCGGTGACGGCGGAACAGGACCTGGTCGAGCGGGCCGGCGAGATCACCGTACGGCACCTCCTTCAGCACACCTCCGGTATCCCCGACTACACCGGGCACCCGGATCTGAGGCCCTTCGACGACCTCACTACCCGATACTCCCCGCTCGACCTGGTGAAGATGTCTCGCGGCCGGCCCAGGCAGCAGGAGCCGGGTGAGCGGTTCAGCTACTCCAACACCAACTACATCCTGCTCGGGGCGATCATCGAGAGGCTGACCGGCCGTACGCTGGCCGTGGAGTTCCAGCGGCGGCTGCTCAAGCCGCTCAGGATGAGCCGCTCCTACCTGCCCGTCCGACCAGGGCAGGGCATCAAGGGGCCCCACGGGCACGGCTACTACCCCGGGCCCCCGGACGGCACGCCGCGCGACGTGGACCGGATGAACACCACCAGCCTGTGGGCGGCCAGCGGCCTGATCTCGACCTCGCGCGACCTGGCCACGTTCTACCGCGCGCTCGCCCAGGGGCGGCTACTGCCTGCCGCGCTCCGGGAGGTGATGAGGTACCCGGTGGAGGAGCAACCCGTGTGCGGTGGCTCGATCAGCCTGTACCGGGGTTCCGGGCCCGGCGGGCTGGCCATGACCTTCACCTCCGCCGACGGCCGCCTGCAGTTCGCGGTGTCGGCGACGACCAGCATCGCGGGCCAGGGCCGGGTACGTCCGGCTCTGCAGAAGGCCGCCGAAGCGGTGCTCTGTCCTGGCACGTGAGAAAGCAGGGAGTAACCCATGCGTACACGTTTGAGCAAAAGCGCGTTCTGGTCCCGTGCCGCGGTGGTGTGCACGCTGCTGCTGGCCGGTGCCCCTGCAGCCGGCAACGCGGACCCGGTCAGCGCGGCTGAAGCCACGAGCGCCGGCCAGGCCCCGCTTCCCTGCGCCGAAGCCCCCAGCCAGTCCCCGTCCGGCCGGACACCGGCACCGACCCCGGCGGCGGCCACGCAGGTCAGCACCATCGGGCAGGCATACACCTGCATCCTCGATCACTACTTCGCCCGCGACCGGCTGAACCACCGCGACCTTCTCGCCGCCGCCTTCAGCGGGCTGACCGTCGAACTCGCCCGGCAGGGTCTCGACCGGTCCGACGCCATGATGCCGCCGCTGGAGGGCGACCGGGCCGCCGACTGGGCGGCCTTCGCCGCCGTCTACGAGCGCATCACCGCCGCCCTGCCCGCCGACGCGGCGCGACGACAGGCGGTGGCCGCGGCGACGATCAACACGATGGTGGGCAACCTGCGCGACAACCACGTGCGCTGGGCCCGTATCGCGCCCCCGCCAGGCGAGCCACGCGAGATGTACGGGCTCGGCATCGCCACCTCCTACACCCCCTACCACGCCGCCCACGCACCACAACGAGCCCGGGCACCGCTGCACATCACCGCCGTGACCGGCGGGCCGGCCGCCGAGTTGCGTCTGCGGCCCGGCGACGTCATCCAGTCGGTCAACGGCGCACCTCTGTTCGCCGGAGGAATCCTGTCCACGGGCGCGCTCGGCATGCTCCACCCGAACTCGGCCGCCGACGACCCCGTACGCCTGTCCCTGCGCCGCCCGTCCACCGGCCGTACCTGGACCGCCACCCTGAAGCCCGGCTGGTTCACCCCGACGGCTCGCAACGTGACGCCCACGCTGCTCGGCGGCGACATCGCCGCCATCCGCATGGGCGCCTTCACCCCCGGCGTCGCCGACGAGGTGCTGGCGGCCGTGGCCGACCTGGGCGAACTCGCCGACCTGCGCGGGGTCGTCCTGGATCTGCGGGGCAACACCGGTGGCTCTCCGGCGGAGGTCGCGCGCCTGCTCGGCGCCTTCGCCCACGGCAAGATCACCGGCTACAACTGCGACCCTGGCGGCACCTGCACCGCGCATCGCACCGACGACACCGTGCCCCTCATCAAGCTGCCCCTGGCCGTGCTCACCGACGACCTCTGCGCCTCCGCCTGCGACCACTTCACCGGCGCGGTCAAGCATCACAAGCTCGGGCCGGTGATCGGCACGCGTACGTCGGGGATGGTGTCGGGGGTCGCGTACCCGTACGTCCTCGACGACGGCAGCACGCTACGCCTGCCCACGCACTACGGCCTCGGGCCCAACCGCGAGATCGTCAATGGCATCGGCGTGCCACCCGACCACGTCGTTCCACGGACCGCCGCAGACCTGTCGACCGGCCGCGATCCGGCCATGGCCAAGGCCCTCGCCCTGGTCGGCAAGGTCTCCTGATCCGAGCCTGATCACCGGCAGCTGCCTGAACGACGACGAACTCGCCGTCATCGCGGGCACACCGCATGGTGGCAGGCAGGGTGCCGGTGGCGCTGATCGAAGACATCGACGCCACACAAGCTCCGGCCCGTTCCGGACGCGGAACTTCCGGAACGGGGTCTACCGTCGCTGCCGCGGCGGCCGAAGGTAGATTCTCCATCAAGTGATTGACGGAGGCGTGGCAGCCGAATTACGTTCGGTAGCATGCCACCCGGAGAGACCGCGCAGGTCGCGCAGATCCTGAGAGCCGCGACCCAGCTGTTCGCCGCGCTGGGCTACGACGGCACCTCGACGCGCCAGATCGCCGACGCGGCCGGGCTCAACATCGCCACCGTCAACTACCATGTGGGCGGCAAGCGAGAGCTCTACCTCGCCGTCATGGAGCGCGCGCACCAGGCGGAGAAGGCGGCCCTGGAGCAGGCACTCGACCGGCTGCCCGGCGACGATCCCACGGCCGGGATCCACCGGCTGATCGACGACTACCTCGACTTCTGCGTGGACAACCCCGAGATCCCCGCCCTGTGGATGCACCGCTGGCTGTCCGACGCGGGCGACATCACCGAGCTGGAGCGCCGTTACGTACAGCCGCTCTTCGCCGCGGTCACCGCCACCATGCGGCCCATCGCCGAGTCGGGGCTGATCGACGCGAGAGTGGACCTCGAATACACGATGTGGACGGTCGTCTGGTCCGTGCACGGATTCGCCAAGGGCGGGGTGCTCGACGACCAGGGCCGCCGCAGAGGAGCCGGCGACCGGGCCCCGCTGCGCCGTTTCCGCGCCCACCTGCACCTGACCGTGCACCGCATGCTCGGCCTGCCGGGCGACCCCCGGTGAGCTTCGCCCCGAAGGAGCCCGCGTGAGCCTCCCCCCGACCGGACGGACGGCCGAGGACCTGCTGACCGAGATCGCGAAGCTCAAGGGGAACGACTTACCGGTGCGCGGCGGCCAGGTGACCGCGTACGTCTACGACACCGGGCGGGCCGGGATCGGCGAGGCGGCGGCGCGGGCGTACGCCGAGATGCTGGAGGTCAACTGCCTCGACCCGACCGCGTTCCCCAGCGTGGTCGAGATGGAGCGGCAGGTCGTCGGCGCGGTCGCGGACCTGCTCGGCGGCGGCCACGGCATCTTCACCAGCGGCGGCACCGAGTCGATCATGCTGGCGGTCAAGGCCGCCCGCGACGCCGCAGGACGCTCCCGACCCACCCTCGTGCTTCCGGTCACCGCCCACCCCGCCTTCCACAAGGCGGCGCACTACCTGGGGATCGAGGTCGTGCCGGTGCCCGTGGACCTGGCGACGTACAAGGTGCGGGCGAGCGACGTCGAGGCGGCCATGGACGCGGACACGATCATGGTGGTCGCCTCCGCGCCCTCCTACCCCCAAGGGGTGATCGACCCGATCGAGGAGGTCGCCGCCGTCGCCGCCCGCGCGGGCGTTCCGTGCCACGTGGACGCGTGCGTGGGCGGGTGGCTGCTGCCGTGGTTACGGGAGGCGGGCGCGGCGGTCCCGCCGTTCGACCTGTCCGTGCCGGGCGTCACCTCCCTCTCCTGCGACCTGCACAAGTTCGGGTACGCCCCCAAGGGCGCCTCCGTGGTGCTGTTCGCCGACCCGGCGATGCGGCGCAGGGCGTACTTCGCCTCGGCGGCCTGGCCCGGCTACACGATCATCAACGCGACCGTGCAGAGCTCCAGGTCGGCGGGCCCGCTCGGTGGCGCATGGGCCACGTTGCAGGCGCTCGGCAGGCAGGGGTACGTCGAGCTCGGCCGGTCCGCGCTGGAGGCTACGGCCAGGCTGCGCGAGGGGATCACCGCCATCCCCGGGCTGCGCGTGCTGGGCGAGCCCGAGGCGTCGCTGGTGGCGTTCGCCGGGGACGGGATCGACGTGTTCGTGCTGGCGGACGAGGCCAGGGCGCGGGGCTGGTTCCTGCAGCCGCAGCTCTCCTACGCCGGCATCCCGGCCAACCTGCACATCACGGTCACGGGGGCGACGATGTCAGGGGTGGAGGCCATGCTGAAGGTCATCGCCGAGTCGGCCGGGGCCGCCCGGCTGCGCGGCCCGGTCGTGCTGCCCGACGGGCTGGTCGAGCTGGTGGCGGGGCTGGACCTGGACGCGCTGGACGACGCCGCGTTCGCGGAGCTGGCCGCCTCGGTGGACGTGGACCTGCGGCCGGGGGCGGGGCAGCCGGAGATGGCGACGGTCAACGCCGTCCTGGACGCGCTGCCGGCTCCGGCCAGGGAGGCGGTGCTGGTGCGCTTCCTGTCGGTCATCTACGGCTCCTAGCCGACGAGGCCTTGCCGCCGAGTTGCCTTCGGCTCGCACGCATCGCCGGTGGGCAACCTTCCTGTTCCAGGTGCACGTACAGTTCGGCCAGGGTCGCACCGCACCGAACGTTGGAAAGCCCACCACCCAGGGGCACGAGGACAGCGCGGAAGGCGATGTAGCCGCCCCCGGCCCCCTCCATGATCGTCCACCCCGGGAACACCCTCTCCATCAGGCCTCCGGCACGGCAACGGCAGTCGCCAGCTCGGCCCAGACGACGCGGCGACCACGTTCGACGACGTACGTGCCGCATCGGGCGCTGAGCCCCGCCACGATGCCCAGCCCGCGCCCCGCCTCCTCCATGGGCGCGGGTTGGCGGGGTATGAAGCCCGGCGCCGACGTCGGGGTGCCCGGGTCGATCACCTCCAGACGTACGAACCCGGCACCGAACCCCAGCCGCAGCCCCACCCAGTCGCGCCCCGTCCCGTCCGGCACGTGCTGGATGACGTTGGCCACCAGCTCGGCGACGATCTGCAGCGCATCGGTCCGCATGACGGCGGGGGCGTCGGCAAGCCACAACCCGATCGCTTGGCGGGCCTGCCACGAGGTACGCGCCCCGCGCCGCAACGTCGTCTCCCTCCAGAGGGATACGTCCGGTCTTTCCGGTGCGCACCTTTTCGACCCCGCCGGGATTTTGAGCATGAGCCTCAACACCTTTCTCGCGTTCTTGAACCCCTTCCCAGAGTGACTCTCCATCGCTAACTTGTAATCAGCACATGACTGTCCGTGCTGGAACAGACCTGTGCCGCCATTGTCTGTGCGCTTGCTCCGCAGAGGACCCCGGCATGACCTTGGACGAGCAGTTCCAACCCCCGCCCCCTGAAACACCCACCTACGGCGTTGTGTTGAAAAATGCACGCACTGCCGCCGGCCTCTCCCAAGTGGCCCTGGGAAACATCGTCTCGTGCAGCGAAAGCCTCATCGGGCTGGTCGAACGCGGCCAGCGAAAGCCGACCAAGAGCTTCACCATCGCGGTCGAGTCCGCCCTCGGCCTGAACGGCGACCTCTTCCGGCTCCTGCCCAACACCCGCGTCATGTCCGTGCCGAAGTGGTTCAGCGAGTGGCCGGCCGTGGAAGAGAGCGCCCACACGATCCGCACGTGGCAACCACTCGTGGTTCCCGGCCTTCTCCAGACTGAGCGCTATGCCCGAGCCATCCTCGCCGCCGAACCGGGAGCCACCGAGCAGTGGATCGAGGAAGCCGTCGAGACCCGGCTACGGCGGCAGTCCGTGTTCGAGCGCAACGATCCGCCCATGTATTGGGCGTTGCTCGACGAATGCGTTCTCCTCCGGCCCGTCGGCGGGAAAGAAGTCATGCGGGAGCAGTTGGAGCACCTGCTGGCGATGGCCGAACGCCCCAACATCTCGATCCAAGTGGTGCCACTGGACGTAGGCTCAACCGCAGGCTTGCTGGGAGGCTTCTCCCTCGCCCGAAGCGAAGGCATACCGGACCACATCTCACTCGAAGACGCCGCGCACGGCTCCGTAACCGCTCACGAAGAAGCCGTGCGGCGCGTTAGTGTCAGATACGACGCTATTCACAAATGGGCACATCCCATACACATGAGTCAGCGACTGATACGTGAGGTGGCGGCACGGTATGAACATCAGTGACGAACTCGGCACCGAGCTTGAAGCCGCTCAGTGGACCAAATCAACCCTCTCCGGCTCCAGCGGCGGCGACTGTCTCTACGCGGCCAAACTCACCGGCGACCGATACGCCATCCGCGACTCCGAACAGCCTGACGTTCCACCCATGGTCCTGCGCGGCGACGTCTTCCGCGCCTTCATCGGCGGCGCCAAACTCGGCGAATTCGACTTCTGATACGACAGCCGGACTTTGTGATCTTGGGCGTGGGGGCGGCAAGGGACTGACTGGGCTGGGCCGGCACCACGTCCGCCGCCGGGTCTCCTGGCAGCGCTGGACCGTCGGAGTCCACCTCGACCGTGCTCAATGCTTGACGGTCATCGTATGGTCACGCAGTGAGTCACCGCCTGCCGTACATGATGGGGAGATGACGTCGCAGGTCGTAGGGGTGCCGCTCTCGCTCACCGGGAGGTTCGCCCGGTTCGGGGAGCAGGCCGGGCTCGGGCTGGAGGTGTGGCGGGCGGCCGTAGGCGGGGTGGAGCTGATCGTCGAGGACGATCGGAGCGATCCCGACGTGCTGGAGCGGGTGTTGCGCGGGCTGGCTGGCCGGTGCGATCTGCTGCTGGGGCCGTACTCCACGCACCTCATGCGCCGGGCGGGGCGGGTCGCGGCGGAGCTGGACCTGCTGGTGTGGAATCACGGCGGGGCGGGTGATGACGTGCAGGGCGCGCATCCCGGTCATGTCGTGTCGGTACTGGCGCCGGCCGGCGCGTACGCGGAACCGTTCGTGCGGCGGCTGGCCGAGGAGGGCGAGCACGACCGGTTGTGGGTCGTGCCCGGCAAGGGGAGTTTCGGGCGGCAGGTCGCGGCGGGCGCCGAGCGGGCGGCGAACGAGCGGGGCATTCCGGTGACCGTGGCCGGGCCTGGGGACGCGCTGCCCGTCGGCGGGTCATGGAACCTGCTGTGCTGCGGGTCCTTCGAGGAGGATGTCGCGGTGATCGGGAGGGCCG
>NZ_SMJZ01000186.1 GCF_004348345.1 Nonomuraea longispora
AGTACGAAGTAGCGGTCCATGTCGATGAGCTCGCGCGCCTGGGGGAGCCGCTGTGTGGGGGGCAGCATGTAGTGGTGCTGCGGGCTGCACGGGCCGGTGGTGTTGAAGTATCTCGCTCGGGGTGGCCACATGGTCACATAATGTCATCTCGCGCTGTTCTCCGGCAGCCGTATCGCGGCTCGGACCGTGCCGGAGACCCGTGATGACGATCCCGTCGCCGAATCCCCATCCGTCGCCCGAACGCCCGACGGACAAGCCCCAGGCCCGCGCCGAGACCAGCCCGGCTGCTGATGTACGCGCTCGGGACGGAGAAGGTCCGTCATCTCATGGCGGCGCTGTCAGATGGGTCAGCAGCAGGTCGAGCGGACGGGGGACACGGTCGAGGTCGAGCGCCGCCACCAGCAGGGCCGAATAGCGGATCTTGCGGCCACTGCCCGATCCCATGAACCGGCGCAGCTGGTCATGGGTGCTGCCCCCGCGCCACGCGGGCTGCTTCTGCAGGGTGCGGAACGAGCCGAGCTCGCCCTCGGCGTCGATGACGTCCTCGACCGCGGCGGTGCCGAGGGCGCGGATCAGCTCGTCCTCCAGGTCGGCGACGCACACGAAGAACCCGAGCGCCTGCAGGTCGCTGCTGCTGGAGCTAGTGATGAGGCCGGCGTGTTGGAGGCCTCGCCGGTAGTCGCCTTCCTCTCCGGCGTCGCACAGGCCGGCCAGCCGGTGGTTGCTCCCGCGAGGGCCGAACCTGCCGACGTACGTCCTGATGTTGGTGGCGCCGCCCATCGCCACCAGGGCGACGCCTTCGGCCGCCAGATCCACGCCGCGGCGCTCGGCCAGCGCTTCGACCGCCGACTTGTCGCTGACCCCTTCGACCAGGACCACGGTGTGCGTGTCGCTCACGTGTCAAGCCTGGCACCGGACGGGGAGAGGTTCGACCCCTTTTCCCAACGCGAATCTACATTGTAAAGGCGTCAGCGCCTGGGCACTACCGCCACCGCCTCGACCTCGACCACGATGTCCGGGGCGGCCAGCGCGGCGGCCACGATCAGCGAGTTGGCGGGCCAGTCGCCGTCCGGGAACCAGCCGGTGAACACCTCCTCGACGGTCGAGCGGAAGCCCGCCAGATGCTCCGTGCCCGCCACCATGGTGAACAGGCGGAGAAGGTGCCGCGGCCCCGACCCGGCCGAGGCGAGCAGCGCCTCGATGTTGGCGAAGACCTGGCGGGCCTGGGTGGCCGCGTCGCTCCCCACGAGGGCTCCGGTCGCGTCCGTGCCGACCTGGCCGGCGATGAAGAGCAGCTCCGAGTCCGCGGGTGCCGCAGCCAGATGGTGGTATTTCGCCAGCGGCGCCCCGACTTCGGGCGGGCTCCAGCGCCGAACCATGACATCGTCCTTTCCACCCAGATTGCTGTGCGTCCGCCCACGTTAGCGGGTGTTCGGCCGGAGGTCGGAAGGGCGTGTGAGGAGGGCTGCGAACAGGGGGAATGACATAGCGTCACAGAGCGCTGACATGTACGCCGATGTCGCCGAACGTTCCTCTGGGGGCTGCTGCCGGAGAATTCCGCCGTTCTGTCCCGGTGGGCGCGGGAGTTCGGAGTGTCCACCGCCAACCCGGTCGCCGCCGCGAGGGGGTGAGCGCCGGGGTATGTCGTGGGCGGAACGTATCGTGACCGTATGCCTGTCATCGAGGTCGCCGGGCGCGAGGTGCGCGTCACCAGCCCGGACAAGGTGGTCTTCCCGAAGCCCGGTCTCACCAAGCTCGACCTGATCCGCTACTACGAGGCGGTGGGTGAGGGGGCGCTGCGTGGTGTGCACGGGCGGCCGATGGTGCTCAAGCGGTTCGTACGCGGCATCGAGGAGGAGGCGTTCTTCCAGAAGCGCGCCCCGGCGAAGCGGCCGGCCTGGATCGAGGTGGCGGAGCTGAAATACCGTTCCGGGCTGAGCGCGGAAGAGGTCGTGTGCACCGACCTGGCGCAGGTGTTGTGGGTGGTCAATCTCGGCTGCGTCGACCTCAACCCGCATCCGGTGCGCTCCGACGACCTGTCCAGGCCCGACGAGCTGCGCATCGACCTCGATCCCGTGCCGGGGGTGGAGTGGGCCGACGTGCTGGCCACCGCGCAGGTGGCGCGTGAGGTGCTGGCCGATCTCGGGCTGGTGGGCTGGCCCAAGACGTCCGGGTCGCGGGGTTTCCATGTGTACGCGCGGATCGAGCGGCGATGGCCGTTCGCCGAGGTGCGCAAGGCGGCCGAGACGGTCGCCCGCGAGGTCGAGCGGCGGGCGCCCGGCCTGGCCACCAGCCGGTGGTGGAAGGAGGAGCGGCACGGGGTGTTCGTCGATTTCAACCAGAACGCCTACGATCGCACGGTGGCTTCCGCCTACTCCGTGCGCGCGGTGCCCGACGCCCGCGTGTCCACGCCGCTGACGTGGGACGAGGTGCCGGGCTGCCGGCCCGGGGAGTTCACCGTCGCCACGGTGCCGCGGCGCCTCGCGGAGCGCGGCGACCCGTGGGAGGACATGGACCTGCACGCCGGCTCGCTCGACGGGCTGCTGGAACTGGCCGAGGAGCTCGGGCCCCCGCCCAGGCCGCCCAAGGGCAGGGGCAGCAGGAAGCAGACGAAGCCGGTGATCGAGATCGCCAGGGCCGAGCACAAGGACGAGGCGATGGCGGGCCTGGAGCGGTGGAAGTCGCGTCATCCGGAGGTCGCCGCCCTGCTGGAGCCCGCCGACGTGCTGGTCGACGGCATGCGGGGGCGCAGCAGCGTGTGGTATCGCATCCGGGTCAACCTGGAGCATGTGCCGGAGGACGAGCGGCCCGCGCAGGAGCCGCTCGAGGCTGACTACGACCCCTGGCACCCCGACCAGGGATGAGAGGGGTCAGCGGCCGGAGATGAGGTTGGCGAGGCGGGCGTAGACGGAGGTGGTGGTGCCGCGCTCGTTCTCGTGGCGGTCGGCGGCGCGGAAGAGGGCGTAGATGAGCTGCACGCCGGCCCACCGCAGCGGCTCGGGCTCCCACTGCCGCACCTGCCGCCCGACCCACGGCAGCCGCGTCAGTTCGGTGTCGCGCCGCAGCACCAGGTCGCGCAGGGTGCGGCCGGCCAGGTTGGTCGTGGTGACGCCGCTGCCGACGTAGCCGCCCGCCCAGCCGAGCCCGCTGGCGTGGTCGAGGTGCACCGTCGAGCACCAGTCGCGGGGCACGCCGAGCACCCCGCACCAGGCGTGCTGGACCCGCGCGTCGGCCGCCGCGGGAAAGAGCTTGATCAGCATGCGCCACAACAGCGCGACGGTCTGCGGCTGGGTGGCGCCGCGGATGTCGGTACGCGACCCGAACCTGTAGGGCACGCCCCGGCCGCCGATGGCGATGCGGTCGTCGGCGGTGCGCTGGGCGTAGATGTAGGCGTGGGCCTGGTCTCCGACGAGTTCGTTGCCGGCCCAGCCGAGGTGTTTCCACACCTCGGCGGGCAGCGGTTCGGTGACGATCATGGAGCTGTTCATCGGCAGCCACTGCCGGCGCTGGCCGGCCAGCCCGGCGGTGAAGCCCTCGGTGGCCCGGATGACGTAGTCGGCGGTGACGGCGCCGCGCGTGGTGACCGCCGTGGCCTTGGCGGCGCCGCTGCGGGGCCGCAGCTCGGTCACGGTGGTGTTCTCGTAGACGTCCACGCCGAGCCGGGCGACCACGGCGGCCAGGCCGACGGCCAGCTTGGCGGGCTGGATGCGGGCGCAGTGCGGCGAGTACGCGGCCTCCAGCGTGCCGGCGGCCTGCACGCGCTCGGACTGCTCGTCACGTCCGAGCAGGCGCATGTCCGCTGCGCCGTACCCCCATCCGCGCAGTTCGGCGAGCTCGGCGCGGAGCCGGCGCCGCTGGGCGGGGTTGGTGGCGACGTGGAGCAGGCCGCCCTTGTGGATGTCGGCGTGGATGCCCTCGTCGCGGGCGACGGCGATGACCTCGTCGACGGAGCGGAACATGGCGTGCTGCAGGTCGATCATGGCCTGCCGGCCGCGCGTCCTCGCGTGCCGTTTCCTGGAGCCGGCGAACTCGGCCGACAACCATCCGCCGTTGCGCCCGGACGCGCCGAACCCGGCGAACTCCTTCTCGAGGATCGCGATCCGCAGCCCTGGGTCGGCCTGCTTGAGGTAGTAGGCGGTCCACAGGCCGGTGTATCCGCCGCCGACGATCGCGACGTCGTAGTCGCGCGGTCCGGGCAGCGGGGGCCGCCGGGCGGGCAGGCCGATCTGCCTGTACCAGAAGGAGACGCCGCCGTTGGCGAAGTCTTCGGTCAGCGGGATGCCAGTCGTCACCGAACACATTGTCTATTACTGGCATATGCGGAGCAAGTGGACGATATGTAACAGAACGGGGCATTCGGCTAGCTTCGTGTCGGCCGTTCGTAACCCTCGTCGCCGCCGTATACGTGCAGGTCAGGGTCGTTCTCCGGCTGGTTCGCCGGGCTGGTGGGCGAGGCGGTGTGCTCGCTGGCGAAGTCGTCCGACAACGCCGGCGGCGCGGGGTGGAGGTAGTCGCGCCAGGAGATGATGCCCCTGGAGTCGGCGTCCGTGGTGAGCTCGCCGTCCCGCTGGGCCGCGTACAGCCTGCCCGGGTAGTGCACGGGCAGGCACGGGCGGCGCACGTTCCTGGCCTCCAGCCAGGTCCTCACCAGTTCCTCGGTGTTCATCACCTCCGGCCCGCCGAACTCGTACTCCCTGCCCTCGGGTCCGCTCGCCAGCAGCGACGCCGCCAGCGCGGCCACCTCGCCCGTGTGCACCGGCTGCCAGGGCAGCGAGCGATCCACGAGCATCACGGGAACCGACGCGTACGCCCGCAGCCGCTGGTCGAGGGACTGCTGGTACCGCGTGGCCCGCAGGACCGTCCAGCCGATCCCGCTCTCACCGATCAGGCGCTCGGCCTCCAGCTTGTGACGGAGGTGACCGATGGCGGCGCGGTCCACCCCGACGATGGAGGTGTAGAGCAGGTGCGGCACCCGCGCCTCGCGGGCGGCGAGCAGCAGCCGGTGGGTGCCGGGCACGTCCACGGCGCCGCGGCCCTTGGGGCCGCTGGTGGCGAGGTGCGCGATCGCGTCCACACCGTGCACGGCGTCCGGGACGCCCTTGCCGGAGACGAGGTCGCCCCAGACCCATTCGACCCGCCCGGAGCTCCCCCGCTCCTTCCTGCTCAGCGCGCGTACCTGGTGCCCCGCCCTCAATAGCGCGGGCAGCAGCGCGCCGCCCAGCGTTCCCGTGGCTCCCGTGACCAGTATGCGCATGCCGCTCCACTACCCGCGAATGCCTGGAAATGACAAGGAACTTCGTAAAAGCGTCTGCGTACGGCACTGCGGGGTAGTGCCGGTCGCATGGCTCGCATCGCATCGGAATCCCTGATCGAACGGCTCGCGGAGTGGGGCGTGGACACCGTCTTCGGCCTGCCAGGGGACGGCATCAACGGCATCATGGAAGGGCTTCGGCGCCACCGTGACCGGGTGCGCTTCGTCCTCGTCCACCACGAGGAGGCCGCGGCCTTCATGGCCACCGGCTACGCCAAGGCCACCGGGCGCCTCGGCGTGTGCCTGGCCACGTCGGGGCCCGGCGGCATCCACCTGCTCAACGGCCTCTACGACGCCAAGCTCGACCACGTGCCCGTGCTGGCCATCACGGGCATGCAGGAGACGTCCGTGCTGGGCACCGCCTACCAGCAGGAGGTCCACCTGGACAAGTTGTTCGCCGACGTGGCCGAGTACAACATGCTGATCACCAACCCGGTCCAGTTGCCCTCGCTGGTGGACCTGGCGATCAGGACGTCCTACGCCCGGCGCGGGGTCTCCCACCTCACGCTGCCCAACGACATTCAGGTGGCGGAGGCGGGGTCGGACCCGTTCCAGCAAATCGCGCCCGCCAGGCCGCCGCAGACCTCGCCCGTCTACCTGCAGCCGGCCGGCATCCCGCGCCAGGAGGACGTCGAGTGGGCCGCCGAGGTGCTCAACCGGGCCGAACGCCCCGCCATCCTCGTCGGCCAGGGCGCGCTGCACGCCCGCCAGGAGGTGCTGGCCGTGGCCGAGGCGCTGGGCGCTCCCGTGGTCAAGACGTTGCCGGGCAAGGCGGTCGTCCCCGACGACTCGCCGTACACGACCGGCGGGATCGGGCTGCTCGGCACCCGGCCGAGCGAGGAGCTGATGGACGAGGCCGACGTGCTGTTCATGGTGGGCACGAACTTCCCCTACTCGAAGTTCCTGCCCGAGCCGGGCAAAACCAGGGTGGTGCAGTTCGAGGCGGAGCCGACCAGGGCGGGGGCGCGGATCGCGACCGACGTGCCGGTGGTGTGCGACGCGAAGGAAGGGCTGGCGGCGCTGCTGCCGCTGCTGGCCCGCCGCGACGGCAACGCCCATCTGGCGAAATATCAGAAGAAGATGGCGGAGTGGCGGTCCGACATGGACACCCTGGAGAACCCCGACCGCGACCCCATCGCCCCGCAGTACGCCATGTCCGTCGTCGACCGGCTCGCCTCCGACGACGCCATCCTGACCTGCGACAGCGGCACCATCGCCACCTGGGCGGCCCGGCACTGGACGATCCGCGGCGAGCGCGAGTTCTACCTGTCGGGCACGCTGGCCTCGATGGCGAACGGGCTCCCGTACGCCATCGCCATGCAGCACGCCTTCCCGGAGCGGCAGGTCATCGCGTACGTCGGCGACGGCGGCTTCTCGATGCTCATGGCCGAGTTCCTGACGGCGGTCCAGCAGCGGCTGCCAATCAAGGTCGTCATCAACAACAACAACTCGCTCGGCCAGATCCTGTGGGAGCAGATGGTGCTCGGCTACCCGGAGCACGGCGTGCGCTACGACCAGCCGGAGGCCGACTTCTCGGCCTGGGCCAGGGCGTGCGGGGGCTTCGGCGCCAAGGTCACCAGGGCGGGCGACGTGGCGCCGGCGATCCAGCAGGCGCTCGCCCACGACGGGCCGGCCCTGGTGGACGTGGACGTCAACCCGAACGAGCCGCCGATGCCCGGCAAGGTCTCCTACGACCAGGCCAAGAGCTTCGCGCAGGCGTTCCTGAAGGGCCAGCCGCACAAGGCCGCCATCGCCACGACCCTGTTCAAGGACCGCATCCAGAAGCTGACGGACTGAAGGCGTCTAGACGCTGGCCGCGCAGGCCCTGGTGATTCCGGCGGCGGCGCTCAGCAGCGGCTCGACCAGGCGGGGCAGCTCGCGCACCCGCCGGGTGGAGATCACGATGCCGAGGGCCGCGACCGGCCGCCCGTCCACCAGGATGGGCGCCGCCGCCGAGCACGAGCCGAGCGTCATCTCCTCGTTCGTCAGCGCGTACCCCTGGGCGCGCACCGTCGCCAGCTCCCTGGCCAGCCGCCCGGCCTCGGTGACCGTGTGCGGGGTCGGCCGTTCGAGCTTGCGCGCGAGGTACGCCTGGACGAACCACTCCGGCTCGTACGCCAGCAGCGCCTTGCCGACGCCTGTCGGGTGCATGGGCAGCCGGGAACCGGTCCTGGACAGGATGGGCACCGCCCGCCTGCCGTGCACCTTGTCGACGTAGAGCACCTCGAGCCCGTCGCGGACGGCCAGGTGCACGTTCTCGCCGGTGCTCGTGAACAGCTCCTGCAGCCAGGGATGCGCCAGGTCCTGCAACCGGGCGGGCGCGAGCTGGCCGAGCTCCCACAGCCGCAGCCCGACCCGCAGCCGGCCGTCCGGCGCGCGGCTGAGCGCCTGCCACTCCTCCAGTTCGGTGACCAGGCGGTGAGCGGTGCTCAGCGGCACCCCGCTCCGCCTGGCCAGCTCGGTCAGCGTGAGCTGGGGATGGGCGGGATCGAACGCGCCCAGGAGCGCAAGCACCTTGGACGTCACCGAACGCCCGGGAGCGCGAGATCCGCCTGCCATGGGTCAATCCTGCATATTTCTTCCATCCAGTGGAAGGGCAGGTTCGGCTGATCGCCCCTGTAGGCAGGATGCTCCGTATATGCGAACTCAGGTCGGGATCATCGGGGCCGGGCCCGCCGGTCTGCTCCTGTCCCACTTGCTCCACCTGCGTGGCATCTCCTCCGTGGTGCTGGAGAAACGCAGCCGCGCCCACGTCGAGCGGCGGGTCAGGGCCGGAGTGCTGGAGCAGGGCACGGTCGACACGCTGGTCGAGGCCGGCGTCGGCGAGCGCCTGCTGCGCGAGGGGCTGCCGCACCACGGGATCGAGCTCAGGTACGCGGGCACGAGCCACCGCATCCCCTTCGAGAAGCTGGTCCCCGGCCGGCGCATCACCGTGTACGGCCAGCAGGAGGTGGTCAAGGACCTGATCGCGGCCCGGCTCGCGGCGGGCGGCGACGTGCGGTTCGAGGTCGAGGACGTCGCCCTGCACGACCTGGAGACGGACCGGCCGTGCCTGACGTTCGGCGGCGCGCGGCTCGACTGCGACGTGATCGCCGGCTGCGACGGCTTCCACGGCGTGTCGAGGCCGTCCATCCCCGAGGGCGTTCTGAGCGTTCACGAGCGGGAATATCCCTTCGCCTGGCTCGGCATCCTGGCCCGGGTGGCGCCGTCGTCCGAGGAGCTCGTCTACACCAGGAGCGAGCGCGGCTTCGCCCTTCACAGCATGCGCACACCCGAGATCAGCCGCTTCTACCTGCAGGTTCCGGCGGGGGCGCGGGTGGAGGAGTGGCCGGACGAGCGGATCTGGGCCGAGCTGAAGGCCCGGCTGGAGAGCGTGCCCGGGTTCACCCTGGCCACCGGCGAGATCACGGAGAAGGGCGTCACGCCGATGCGGGCGTTCGTGGCCGAGCCCATGCAGCACGGCCGCCTCTACCTGGCCGGCGACGCCGCCCACATCGTGCCGCCCACCGGCGCCAAAGGGCTCAACCTGGCCGTGGCCGACGTCCGCGTCCTCACCGACGCGCTGGCCGCCTACTTCGAGCACGGCTCGTCCGGGCCGCTCGACGGCTACTCGCGGGCGTGCCTGCGACGGGTGTGGCGGGCGCAGCACTTCTCGTGGTGGATGACGACCCTGCTGCACACGTTCGACGACGACGACGCGTACGCGCGCCGGCTGCAGCTGTCCCACCTGGACTACGTGACCTCGTCCGAGGCCGCGGCGACGACCCTGGCGGAGAACTACGTGGGGATGCCATGAAGATCGTGGGTACGGCCGCCGAGGCGGTCGCGGGAATCGGGGACGGGGCGTCCCTCGCGGTCGGCGGCTTCGGCCTGGCCGGGGTGCCCGCCGTGCTCATCAAGGCGCTGCTCGGGCAGCGCACGACCGGGCTGCACGTCGTGTCCAACAACTGCGGCACCGACGGGCGCGGCCTGGGCGAACTGCTCGCGGCGGGCCGGATCGCCCGCGTCACCGCCTCGTACGTCGGGCAGAACGAGGAGTTCGCCCGCCAGTACCTGGCCGGCGAGCTGGAGGTGGAGCTGATCCCGCAGGGCACGCTGGCCGAGCGGCTGCGCGCCGGCGGGTGCGGCATCCCGGCCTTCTACACGAAGGCGGGCGTGGGGACGCTGGTCGAGGAGGGCGGGCTCCCGTGGCGCTACCGCTCCGACGGCTCGGTGGCGGTGGCGTCGCCGCCGAAGGAGGTCAGGAAGTTCGACGGCGTCCCGTACATCCTGGAACACAGTATCCGTACGGACTTCGCGCTCATCCGGGCCGCACGCGGCGACCTGCACGGCAACCTGGTGTTCGCCAAGGCCGCACGCAACTTCAACCCCCTGGCCGCCATGGCGGGACGGGTCACCATCGCCGAGGTCGAGGAGCTGTGCGAGCTCGACCCCGAGGAGGTGCACCTTCCCGGGATCTTCGTGCAGAGAGTGCTGGCGCTGGATCCCGCGCAGGCGGCCGACAAACCCATCGAGCGGCGGACGGTGCGTTCCTGATGGCCTGGACCAGAGAGCAGATGGCGGCCCGCGCGGCCGGCGAGCTGCCCGACGGCTCGTACGTCAATCTCGGCATCGGCCTGCCCACGCTCATCCCCGCCCACCTCGGCGGCCGTAGCGTTGTGATCCACTCGGAGAACGGCATCCTCGGGGTGGGGCCGTACCCGCTGCCCGGCGAGGAGGACGCCGACCTGATCAACGCGGGCAAGGAGACGGTGACCGTCGCGCCCGGGGCGTCGTACTTCGACTCGGCGCTGTCGTTCGGCATGATCCGCGGCGGTCACGTGGACGTGGCGGTGCTCGGCGCCATGCAGGTGTCGCAGGCCGGCGACCTGGCCAACTGGGCGGTCCCCGGCAAAATGATCAAAGGCATGGGCGGGGCCATGGACCTCGTGCACGGCGCCCGCAGCGTCGTCGTGATCATGGAGCACACCACCCGCGACGGCGACCCCAAGATCCTGCCCGCCTGCACGCTGCCCCTGACCGGCCGGGCCTGCGTCGACCGCGTGATCACCGACCTGGCCGTCATCGACGTCGTCCAAGGCGGGCTGAAGCTCGTGGAGACCGCGCCCGGCGTCACCGCCGAGGAGGTGCGCGCCAGGACGGCGGCCGACCTGTCATGACCCCCAAGGCCCCGCAGAGAGGACCCGCATGAGCCATCCTCCGTACCTGAGCCCCGGCTACCGCAGCACCATCGCGCGCGCCCCCTCACGCCCGCCCGTCTCCTTCAAGCTCGACCCCGACGCGATCGAGCTGACCAGCCCCGTCTTCGGCCACGAGGAAGTCGGCGCGCTCGACGCCGACCTGACCAGGCAGCACGCGGGCGAGCCCATCGGCGAGCGCATCATCGTCGAGGGGCGCGTGCTCGACGACGACGGACGCCCGCTGCCCGGCACGCTGGTCGAGCTCTGGCAGGCCAACGCCGCCGGCCGCTACGCCCACGACCTCGACCGGCACCCCGCCCCCCTCGACCCCAACTTCACCGGCGCCGGACGGTGCCTCACCGACCAGGACGGCCGCTACCGGTTCGTCACGATCAAGCCCGGCGCCTACCCGTGGCGCAACCACGACAACGCCTGGCGCCCCGCCCACCTGCACTTCTCCGTCTTCGGGCAGGCCTTCACCCAGCGGCTGATCACCCAGATGTACTTCCCCGGCGACCCCCTGATGCCCTTCGACCCGATCATGCAGTCGATCCCGGACGAGGCGGCCAGGCAGCGGCTCGTCTCGTCGTTCGAGCTCGGCCTCACCGAACCCGAGTGGGCCCTCGGCTACGCCTTCGACATCGTGCTCGGACGCACCCCGATGGAGACGCCATGACCACGCCCTCCCAGACGGTCGGACCGTTCTTCAGCCACGCGCTGCCGTACGAGCGGGACTGGGAGCTCGTACCCGACGGGCATCCCGGCGCGATCACGCTCACCGGGCGGGTGTTCGACGGCGCCGGGGAGCCGGTGCCCGACGCCCTGCTCGAACTCTGGCTCGGCTTCACCGGCGAACGCGGCGCGCTCAGCAGGCAGGGCGGGAAGGTGTCCGGGTTCGGCCGCTGCGCCACCTCGCCGGACGGCACGTACCGCTTCCGCGCCACCCGGCCGCCGAGGCCGTACCTGTCGCTGCAGATCTTCGCCCGCGGGCTGCTGCGCTCCCTGCTCACCCGCGTCTACCTGGAGGACGTGCCCGACCCGCTGCTCGACGGCCTCGACCCCGGGCGCAGGGCCACGCTCATCGCCGCCGGTTCTGGCGACTCCTACCGCTTCGATGTGAGACTGCAGGGAGCGGAGGAGACGGTGTTCATTGACTTCTGACCCGACGGAGGCCGACGGCGGCCTGCTCGCCCCGGTCCGGGCGGGCACCAAGGCGGCGGCGATCACCTCGGACGCGGCGTGGCTGCGGGCCATGCTGGAGGCCGAGGCGGCGCTCGCCCGCGCCCAGGGCCGCCTGGGGCTCATCCCACCGGAGGCGGCGGCCGCCATCGACAGGGCCGCCGCCACGCTCGTGCCCGACCCAGCCGGCATCGCCACGCGGTCCAGGCAGTCGGCCACGCCCGTCGTGCCGCTGGTGGCCGACCTGCGGCAGGCCGTGCCCGGCGCGGCCCGCCACGTGCACCGGGGAGCCACCAGCCAGGACATCGTGGACAGCGCCGCCATGCTGGTGGCCGCGCGGGCGGTCCGCGCCGTCGTCGGCGACCTGGGCGCCGTCATGGACGACCTGAGCGAGCTGGCCGGGCGTCACCGGGACACGGTGATGGCCGCGCGCACGCTGGGGCAGCACGCGGTGCCGACGACGTTCGGGCTGAAGGCGGCGCAGTGGCTGGCGGGGCTCATGCGCGCCCGCGCCCGGCTGCGCGAGCTGCGCCTGCCCGCCCAGCTCGGCGGCGCGGCCGGCACCCTGGCCGCCTTCGCCGAGCAGGACCCGCCCGCCGCCTTGGCCCTGGTGGAGGTGTTCGCCGAGGAGATCGGGCTGGCCGCGCCCGAGGCGCCGTGGCACGCCGAGCGCTCCGCCGTCACCGACCTGGGCGCCGCGCTCGCCGGCACCGCCCGCGCGCTCGGCAAACCGGCCACCGACATCATCCTGCTGGCCCAGACCGAGGTGGGGGAGGTGGCCGAGTCGTCGTCCGGAGGTTCCTCGGCCATGCCGCAGAAGCGTAACCCCGCGCTGTCCGTACTGGTCCGGTCGGCCGCGCTCCAGGTGCCCGCCTACACGCAGGTGCTCGGCCAGGTCGGCGAGCACGAGCGGGCAGCGGGGGCCTGGCAGGCCGAGTGGCTGCCGCTGCGCGAGGCGCTCCGCCTGACCGGCGGCGCGGCCGAGACCGCCGCCGAGCTCGTGGGCGGGCTCCAGGTCTTCCCCGAACGGATGCGCGCCAACGCCGGGCTGACCGGCGGACGCCTCGTCGCCGAACGCCTCGCCGCCCACCTCGGGCACGACAGGCTCGCCGAGATCATGCCCCGGCCCGGGCCGCTCCGGCTCGGCGACGCCCTGGCCGAGGCAGGCCTCGACCAGGACCCGGACGACCTGCTCGACCCGTCCGCCTACGTCGGCGCGGCCGGGCGGCTCGTCGACCGCATTCTCGCCACCTACCGGGAGCAGCCGTGAAACTCCACCACCGCGTGGACGGCCCGTCCGGCGCGCCGCTGCTGGTGCTCGGGCCCTCGCTCGGCACCACGACCGAGGTCTGGCGCCCCCAGCTCGCCGAGCTCACCACGTCCTGGCGGGTGCTCAGGTACGACCTGCCGGGCCACGGCGGCTCCCCGCCCGCCACCGCGTTCACGGTCGGCGACCTGGCTGCGGCCGTACTCGAACTCGCCGGTGACGAGCGCTTCGCGATCGGCGGCATCTCGCTCGGCGGCGCCGTCGCCACCACCGTCGCCCTGCGCGAGCCCGGCCGGGTGCGCGGGCTCGTGCTGTGCTGCACGTCGGCCCGCTTCGGCGAGCCGGGACCGTGGCGGGAGCGGGCCGAGCTGGTACGCGCCCAAGGGGTGGCCGCGCTCGCCCCGGCGCTGGAGAAACGCTGGTTCACGCCCGGCTTCGACGGGCGGTGGCTGCTGGAAGGGCTGGCGGAGGTGCACGCCCCGTCGTACGCCGCCTGCTGCGAGGCCCTGGCCGCCTTCGACGTGACGGGCAGGCTCGGCGAGGTCGGCGCGCCCACCCTGGTGATCGCGGGGGCCGAGGACCCCGCCACGCCGCTCGACCACGCGCTCACGCTGGCCGGCGGCATCCCGGGAGCGTCGCTCACGGTCGTGCCGGGGGCGTCTCACCTGGCCGCCGTCGAGCGCCCCGAGGCCGTCGCCGCCGCCATCACCCGCCACCTGCGGGATGCCGGCGGACACGCCGGGATGCGCACCAGGCGTGAGGTGCTCGGCGACGCGCACGTCGACCGTGCCATCGCCGCGACGACCGGCTTCACCCGCGACTTCCAGGACTTCATCACCCGCTACGCCTGGAACGAGATCTGGAACCGACCCGGGCTGGACCGGCGCACCCGCAGCTGCGTCACCCTCACCGCCCTCGTCGCCAGAGGGCACCTGGACGAGCTGGCCATGCACGTACGGGCGGCGTTGCGCAACGGGCTCACCCCCGACGAGATCAAGGAGGTGCTGCTCCAGACCGCCGTCTACTGCGGGGTCCCGGCCGCCAACGCCGCGTTCGCGGTGGCCCGCCGCACACTGGACGAAATCGGGCCAGAGGGTCCCTGACCTTGGAAAATGCTTTAAGGTTGGCGGGTGGTTTTCGAGGAGGGATGGGCGGCTTCGCCCTTGCGGTGGTTGATGAACGCGCTGGGCGACGCCCAGCTCGCCAGGATGCACGCCGACCCCGGCATGGTGGCCGCGGTCGACCAGCACGCGGCGGTGCTGCGCGACGCGATCCCGCTCGACCGGGAGACGCTGGGCGACTACCTGCTCGGGTTCCTGGACGAGCTGCGGCACCGTGGGTGGATCTTCAGCGGCGAGCCGGATGCGCCGGCGCTGCGGCTGACGGCCGTCTGCTGGCTGGCGCGCGAGCTCGACCTGCTCGAGGACGGCCACCCGGCCTGACCGCGCTCACCCGCCCCTCGCCGGCTCTCACCGGCGCTCTCACCGGCGCCCTCACCGGCGCCCTCACCGGCACGGCCCGGGCCCCCGAAGGCCGGGCCGGTCGAGTGAGGGCGGGCGGGACGTGCGGGCGGCCCAGTCGGCGGAGGCCGTCACGGTCGCCTACTCCGGAGGCATGTCCGAGCGGGTGGTGCGCCCACCCGGCATCGTCCGCACCTGCGTGGTCTCCTCGGTCATCGACCGGGCGTCCTCACGGCCGCGCTGGTACGCCTCCGCGTGCGCCCTCGCCTGGGGCGCCTCGGCCTCGATGCGGCCCAGCCAGCGCTCCCAGCGTTGCTGCATCGGCCGGATGAGCCCGCCGCCGATCCCGATCGCCGCGATCGCGCCGATGGTGGCGAGCACCGTGATCAGCACCGGCGTGGTGACGGTGGTGGCGACGCCGATCTGGTTCAGCGCGGCGATGATGCCCAGCGCCCAGATGAACACCGCGGCCAGGGTCGCCAGGAAGCGGCCGTAGGACAGCCCGCCCAGCGCGCCGGCGAGGATGTCCCTGACGGCCTTGGCGATGGCGCCGGCCACCACGATGATCACGATGGCCACGATGGCCTTGGGCAGCCAGCCCACCACGGAGGCCAGCAGCGCCGAGATCGGGTTGGGCCCGAATACGTTGAACGCTATCTGCAGGGTGATCAGCAGGATCGCGTAATAAACGATCTTCGCGAGCAGGCCGCTGGCGGTGTAGTCGCTCCGCTGCAACCAGCGGTGCACGCCACTGCGGTCGACGACCCGCTCGAAGCCGACACGTTCGAGCACCTTGTTGACGATCTTCGCCAGCAGTTTGGCCACGATCCATCCGATGATGAGAATCACGATGAACGCGACCAGCTTCGGGACGAACGATGCTATTTGCCGGAATACGTCCGCAATCCCTTGGCCTAGGTTGATGTCCACGTTTCCTCCTCCGAGGAGCTGATGCAACGGCGCTACCCGTACCGCATCGGTATATGCACACAGCGCCACCGAAAGCTCGCATAAGGCGACATATCACCGTTCGGGTCGATAGGGTGATCACCATGCATCGAAGCCGCGTGTACGCCCTCCTCATCGACACACCCACCGCTGAAGCCGGCCAGGCGGCGGCCTTCTGGGCGGCGGCGCTCGGCGCCACGGCACGCCCGCTCGAAGGGTACGAACAGTTCATCTCGCTGCACGGAGCCGTACCGAACATCGCCGTGGCCGTCCAGTCGGCCGACGAGCAGCCCCGCTTCCACATCGACATCGAGTCCGACGACGTCGAGGCCGAGGTCCGGCGCCTGGTCGCGCTCGGCGCCACCGAGGTGTCACAGTGGCAGGAGTGCCGAACGCTGCGCGCGCCCGGCGGGCACCTGATGTGCGTGCTGCCCGTGGAGAGCGACAGGGAGTTGTTCGACGCCGAGGCGAAGACCTGGCCGTGACCGCGGACCGGGGCCGACCTCATGACCCGTTGAGGCGGTGACCGGCACGATCACTCCGACCGTGCGGCCTTCAGGTGAGCGGCGGCGGCCTGTTCCAGGTGGACGAGGTCGGAGGCGACGGTGGCGAACGTGAAACCCTCCGCCAGGCGCCGGGCGGCCTGCTCGCCACCCGGGTTGTGGATGCCGGCCGCGATCCCGGCCCGCTCCGCGGTCGTCCTGATCGTCTCCAGCGCCTCTTCGAACACCCCCGCGACCTCCGGATCGCCGGGGAACCGGCCGCCCACGGCCAGGCACAGGTCGGACGGGCCGACGTACACGCCGTCCAGTCCCGGAGTGGCGCAGATGGCCTCGATGCCGGCCAGGCCCCGCGGCGTCTCGATCATGGCGAGGACCAGCACGCTGTCGTCCGCCTCGGCGGGGGCCGGGCCGATCCTCAGCATGGAGCGCATGGGGCCGTACGATCGGCGGCCCGCGGCCGGGTAGCGGGCGGCCGACACGGCGCGTGCCGCGTCCTCGGCCGTGTCGACCAGCGGCACGATCACGCCGCCCGCCCCGAAGTCGAGCGCCCTGCCGATGGCCGCCGGGTCGCCCGACTCCACGCGTACCAGGCCGGTGGAGCGGCCTCCCGCGTCGATGGCCATGAGGTTGCTCAGCAGCCCGGCGTCGCCGATCAGCCCGTGCTGGCGGTCCAGCGTCACGTAGTCGTACCCCAGTCGGGCCAGGCGTTCGGTGGCGACGGGCGCGTCCAGCACCACCCAGTAGCCGACGGCCCGTTCCCGGTTGCGGATCTTCCTGGCGAACTCGGCGGCGGTCATGCGCTCTGGCTCCTCTGCGCTGGTGCGGATGGGCGTGATGGCCTCGCGGTCTGGCCCGCTCCCAGGACCTCGCCGTCCAGTTCCCGGGGTTGCTTGCGGGCAACTGTGGCACAGCTTGCGTGTTTCGTGCAATACTCGCCGCGTGAATCGCGCAATATGACGGGGTCTGGAGGTGGGGGCGTGGGCCACGCTCCGGTGTTCGCCCTGGCGGACGACCTGTCGGGCGCGGCGGAAACAGCGGCCGTGCTCATGTCGCCCGCGCGCCCCGCGCGCATCGTGCTGTCCGGGCCGCCGTACGACGCCGCGCCGCCCGTACTCGTCGCCGACCTCGACACCCGGCACCGTCCCGGGGTCGCCGGCCTGGTACGGGAGGCGCTCGCCTGGGCGGCGGGCCGCCACGTCCTCGTCAAGATCGACTCGCTGCTGCGCGGCGACATCGCCGCCACCGTCCACGCCTGCCTCACCACGTTCACGGGCCCGGCCCCCGTGCCCGTGGTGCTGGCCTCCGCGCTCCCGCAGGCCGGTCGCACGGTCGTGGACGGTGTGCCCCTCATCCACGGCATCCCCTTGCGCGAAACACGCACCCCCGATCCCGCCGTCGGACTGGCCGGCGGGCCGACCCGAGCACGGCGCTCTCAGTCAGCCACCGTGCCGGCCACTGGGCCCGCCACTGGGTCCGGGGCCGGGCCGGGTACGGTGGCTGCGGCCCTTGGTGCGGTGCCGTCGGCAGGCGTCGGGCTGGCCACGGTCCGTGCCGGTCAAGCCGCCCTCAGGGAGGCGCTGGCGGAGACGGTCGCGGGTGGGCGGGTGGCCGTGTGCGACGCGGAGACCGACGCCGACCTGGACACGATCGTCGCGGCCGCGCTCGCCTGCGACCCGGGAACCCGGCTCGTCGGCGCCGCCGGCCTGGCCGCCGCCCTGGGCCGCACCCTGAACGCCACTGCGCGCGCCGCGGGGCCCGCCGGGCCACCGCACTCCCCGGGCGGCGGATCGCCGGTTCCTGTCACCGGGTCGTCCCTGGGCGGCGGGTGGTCTCCGGGCCCGCTGCTCGTCGTGGTCGGTACGGCGGAACCGGCCGCCGCGGAGCAGGCCAGGCTGCTCGTGGCGCACGGCGCCGTGCCCGTGGTCCTCGACTCGGCAGATCTGCACGCGGTGAACCCCGGCACGGCGGCGGCTCCCGGTGCGGCGGTCGGTGGCCGTGCCGCGGAGCCCAGGGACGCCAGGGGGAGTGGACCGGTCGTCGGGCGGCTGCGGCGGGCGCTGGGCGGCGGGGTCGCGGTGCTGACCGTACGCGGAACGGCGCCGCCCGCCC
>NZ_SMJZ01000187.1 GCF_004348345.1 Nonomuraea longispora
GCCTCGTGGCATGCGGCGGGGACGCGGGGGGCGGCGACACCACGCTGAGATACGCCTGGTGGGGCAACACCATCCGGCAGCAGAACTACACCAAGGCCCTCAAGGAGTTCTCCGGCAAGAACCCGGGCATCCAGGTCGAGCCGGAGTTCGCCGAGTACTCCGCCTTCCAGGAGCGTATGACGACGCAGATGGCGGCCCGCGACGTCGCCGACATCTTCTGGATCGCCTCAGCGCAGGTGCTCACCTACAACAAGAGCAACCTCTACCGCCGCCTCGACGACATCCCCACTCTCGACCTGTCCGACTACTCCCAGCAGGAGCTGGACTCGTTCAAGCTGAACGGGCAGCTCAACACCATGCCGTTCGGCGTCTTCGTCCCCGTCATGCGCTACAACGAGACGTTCGCCGAGGAGGACGACGTCGAGCTCCCGCCCGGCGACGCCGACTGGGACGCCTGGGCGACCTTCCTCATCGACTACTCCAAGGACAACTCCGGCAGGCGCAAGGGCATGCCGTACGAGGCCGACGCCGACATGTGGTTCGAGGCGTGGCTGCGCCAGCGCGGCGAGCAACTGTGGACCGAGGACGGCAACGCGGGCTTCACCGCCGACAGCGTGCGCGCCTGGTTCGACTGGTGGGACAAGATGCAGAAGGCCGGAGCCGTGCTGACGCTCAGCGAGCAGGAGGGCATGGGCCCCGACTGGGCGCTGGTCGGCGAGAAGGTGCTGGCCAAGGTGGGCAACTCCAACCACATCATCGACGACGCCAAGATGTTCCCCGACCACCGCTTCAAACTGCGCGGCATGCCGGTGGCCAAGGACGCGCAGGCGGGCCATCCGTTCCTGTACTTCCCCCGGATGGCGATATATCAGGGCATCGACGAGGAGAACCTGGAGGCGGCCGGCAAACTCGTCAACTACAACACCAACGACCCGGCCATGCTCAAGACCGTCGGCCTGACCATGGGCGCGCCGGTCAACCCCAAGGTCTTCCAGCAGACCCTCGACACGGCGAGCGGGGACGAGAAGGAGATGCTCACCGCCGTGCACAGCGTTCGCGAGGCCGAGCGCCGCCCCCGCTTCGAGGCGCCCCCGGGCACGAGCACCTGGCGCACGGCCATGGCCCGGGCCGCCGAGGAGATCTCACTCGGCCGGCTGAGCACCGCCGACGGCGCCACGCGGCTCCTGGACGAGATCAAGACCGGCATCACGCGGGCGCATTAGGAGATCCTCGTGCCGATCAAGCGAGCCAGACGAGGGCCGCGCGGCCAGGGCGCGGCCGCGCACGTCTTCCTCATCCCATGGTGGCTCGGCCTCGTTCTCGTCACGGCCGTGCCGCTGCTCGCCTCCCTCTATCTCGCGTTCACCGACTACAACATCCTCAGCTCGCCGGAGTTCAACGGCCTCGCGAACTTCCGGCGGATGTTCGAGGACGAGTACTTCTGGGCGGCCGTGCGGGTGACGCTGGTTTACGTCCTGGTCTCCATCCCGCTGCAGCTCGGCTTCGCGCTGCTGCTCGCCCTCGTCCTCGACAGGGGCCTGCGCGGCCTGGCCTTCTACCGCAGCGCCTTCTACCTCCCGTCGCTGCTCGGCACCAGCGTCGCGGTCGCGATCCTGTGGCGGCAGGTGTTCGGCGACAGCGGCCTGATGGACCGGGCGCTGTCGTTCTTCGGGCTGGAGCTGGGCAGCTGGCTGCAGAACCCGAGCCTGTCGCTGTCGACGCTGATCGTGCTGAACGTGTGGACGTTCGGCTCGCCGATGGTCATCTTCCTCGCCGGTCTCCGCCAGATCCCCGAGGAGCTGTACGAGGCCGCCAGGGTCGACGGCGCGAGCGTCGTCCGGCAGTTCACCGGCGTCACGATCCCGCTGCTGACCCCGATCATCTTCTTCAACCTGATCCTGCAGACGATCGGCGCCTTCCAGACCTTCACCCAGGCCCACGTCGTCAGCGGCGGCACCGGAGGCCCTGCCAACTCGACGCTGTTCTACACGCTCTACATCTACCAGCAGGGATTCACGAACTTCGACATGGGCTACGCCTCCGCGCTGGCGTGGATGCTGATGGCCGCGATCTGCCTGGTGACGGCCGTGCACTTCGTCCTGTCGAAATACTGGGTCTTCTACGGAGACGACTGATGACGACCGCGACCCTCGACTCCGCGCGTACCCGATCAAAGGCGGCCGCGCGGCGGCGCGTCCGCCGCGACCTGCTCAAACACCTCGGCCTCGGCGCGTTCGTGCTGCTGATGCTCTATCCGCTGGCCTGGATGATCGTCAGCTCGCTCAAGCCCGACCACCTCGTCCTCACCGAACCCGGGCTCGTCCCCAGCGAGATCACCTTCGACAACTTCGTCGAGGGCTGGCACGCGCTCAACCGCCCCTTCTCGGTCTTCTTCCTCAACTCGCTGCTCGTCACCGTCGGCGCGATCGCCGGCAACCTGTTCTCCTGCTCGCTGACCGCGTTCGCGCTGGCCAGGCTGGAGTTCAGGATGCGCGGCGTCTATATCGCGATCACGCTCGTGTCGGTGATGTTGCCGATGCACGTGCTGGTGATCCCGCAGTACATCTTCTTCTCGCAGCTCGACCTGGTGAACACGTATTTCCCGCTGATCGTGCCGAAGTTCCTGGCCACCGACGCGTTCTTCATCTACCTGATGGTGCAGTTCATCAGGACCATCCCGCGCGACCTCGACCGCGCGGCCTGGATCGACGGCTCGGGGCCGTTCCGCACCTTCTGGTACGTGATCCTGCCGCTGATGCGGCCCGCGCTCGTCACCACCACGATCTTCACGTTCATCTGGACGTGGAACGACTTCTTCGTGCCGCTGATCTATCTCACGTCGCCGAAGATGTTCACGGTGCCGGTGGCGCTCAACTCCATGGTCGACTCCGAGTCGCAGGGCGGCGTGGGCATGTTGTTCGCGATGTCGCTGGTGTCGCTGCTGCCGGTGCTCATCTTCTTCGCCGTCGCGCAGAAGCAGCTCATCCGCGGCATCGCCACGACGGGGCTCAAATGAGGATTCTGTTCACCGGCGACCACGACGAGGACGTGCGCCGCGGCGTGCGAGAGGCGGCCCCGCGGGCGAGCGTCGCGTTCGGGGCGGACCCGGCCGAGGGCATCGAGGAGGCGGACGCCGTCGTCGGCCACGTGCCGGACGCCCTGCTGGCCAGGGCGCGCAGGCTGCGCTGGGTGCACAGCCCGGCCGCCGGCGTGGACGGCGTGTTGTCGGGCGCGCTGCTCGACAGCGACGTCACGCTCACGTCGTCCGCGGGCAACGGCGCGATCCCGCTGGCCGAGCACGCGATGTTGCTGATGCTCATGCTGAGCAGGGACGTCCCCCGCTGGCAGCGCGCGCAGGCGGAGCGCCGATGGGACCGTCACACGCACGGCGAGCTGGCGGGCGCGACCGTCGGCCTCTACGGGCTGGGCAACGCGGGGCTCGACCTCGCGGCCAAGGCGAAGGCGTTCCACATGCGGGTGCTCGGCATGCGCCGCAGGACCGGCGTGCCCGCGCCGGGCGTGGACGAGCTGTTCGGCCAGGACGCCTTCCACCGGTTCCTGACCGCGTGCGACTTCGTGGTGGTGACGGCGCCGCTCACGCCGGCCACCTCGGGGCGTTTCGACCGGGCCGCGTTCGCCGCGATGAAACGTACGGCGTGCTTCGTCTGCGTCTCGCGCGGCGGCATCGCGGACGACGACGCCCTGCTCGACGCGGTGCGGCGGGGTGAGATCGCGGGGGCCGGGCTGGACGCGCACGGCGTGGAGCCGCTACCTCCGCGCAGCCCGTTCTGGACGCTGCCGAACGTCATCGTCACCCCGCACAACGGCGCCACCACGCGGGAGACCGCACGCCGGGGAGTGCGGATCATGCTCGACAACGTGGGCAGGTTCGCCCGTGGCGAGCCGCTGCGGAACGTCGTCGACAAGGCGGCCGGGTATTGAGGCTAGTATACTTGTCTGACGATTAAGCCCCGGCGTTCGGCGATCCTTGGGAGGGGCCCTTTGGACGGCCAGACCAGCTTTTCTCTTGGCCCTTCGTCTCTGACGGATGCGCTCTACGAGTCCGTGCGCAAGCGCATCGTCAACGGCGAGATCGCGCCGGGGGAGAAGCTCACCGAGATCCGCATCGCCGGCGAGTACAGCGTCGCACGGCCCACCGCGAAGGCGTGCCTGGAACGGCTCACCGCGCTCGGATTGTTGCGCCGCACCGCCCACAAGACCGCGGTCGTCCCCAAGCTCGACGAGGACGACATCCGCGACCTGTACTTCAGCCGCGAGACCGTCGAACGCGCGGCGGTCGCGGCGCTCGCCCGCACCGCCACCGTGCCGCAGCCCGCCGCCCGCGCGCAGGCGGCGATGAAGGCGGCGGCCGGTGACATGGCCTTCGCCAGCCAGGTGGAGGCCGACATCGCCTTCCACTCCGCGCTGGTCGCGGCCGTGGGCAGCCGGCGGTTGTCACGCATGCACGAGGTGATCCTCGGCGAGGTGCACCTGACGATGGGCCAGTTCCAGGCCCACAGGACCACGCACCCCATGAACGTGGTGCACGAGCACGACGACATTCTCAAGGCGATCGGCGACGGCGACCCCGAGCGGGCCCAGCAGCGCCTCGCCCACCATCTCGACCAGGCCCAGGGCCGCCTGCTCGGCCAGTTGCGCCGCGAGCGGTCGGGAGAGGCCACCGCGTAGGAGCTCATGTGACCAGCTGGACCGTCAACTGCTCGATCCTCTACACCGGCCTGCCCCTGCTCGACCGCCCCGCCGCGGCGGCAGCCGACGGGTTCACGGCGGTCGAGTTCTGGTGGCCGTGGCCGCGCGCCGTGCCCGCCGACCGTGACGTGGACGCGTTCGTACGCGCCGTCGAGGACGCGGGCGTGCGGCTGACCGGGCTCAACTTCTTCGCGGGCGACATGGCGGCCGGCGACCGCGGCCTGGTGTCGTGGCGCGGGCGCTCCCGCGAGCTGCTCGACAACATCCCCGTGGTGGCGGCCATCGGCGAGCGGCTGGGCTGCCGGGCGTTCAACGCCCTGTACGGCAACCGCGTCGAAGGGGCCGATGCGAAGGAGCAGGACGACCTGGCCGTGGAAATGCTGGCGGCCTGCGCGCGCGGAGTCGACGGCACCGTGCTCGTCGAGCCGGTCAGCGGTGCGCCGCGCTATCCGCTGCTGACGGCCGCCGACGCGGTGACCGTGCTCGACCGGCTGGCCGAGGTGCCCAACGTGGGGTTGCTGGCCGACTTCTACCACCTGGCCGTCAACGGCGACGACGTGCCCGCCGTCATCGAACGGCACGCCGCGCGCATCGCGCACGTACAGATCGCCGACGCTCCGGGCAGGGGTGCGCCGGGTGAGGGGTCGCTGCCGCTCCGGCAGTGGATCGCTGACGTGTACGCAGCCGGATATGACGGATATGTCGGCCTCGAATACCGTTCCGACGGCCCCGGCGCCTTCGACTGGCTCCCCCGCCCGGACCGAGCCGCCTGAAAGACCGGCGCGGGAGAGAACGGCGAGACAGACAGACCAGCGCGGGGCGGATCGCAACGCCGGGCGCACCAAGGGAGAGGAACGTCGTGAGCACCATCGCCTTCATCGGCCTCGGCATCATGGGCAGCCCCATGGCCGTGCACCTGGTCAGGGCCGGGCACACCGTGGCCGGCTACAACCGCTCGCCCGAGAAGACCAGGGCCCTGACCGAGGCGGGCGGCCGCGCGGCCGCCTCGATCGCCGACGCCGTGACGGGAGCCGACGTGGTCGCCCTCATGGTTCCCGACTCCCCGGACGTGCAGGCCGTGCTGACCGGCGATGACGGCGTGTTCGCGCACGCCGCTCCAGGCACGCTGATCATCGACTTCTCGTCGATCCGTCCCGACGTCACCCGCGAGCTGGCCGCTGAGGCGTCCGCCCGTGGCCTGCGCTATCTCGACGCTCCCGTCTCCGGAGGCGAGGCGGGCGCGAAGAACGCCGCTCTGTCCATCATGGTGGGCGGCGATGACGACGCCTTCGCCGCGGCCAAGCCGATCTTCGACACGGTGGGCAGGACCGTCGTGCACGTCGGGCCGAGCGGCGCGGGCCAGACGGTCAAGGCGGCCAACCAGCTCATCGTCGCCGCGAACATCGAGGCGCTGGCCGAGGCGGTCGTGTTCCTGAGGGCGTACGGAGTGGACCTGGAGGCGGCGCTCGACGTGCTCGGCGGCGGCCTGGCGGGCTCGGCGGTGCTGAACCAGAAGCGCGGCAACATGCTGGACCACGCGTTCGAGCCGGGCTTCCGCATCGCCCTGCACCACAAGGACATGGGCATCGTCACGTCGGCGGCCCGCGAGGCGGGGGTGGTGCTGCCGCTCGGCGCGCTGGTCGCCCAGCTCGTGGCCGCCGCCAACGCGTCCGGCGACGGCTCGCTCGACCACTCCGCCCTGCTCCGCGGCGTCGAACGCCTCTCCGGCGACCTCTGAGCCCACCGCTAGGGGCGCGGGTTCAGCCGTGGCGTTCGGCGCTGAGGCGCCGGGTCAGCGCTTCGGCCGTCAGCGGCTCCTCGGGCGGGGAGGGCGCCGGGTGGGCGCGCATGCCGGCGAGCACCAGCCGCACCGCGCGCTCCCGTAGCTCGTCGCCCAGGTCCGCGGGCAGCGTGGGCAGCCCGCGGACGAGTAGCCCGACGACCCCCATGACGTCGCCCGTGCCGACGTCGGTGCGCAGCGCCCCCTCGTCGTGGGCGGCGCGCACGATCTGGTCGAGCACCTCAAGCAGGCGGACGCGGCCCTCGTCGATCTCGGGCGTGCCGGCCACGCGGTGCACCTGCGCCCCCGCGACCGAGAGGAGCAGGTCGAGCCGCAGGTCGGCGCAGCCGTGGACGAACCGGCTGAGCGCGTCCCAGGCCCACGTCTCCTCCTCGCGCGCTTTCTGCGCGAGCGAGATCATGCGTTCGAGGGCGTCGGCCAGCACGGCGTGGATGAGGCTGTCGCGGTCGGGGAAGTGCCGGTAGAGCGTGCCCGCCCCCACGCCGGCGAGCCGCGCGACCTCGTCCATCGTGGCGTCGGGGCCCTGCTCGGCGAACACCCCCCTGGCCGTGTCGAGGATGAGCTCCCGGTTGCGTTGTGCGTCCGCTCTCAGTTGGCCCGGCGCGCGCATATCGGCTGGCCGCCTCTCGTGTGCTGGGGATCGCTTGACGTGGCTCTCCACAGCAGCATAACGTCTGGAAAGCGGAGAAAATTTCTCCGATTATGGGGAAGGGTGTGCCCATGATGAAAGCACTGGTCGCCCGGGAATACGGTCCTCCCGAGCTGCTCCGGATCGAGGACCTGCCGATTCCCGAACCTGGCCCAGGCCGGATCCTGGTGAGGGTCGCGGCGGCCTCACTCAACCCCGCCGACCTCATGCTCACGAGCGGAGCCATCAAGGACGACTTCGGGCTCGGCTTCCCCTACGTTCCCGGCACCGCCCGCGGCAAGTACGTCGTCTCGATGCCGGACGCTCAGGCCAGCCGCCCGCGATAGACCTCCCTGGCCCGCTCGTACACCTCCAGATGGTCGCCGAGCTGCTCCTCGGTCTCGAACGTGCCGAACTCGCGCAGCAGTTCCTCCAGCCGGTCCAGCCACGCCAGACACCACCGCACGTCCGCCTCCCTGGCCACGTGGGAGCCCGCGACGTTCACGTACACCGGGCTGGTGTGCGCGTACGCGCCGCGCCCGTGCAGGGTGCGCGGATGCGGCGGGCCGGTGGCGACGGCGACCACGTACGTCGGCTCGTCCGCGACCAGCGACGTGGTCAGCCGCCCCGGCGGGCCCTGCGCCAGCACGCCGTCGGCGGTGCGGATCTCCAGCCGCTCGACCTCGGGGCCGATCGAGGTGACCACGATCTCCGCGCGCCGCCCGGCCGCGAGATCCACCGTGTCGCCCGGCCCGTGCCCGTTCACCGTGAGCTCCAGCCACGGTCCCGTCGTGGCGAACGTGCGGCCGAGCAGGATCGCCTCGGCGTACGACTCGGCCGTGAGCGGGCCCGCCACGTTGGCGTACACCCGTTCCCACCCGGGCGGGCTCGACGCGGTCCCCCGGCGGCAGAACGACAACACCGCGTCGGTGCCGGCCGTGACCGCGAGCCGGTTGCCCGCGCCGACGAGCCGCCGGTAGACGGCCGCGGTGGCCTCGATCGAGGAGTGGTTGAGCACGTCGAGGGCGTCGACCAGGCCCAGCGCCGCGTCCGCGACGATCTCCCTGGCCGAGCAGTTGCGCCCGCGGCCGAGCACCGCGCCGGGCGGATCGTCCTCGCCGAACGCCGTGTGGAAAGGATGCCCGTACCCGATCACCCCGCCGAGCGCCCGCAGCTCCTCGCACGCCACGGTGTTGGGCGGCCAGTCGGCCGTGCCCTGGAAGCCCGTGTGGCAGCGCCGGGGCGGCTCGCGCAGCCCGAACGCGGTGAGGTGCCCCGCCAGGTCGCTGCGGTATTCGACGCCGATCCTGGCCAGATGCCTGTCGTCCGACCACGGCAGGTCCTCGCCCGCCCAGTGCGCGAGCGCCTCCAGGTCGTAGACCCGCCCGCTCGCCACGTTGCCCGCCACGAGGTTGAGCACGTGCAGGTCCTCGCCGTGCTGCGCCGCCGCGGCCAGTTCGGGCGCGGCGGGCTCCTCGCCCATCCAGTTGAGGTGTACGTGCAGGTCGCCGCCGTACCACCCACGGGCGGCGGCGTCGTAGAGCCGTTCGGGCGCCAGCTCGACCAGCGTCTCCGCGCCCGCCTCCGGGGTGATGACGACCTCGGCCGACGTGTACTCCATCCCTCTCGCCACCGTCACCGTGACCGGTTCGGCGGGCACCGCGACCACGAGGTCGTCGCCATGGAAGTACGGCCGGCGCTGGGCGTCGACCTTGCGGGGGGCGCCCTCGGGATACCAGCCCTGGCCGTTCGCGCCCGTGACGCTCCACCGGCACGGGAACCCCGCCCGCACCCTGACCGCTGCCCGCGTCGCCCGGCGGCGCAGCGGAGCCAGGTCCACCGGCCGGCCGCCGGCGGTGACGGACTCGCCGGCCTCGACCACCTTGGCGCCGCGCGGCGGCACCTCGTACGCGGTGCCGTCCGCCACGACCGTGACGGGCGCGTCCCTGCTGGAGTCGACGAGCAGTGACGTGCGGAACGGCCGGTCGTCCAGCACGACCTGTGTCACCGCCTCCAGCATGACCCCTCCGGGGGTCAGCCGCAGTGCGGGCAGGTTGTCCACGACGTCGCCGCCGAGCGCGTCGCGCACCACCTCGTCGGCGTCCACCTCGCCGAGTAGGTCTTCGAGCTCGTCCTGGGGGATTCCGGGATGGCGCTCGGCGAGCAGGCGCAGCGCCGCCCCCCAGAAGTCGTAGCGGTTGTCGAGGAAGACGGTGGCCCAGGCCTGGACGACGTACGTGAGAGGCGGCTCGCCCCAGCAGACGCCGTGCGTGTCGCGCAGCGCACGGTAGTCGGCCAGCGCGCGAGCCACCGGTTCGGGGAACAGCGGATCGTCACGCATCGGACACTCCCTGAATCGGACGCGTCGTCATCGTGACATGGATCGACCGCTATGTCCCCCCGCGATGAACGGTCAGGCACGTCCCAGGCTGAACGTCGGCTGCCCAGGAACGCTCTGCTCGGCGTCCAGCGCCTTGTCGTCCAGAATCGGCGCCGCGTCCTCCGACACGAAGACCCGCACGTCTTCCTTCTCCACGACCTGGTCGCCCGCGTAGGGCGTGCTCACCAGAGTGACTTCGAGCGTCCCCGCCTCATCGGCCTTGGGGGCGATGCGCAGGCCGGCGTCGGCCGGCACCTCCTGGCCGACCATGAGGTCGCGGATCGCCTCAACGGCGTTGTCTGTAAGCGTCAGCACAACAGGCTCCTTTCAGTCGTGAAACCTCCGCCTCCCCTCCGGCCTGCGCCCCAAACCCGGGCAGGCCTCCACCGGAAAGCGGGTGGCCCGGCATGCCCGTACGGGTCGCGGGTAGCGGGACGCTCATGACCAAGACCGAAGAAGCAGTCATGGACGTACTGCTCGACCGATACGGCCGCACGTACGCCGCCGAGGCCGGCATCAAGCTGGCCGACCAGCCGAAACCGCTCTACCAGTTGCTCGTCCTCGCCACCCTGCTCAGCGCGCGGATCTCGGCGGACGTGGCCGTGGCGGCCGCTCGTGAGCTGTTCGCGGCCGGGTACTCGACGCCGAAGGCCATGCGGGAGGCTAGCTGGCAGGACCGGGTGGACGCGCTGGGACGCGGCCACTACCGCCGCTACGACGAGCGCACCGCCACCATGCTCGGCCGTGGGGCCGAACTGCTGCTCGACCGGTGGAAGGGCGACCTGCGCCGCCTGCGCGACGAGGCGGGAGGCGACCCGCGCGGGATCCACGAGCTGCTGACGGAGTTCCCCGGGCTCGGGCCGACCGGCGCGGACATCTTCCTGCGTGAGGTCCAGGCCGTCTGGCCCCAGGTCGCGCCGCACCTCGACAAGAAGGTGCTGGACGGGGCGGCCGAGGTGGGGCTGCCGCGCCAGGAGCGCTCGCTGGCCCGGCTGGCCGAGTCCGGCCACGAGCTGGCCCGCCTGTCCGCCGCACTCGTACGGGTGTCCCGCAGCAAGCGCATCGCCCAGGAGGTCAAGTCCGCGGCGGCCCGCTGACGGGGCGGGACGATCCCGCTCTGTTAGGTTCGATGTATGGGTGAGTTTGTGAGCGTCGAGGTGGCCGACCAGATCGCCACGATCCGTCTTGACCGTCCGAAGATGAACGCCCTCAACGGCCAGGTCCAGCAGGAGATCGGCGAGGCCGCCGGCATCGTCGACGCCGACCCGCAGGTGCAGGCGGTGATCGTCTACGGTGGCGAGAAGGTCTTCGCGGCGGGTGCCGACATCAAAGAGATGGCCGACATGTCCTATGCCGACATGTCCACTCATTCCCGTACGCTGCAGGACTGCTTCACCGCCGTAACCCGCATCGGCAAGCCGGTCATCGCCGCCATCACCGGCTACGCGCTGGGCGGCGGCTGCGAGCTCGCCCTCTGCGCCGACTTCCGGGTCGCCGGGGAGTCGGCCAAGCTGGGCCAGCCCGAGATCCTGCTCGGCATCATCCCCGGCGCGGGCGGCACCCAGCGCCTGCCCCGCCTGGTCGGCCCGGCCAGAGCCAAAGACCTGATCCTCACCGGGCGTCACGTGCCCGCCGCCGAGGCCCTCGCGATGGGCCTGGTCGACCGGGTGGTGCCGGACGAGCAGGTCTACACCGCCGCCCTCGAATGGGCGGCCACGTTCGTCGGCGGGCCCACGGTCGCGCTCCGTGCCGCCAAGCAGGCCGTTGACCAGGGGCTGGAGGTCGACCTGGACACCGGCCTCGAGATCGAGCGGCTGCAGTTCGCCGGCCTCTTCGCCACCGACGACGCCAAGATCGGCATGCGGGCGTTCGCCGAGAAGTCCAAGCCCAAGTTCACGGGGCGATAATGTCCTTCTGGACATGTCACCGCAAACTGGACGGAGCTGCTGGAGGACCTTGATAACCCATCGGTAGCTTCGTCCGTCCCGGCTGTGGTTTGCCAGTATCGTGGCGTTTCATGATGCGCGTTCCCGTCCCTGTCCGGCTGCGCAAAGCCGTGCGTACGTGGTTCGACTCCCGTTACATCTCGATCGCCGATCACCGTCAGGACATCAGGGACGCGCTCTGGGAGGTCCAGACGCTGCGCCGGGAGATGGCGACCCTGCAGGGCGAGGTGGAACGGCTGCGGAACGCGCGCCCGCCGGCGGCCGCCACCACCCACGGCGCGGGTGCCGGCGACAAGGCAGGCAGCGCCGACAGCAGGGTCGGCAGCGTCGGGGTCAAGGCCGACAGCGCCTACGGCAAGGCCGACAGGGCCTACGGCAAGGCCGACGACGCCCACCGGCTCGCGCAGGAGACCGCCAAGGCACTGGACGGTGTGCTGCAGAACGAGGTCCTCGTCTGGCAGGCCATCGACGACCTGCGTACCCGCCTGGCCGGAGGAGAGGTCCCCGCGACCTCCCGCACGACAGCCGAGGCGGTAGAGCGGGCGGGCGCCGGGCGCGTCCCGCCGGAGGCGGAGCGCACGCCGGGGCGTGCGGCGGACGAGCTGGTGCAGGGGCGTTCCGGGGACGAGCGGGTGCGGGGGCGTTCCGAGGAGCAGCCGTGCGCGTGACCTGGACGGGCGCCGACCTGACGTTCCGCCTGGACCCCGACGACGAGATCACCGGCAAGGCCTCCGACGAGTACCCCATCAAGCTGGCCACCAACTCCTGCTCCGTCGGCGGCGTCCCCGGCGACGCGCACCCCGACCTCTTCGCCCTCGCCGCGTGGACGATCGTCGCGCCGTGGACCCGCCGGCGCGTCTCCTTCGACCGGGCCATATCGGCGGAGCTGGCCGAGGCCCTGCACGTCGGCTGGGGGATCGACGCGGGCCCGGTGGGAGCGGAGCAGCGCGGCCCGGGGGACAGGCTCGCGATCTCGTACAGCGGCGGCGCGGACTCCGTCGCGGCGGCCGCCATCTACGCTGAGGCGCCGTTCGTGCACTTCCAGCGGGTGCCGCACCGGCGGGTCCCCAACCGCTGGCCCCACTACCGGTCCGACGTGCTGGCCAGGCTGGCCGAGCGGACAGGCCGCGAGTTGTCCGTGGTCACCTCCGACCTGGAGTACACCCTCGCCGAGCCGCGTCCCGGCTATCCCGAGCACCATGCGGTGGCGGCGGGCGCGCTGCTCCTGGCCGACCAGCTGGACCTCGGAGGGGTGGCCTTCGGCTATGAACTCGGTTCACGCTGGCTCGGCGGGGATCGCTATGTGTTGCGCTACACCCCTGACAACCCCATGTGGGCGCCGCACGGCCGATGGGGCCGTTTGTTCGCGGCGGCGGGCGTGCACATTGTGTTACCCGTTGGCGGCGTGAGCGAGGCGGTCACCATGCGCCTGGCCCTGAACTCCGATCTCAGGACGTACGTGCGCTGGTGCCTGCGCGGCACCGACGGGCCGTGCCGCGCCTGCGGCAAGTGCCTGTACAAGGAGCTCATCCAGGCCGCCATCGAGCGTCGCCCGCTCGACACCCCCATGACCGCCAGGCACCGCGCCGCGCAGTCGTGGCTGAAGAAGCCGCCCTACGGCGGCCAGGAGATGGTCGAGTACGGGCTCGCGCGTGTCCCCGGCATCGAGCACACCCTGTTCGCGGAGGTGCTCGACTATTTCGACGCCACGGAGGAGTCCTCCGCCTGGCTCGACCACTGCTACCCGAAGGCTCTCGACGAGATCCCGGCCCCGTGGCGTGCCGAGGCGGCGGCGTACATGGAGGCGCACGTGGGGCTCATGACGCACGACGAGGTGCGGCGGGTGGAGACTTGGGGCACCTGACGCCGGGCGGTCGGCCGGGCGGGCGCGGATCGATGAAGGAGCAGGGCACGTGAAGGTCTATCTGTCGGTGGACATGGAGGGCGTGACGGGGCTGACGGACCCCGAGGAGATGCACGCGGGCAAGCGCGGGTACGAGCGCGGCTGCGAGCTGATGACCGCCGACGCCAACGCGGCCGTCGAGGGCGCGTTCGACGCGGGGGCGACCGGCGTGCTGGTCAACGACGCCCACGGGTCGACCAAGAACCTCCGGATCGACCTGCTCGATCCCCGGGCCAGCCTCGTACGCGGGCCGGGCAAGGCGCAGCGGATGGCGCAGGGGCTCGACGGTTCGTTCCAGGCCGCCTGCTTCGTGGGCTACCACGCCCGCGCGGGCGTGCAGCACGGCGTGCTGAACCACACCTGGATGGGCAAGGAGATCCAGAACGTCTACCTCAACGGCGAGCTGTGCGGGGAGACCCGGCTCGTCGCCGCGTGCGCCGGGTTCCACGGGGTGCCGGTCGCGGTGGTGACCGGGGACGAGGCCGTCGGCGAGGAGGCGCGCGAGCTGCTCGGCGACGTCGAGACGGTCGCGGTGAAGAAGGGGATCGACAAGTTCGCGGCCGAGCTGCTGCCGCCGAGCGTGGCTCAGGCCAGGATTCGTGAGGTCATGGCGCGGGCACTCGGCCGGTTGAGCGATTTCACGCCCTATGAGCTGGCGGCACCGTACACGCTGGGGGTGGAGTGGAACTCCACCGCCATCGCCGCCGCCGTGGCGCTCGTCCCCGGGGTGAAGTCGGCAGGGTCGCGGCACACCGAGTTCACCACCGACGACTTCACCCAGATCATGGCGCTGTTCGGCATCTTCGCCACCATCGGCGGCCAGGTCGCCTGCGGCAGCGGGCCGTACGGCTGAGATGACGTGACCGGTGACGGGTGTAGGGGGCGGGTGACGTGGAAGGCGCGGCGCTGACCCGGCGCGGGTTGCTCGTCGGGTTGGGGGCGGTCGGCGGCGCGGGCGCCATGTACGCGGCCATGGGCGCGTTAGGGCTGGCGCCCTCGGAGCAGTCGAAGGACTACGTGGCCCCGAGGCCGGGCGATTTCACCCTGCGCGGCAAGGGCGCGGCCAAGGTCGTGGTCATCGGCGCGGGGGTGGCGGGGCTCACGGCGGCGTACGAGCTGAACAAGGCCGGCTATGACTGCACGCTGCTGGAGGCCAGGGAGAAGGCCGGTGGGCGGAACCTGACGCTGCGCGGCGGCGACCGGCTGAGCGAGCTGAACGGCCCGGCGCAGGAGGTGACGTTCGGGGAGGGCGTCTACTTCAACGCGGGCCCCGCCAGGATCGCCCCGTGGATGGTCACCCTCGACTACTGCCGTGAACTGGGCATCCCGATCGAGACCTTCATCAACGACAACGCCGCCGCGTACGTGCACACCAACGGGCGGACGATGCGGGCGCGGACCGCCCGAGCCGACATGTATGGATATGTCGCAGAATTGTTGGCGAAAGCCACAAATGTTGGTGCGTTGGACAAGGCCATCACCAAGGACGACCAGGAACGCCTGCTCGATTTCCTCCAAAGGTTCGGCGACCTGGGGCCCAGGCTGGAATACGAAGGGTCGTCACGCCGCGGTTTCACGACATTTCCGGCGATAGAGGGTGGGGTTCTCCTCGACCCTCCGGGCCCGCTCCATCAGATCCTCGCCGCGGGCACCGGCCGGGCCATCACCAACAACTTCGGCTTCGACCAGGCCACCCCCATGTTCCAGCCCGTCGGCGGCATGGACGCGATCGTCAGCCGGCTGGTGGAGGCCGTGGGCGAGGACTCCATCACGACGGGCGCCAAGGTCACCAGGATCACCACCATGGACGACGGCGTGGAGGTCGTCTGGAACGGCGGCAGCGTCAAGGCCGACTACTGCATCGCCGCCCTCCCCCCGCACGTGCTCGCTAAGATCCCGCACAACCTGGGCGCCCAGGTCACCACCGCGCTCAAGACGCCGGTCCCGGTCGCCGCGGGAAAGATCGGCCTGGAGTACGGCAGGCGCTGGTGGGAGCTGGAGGACCACATCTACGGCGGCGTGACGGAGACGGACCTCGACATCACTCACATCTGGTACCCGTCCCACGACTACCACGCGGAGCGCGGCCTGCTGGTCGGCTACTACAACGTCGAGCGCGGCGCCGAGCTGTACGGAGCCCTCACCCCCGAGGACCGCAGGCGCAGGGCGCTCACCCAGGGCAAGAAGATCCACGGCGAGAAGTACCGCCAGAACGTCCTGTCCGGCGTCTCCATCGCATGGGAGCGCCAGGAGCACATCCAGGGTGGGTGGGTGCGCTGGCCGTCCATTGATTCGTCCTTCACTCTTCTGCAACGCCCCGCCGGAAGGGTCTACTTCACGGGCGACTGGCTCACCCATCTGATCGCCTGGCAGGCGGGGGCCATGGAGTCCGCCCGCGGCGTCGTCACCCTGCTGCACCAGCGAGTGCTGCAGTCCCCGTGACGTCGCACGCTGCTCCGGCGACCGGGTTAGGGTCCAAGGAGAAGCGACCGAGGAGATGGGATGAGCTTGCACTGGGAGCCCGCGACCGAACGCACCGGCCTTCTCGCCGATCCGGTGGCGCGGGCCGTTCCGCACGTGGACGGCGTCGAGGTGGCCGAGATCGACCCCGATCTCGCCGACACGGCGGCGTTCTGCGAGCGCTATGACGTGCGGCTCGACGAGTCGGCCAACTGCGTGGTCGTGGCCGCCAAACGGGGCGGCGAGGTCCGCTACGCCGCCTGCATGGTGCTCGCGACGATGCGGGCGGACGTGAACGGTGTCGTACGCAGGCATCTCGACGCCAGGAAGGCGAGTTTCGCGCCGATGGCCGACGCGGTCGAGCTGACCGGCATGGAATACGGCGGCATCACGCCATTGGGGTTGCCGGACGACTGGCCGATCCTCGTGGACACGCACGTCGCCGACCATCCGAGAGTGGTGATCGGAAGCGGTGTGCGCAGGTCGAAGCTGGCCGTTTCCGGGGCCGCGCTGGCCGGGCTGAAGGGGGCCGAGGTTCTCTCGCTGGCCGGCTGACACAAACTGAAGCCGATTCGAGACCGTTGGATGGGAAACCGATGAGCCCTTTCCGGACGTTGTACAAGTGGGAATGTGGCCTCATGGTTCATCTCGTGGGCGGGGACTAAGCCGATATGGTGCTTCATGCCATGAACGATGACCGACTTGGCCCTTACCGGTTGCTCAGGCGGCTCGGTGAAGGCGGGATGGGCGTTGTCCACCTCGCCGCCGACCCGCAGGGGCGTCAGGTGGCGGTCAAGGTCCTGCGCGGGGAGGTCGCCGGCGACGAGGTCGCCAGGCGGCGGCTTTCGCGCGAGGTCGAGACCATGCGCAGGGTGCGGAGCAAATACATCGCCGAGGTGCTCGACGCCGACGTGACCGGCCACCGCCCCTACATCGTCACCCGCTACGTGCCCGGCCGTCCTCTCGACGAGATCGTCAAGGACGACGGCCCGCTCGACCTCGACGCGCTGCTCAAGGTCGCGCACGGGGTGGCGTCGGCGCTGGCCGTCGTGCACTCGGTCGGGGTGATCCACCGTGACCTCAAGCCGGGCAACGTGCTGATCCTCGACGGCGAGCCCGTGCTGATCGACTTCGGCATCGCGCAGGCGGTCGACGCGACCCGGCTGACGCAGACCGGCATGTTCATCGGCACGCCAGGCTACCTCGCGCCCGAGATCATCGAGGGCCAGGAGGCCGGCCCCGAGGTCGACATCCACGCGTGGGCGGGCACGCTGCTGTTCGCCGCGACGGGCCAGCCGCCCTTCGGCAAGGGCACGCTGGAGATGGTCTTCTACAACATCACGGCGGGCAAGGCCGACGTCGGCGCCGCCCCCTCGACATTGCAGCCGCTGCTCAAGGCGGCCTTCCAGCGTAATCCGGCCAAGCGGCCCAAGGCGGCCGACCTGGCCGAGCAGATCGCCAGGATGCTGCCCCGGCGGCCGCCGGGCGACGTGCCCGACGAACTCTCCACCGTGCCGCGGCCCGACACGCCCCCGCCCGGCCGGCCCGACACGTCCCCGTCCGGTTTCCCGCCTCCCGCGGCCGACAGCCCGTCCCACGACGTGTCCACGCCGCCGGTGACGCCGCGGCGGCTGCTCGAGAGCCAGGATCATCCGGTCCCTCCGCCATCGCAGGACCAGTACGTCTCGCTCCTGCCCAACCAGCCCGACCCCTGGCCGACCCGCAGGGTGTCGCCGGAGGAGTTGCGCCGGATCCAGCGCGAGGGCGGGGCGTCGCAGCCCTGGCCCGCGCAGCCCGGAGGCAGGGCCGCGCCGCCGGGCGAGGCCGACGTGCCCACCACGCGGGTGCGCCCCGACTCGCTGGAGTTCCGCGGGCTCAACGCGGGCCCGCCCGCCGACGTCAGACCGGGCACGGGTCCCGGCACGGACGGCCGGCAGGGCACGGGTCACGGCGCGGGACCGCACGCGAACCCGGGCACGGGCCCCGGCGGTGGACCGGGCGCAGGCCTGGGCGCGGGCCCTGGAGCAGGGCCGGGACCAGGCCGGTCCGGGCCGGGCCACGACTACGGCCGCACGCCCACGCCCGCCCAGCCGCCCCCCTACATCCCGGTGC
>NZ_SMJZ01000188.1 GCF_004348345.1 Nonomuraea longispora
CCCCAGCCCCCCGACGACCTCTTCCCCGGCCGTGTCGGTGGGGACGGGAGAGCCTGATGGAGGGAGCGGCGGAAGCCTGGGCCGGGAGCCCCTAAGCTAGGAAGCATGCCGGAGTACATCTACACGCTGCAGCGCGTGCGCAAGGCGCACGGCGACAAGGTTGTCCTTGACGACGTCACCCTGTCGTTCCTGCCCGGAGCCAAGATCGGTGTCCTGGGGCCGAACGGCACCGGGAAGTCGACGCTGCTCCGGATGATGGCCGGCCTGGAGCAGCCGTCCAACGGCGAGGCGAAGCTCATGCCCGGCTTCTCGGTGGGCATGCTCCAGCAGGAGCCGCCGCTCAACGAGGAGAAGACCGTCCTCGGCAACGTGCAGGAGGGCGTCGCGGAGACGATGGCGATGCTCCAGCGCTACAACGAGATCGCCGAGCAGATGGCCACCGACTACAGCGACGAGCTGCTGGAGGAGATGGGCAAGCTCCAGGACCAGTTGGAGCACCGCAACGCCTGGGATCTCGACAGCCAGCTGGAGCAGGCGATGGACGCCCTGCGCTGCCCGCCGCCCGACGCCGAGGTGACGAAGCTGTCCGGTGGTGAGCGCCGCCGGGTCGCGCTGTGCAAGCTGCTGCTCGAAGCGCCTGACCTGCTGCTTCTCGACGAGCCCACCAACCACCTCGACGCCGAGAGCGTGCAGTGGTTGGAGCAGCACCTCGAGAAATACGAGGGCACCGTGCTGTCCGTCACCCACGACCGCTACTTCCTCGACAACGTCGCCGGCTGGATCCTCGAGCTCGACCGTGGCCGTTCCTACATCTACGAAGGCAACTACTCCACCTACCTCGAGGCCAAGGCGCAGCGGCTCAAGGTCGAGGGCCAGAAGGACATCAAGCGCAAGAGGCGCCTGGAAGGCGAGCTGGAGTGGGTGCGGTCCAACCCGAAGGCCCGCCAGACCAAGAGCAAAGCCCGCCTGCAGCGCTACGAAGAAATGGCGGCCGAGGCCGACAAACACCGCAAGCTCGACTTCGACGAGATCCAGATCCCGCCTGGCCCGCGCCTGGGCACCACGGTGATCAAGGCCGACAACCTCACCAAGGGGTTCGGCGACCGGCTGCTGATGGAGAAGCTCACGTTCGACCTGCCCCGCAACGGCATCGTCGGCGTCATCGGCCCCAACGGCGTCGGCAAGACGACGCTGTTCCGCATGATCACGGGTGCGGAGACCCCTGACAGCGGTTCCATCGTGGTCGGTGACACTGTGAAGATCTCCTACGCCGACCAGACCCGCGGCGGCATCGACCCCGGCAAGAACGTGTGGGAGGTCGTCTCTGACGGGCTCGACCACATCAAGGTCGGCAACGTGGAGATGCCGTCGAGGGCCTACATCGCGGCCTTCGGCTTCAAGGGCCCCGACCAGCAGAAGAAGGCGGGGGTGCTGTCGGGCGGCGAGCGCAACCGGCTCAACCTGGCGCTCACCCTCAAGCAGGGCGGAAACGTGCTGCTCCTCGACGAGCCCACCAACGACCTCGACACCGAGACGCTGTCGTCGCTGGAGAACGCGCTGCTCGACTTCCCAGGCTGCGCGGTGATCACCTCGCACGACCGGTGGTTCCTCGACCGCATCGCCACCCACATCCTGGCGTGGGAAGAGGGCTCGAACTGGTTCTGGTTCGAGGGCAACTTCGCCGACTACGAGAAGAACAAGATCGAGCGGCTGGGCGCCGACGCCGCCCGTCCCCACCGGGTCACCTACCGCAAGCTTCACCGCGACTGACCCGCCCGTTCGGCCGGATCGGTTCTCTGGAACCACTTCATCCGGTACGGCACAGCCAAGGTCACGCCACCCGCCGACCGTGGCCGGTGACGTCCAGGGAGTGCCACGGTCTATGGGTGATCAGGGGGCTGACCTGTGCTTCGAGGCTGCTACGGGGTAATTGTCGGCTGGTTGGCCCGTGGGCTGCGTTTTCGCTGGCGTTTTCGCTGGTCACAGGCTTGGGGGGAGATCGGTTTTCCTGTCAGGGCTGCTTCGATCTTCGCGTGGTCGCGTCTTCCCCGGTGTCGATCCCGAGCCCGCGCTACCTGGGCTGCGTCTACGCTCGCCAGGATGAGCATGGAGGCGTTGAAGTGGCGAAGGTCGTGGGACGCCGCGCGACGTGTGAAGCGCGCTCAGCCTCGCTCAGGGCCGTTTTGCGGGCACGTCGCCGTCCGTCCTGGTAGTGGCGGGCGCGGAAGTAGCCTTGATCGGGTCCGTTGTAGGACAGTCTGCCGTCCGCAGCGGGCGGGAAGTCGTTGAGGTAGGCCCGCAGGGGGGCGACGAGTTCGGGCGGGATCGGGACGATGCGCACGGCCGTTGCCGCCCGGCGTTTGAGTCCCTTCTTCGCGTGTCGTTCGCGGCGTCGGTCCACAGCGTGCCTACGTCGGGGGCCGCGCCGGTGAGGGGGAGTTTGCCCCAGCCGCCTAAAGGTAGGTGGCATCCGTCTGCGGTGAGGGCCATGACTTCGGAGGGACATAGCCCGGCGAAGAGCATGATGTTGAAGAAGGTGTGGAGCATCGGCCCCCCGTTTGAACGCCTGCTTGGATCGGCCTTCGACCATGTCCAGCAGCCGGGCTGGCCCGGTGCCGTCGCGGACGCCGGTCAGGTCGATGATCACGGTGACGTACTTGTCCCCATGTCGGGTGTGCCGCCATGCGTGCTCATCCACGCCGATGACCTTCACGCCGTCGAACCGGCCGGGATCGTCGATTAGGACTCGCTGGCCCTCGGCCAGGACCGCGTCGTTGGCGGTGTTCCACGCCACCTTGAGGCCTTCGGCGACCCGGGCGACGGTGAGGTGCCGGACCACGATGGCTTCCAGTGCCCACCGCAGCCCACGCCGCCACAACTTCGCCCGTGGCTCGGCAGCCAGACTGGTGTCCTGACGCCACACGTGCCCGCAGCCGGTGCATCGGTAGCGGCGTACGACGACCTCCAGGGCCGCCGGTCGCCGGCCCAGCGGCTCGTGGGCCAACCGGCGGGTCACGGTGTCACGCGGTGTGCCCTCGCAGCCGCAGCGGCGGCACCACCGGTCCGGTTCGACGACCCGGCATGCCAGCACAGCGCGGTCAGGTTCCAGTCGCTGCCCGGCAGCTTCCAGACCGAGCTCGTCGAGCCGGCAGAACGTGGTCAGGTCCGGGCACGCGAAGGTAGCGTCAGGCACGTCGCGCCGTGTGGCCCGGACGGGGCAGGAGGCTCCGATCCGTCAAGGTGTCACCACGGGTTCCCGACGCGTTTGGGTAGGGCGAAGACCAGGACGAATGCGAGGATGCTGAATGCGGCGCTGGCGGCCATGGCGAGAGCCGCGCTCTGGCCGAAGGTGTGGGCGGTCGATTCCGGGGAGGACGTCGTGAGGTCGAGGCTCCCGAATAGGACGCTGCCGACGACGGCGATGCCGATCGCGCTGCCGACGCGCTGCATGGTGCCGATGATGCCGCTCGCGGCGCCCGCTTCGCGCGGGTCGACCGTTGCGACGATGAAGTCCGTGTTCGGTGCGATGAACAGACCGCAGCCGATGCCGGCGATCAACAAGGGCGCGAGAATCTTCCAGATGGTGAGGCTCGTCGCGGTGACCGTCGCGAGGATGAGCCAGAGCGCGATGAGGCCGACCATGTTGAGGGCGAGCCCCGTGACGAGGACGCGGCGACCGAATCGGCCCGTGAGCCGGTCACTGCCGGCCGAACCGACGAGGTTGCCGATGGCGAACGGGAGCAGCGCGACGCCCGTGGCCAAGGCGCTTCGTCCGAGTCCGGACTGCCACAGCAGCGAGATGGTGAAGAAGATGCTGGTGAACGCGGCGAAGTAGGCGAGCGCGAGGACCGTGCCTCCGGTGAATGCGGGGTGCCTGAACAGGCGGAGTGGCACGAGGGGGACCCCTCCGCGGTTGGCAAGTCGCCGCTCCCATGCAGCGAACAGCATAAGGAACAGCAGACCGACCCCGATCGACAAGAAGCTCCAGACCGTCCACGCGGCGTCCTGGCCGTTGATGAGCGGGATGAGGAGTGCCACGAGGCCCGCTGACACCAGCAGGAATCCGATCAGGTCCGCGCTCGCCGCCTTACCCTTGACGCCCACGGGCAGCAGCATGATGCCTGCGAGGACCGCCAGGACACCGATCGGGACGTTGACGCCGAAGATCAGGCGCCAGCCGGTATCGGTGCCGAATGCCTGGATGATCAGCCCACCGAACAACGGGCCGAGCGCGGTCGCGACTCCGATCGTCGCACCGAACAGGGCGAAGGCCTTGCCCCGTACCGGTCCGGGGAACATGAGCTGGACGAGCGCGATGATCGGTGTGAAAAAGGTGCCACCGGCCAGCCCCTGGACGATGCGGGCAATGATCAACTGGGTGTCGTTCTGGGCTGTCCCGCACCCCGTGCTCGCCATGGTGAAGAGAGCGAGTCCGGCAAGGAACACCCACTTGTGCCCGAACCGATCACCGACACGGCCCGCCGGGATGAGGGCGAGGCCGAAGGCGAGGGCATAGCCCGAGATGATCCACGATAGCGCGGCGTCTGAGCTGTGGAGACCCGTGTGGATCGACGGAAGTGCGACGTTGACGATTGTGGAATCGAGCAATGCAATGAATGCACCAGCGAGCAGCGCCACGAATGCGGGCCAGGCGCCCCGGGGGACACCTGCAGTGGGCGGGAGGGAGGTATCTGCCGTCACGGAGTGTCCTTCTTGGTGCGTTCGTCCGCGATAATCTGCGGCAGCTGCTCGGCGAGTTCTTCGTGCCAGGCGATCTCGGTGCGCAAGCGGGCGGCTCGGTGCTTCAGCACGAGGACTTCACTGCGAGACAGGTAGCGAGTGACCGCGTTCATGTGTACGTCGTGGTCTGCGAGCATGGCCCGCAGCGACCCCAGTCGTGCCCCGATCACGTCGGGAAGCACTTCGAGGTTGTCGGGATCGAGTCGGGTCACCGCGAGGTCGAATGGGTCGGCCCGGAAGACGATCTCGCGGAGACCGTCCAGCCTCAGGCTCGACAGCACCACTCGGCCCTCGCCTGTGATCGCCCAGACCCGCCGTTGGGGATATGCGCCGTCGCGCTCGACGCGCGCTTCCTCGATCAGCCCTTCCGTGGCGAGGCGCTTGATCGCGCCGTAGAGGCCACCGACCGTGATGTCGGTCCACAGGTCGACGTGCTCCTGCTCGGCGAGCAGTTTCAGTTGGTGGCCATGCATGGAACCGCGCTCGTGGAGTGCGCCAAGGATGAAGATCCGGATAGAAGACACGCGACTAATCTTGCACGACTACTTGCGTGTGTCTACGGTGCACGCCTTCGAACAGGCCCAGAGCGCCCAGGAACTTCCACCGCCGCCGGATCGACTCCAGGAGGAGCGCGTCCCCCGGGGCGCCATGCCCCCCGGGGTCGCGCGGCTCTCTCCGGCAAAGGGTGATCAGGGGGCAAGGAGGGGGCGCACGGCCGCCATATCGGACGCGCAGCTCAGGGCACAAGTTGGCCCCCTGGCCAGACCGGTTGCGATCCCTCTACTTCGGTCTTTGAAGACCGGAGTGTTTCCAGGGAGAGGGCCGCCCGTCAAGGCTTCAGGAAGGTGCCGCCGCTAGAATGCAATTCTAGGATCCCCTCATCCAAGGAGTTGCGCGTTGGATCTCGAACTCGACGGCCTCGACGTGTCCTTCGACCACACCGCCGTGGCCGCCCCCCGGATCAGGGACCTGCTGCCGATCTACCGCGATCTGCTGGGCGGCCGGCATGGCGGCGGCGGTGGCGACAACCGGACCGTCGGCTACCGCACGCTACAGCTCACCTATGCCAACGGCGGCAAGGTCGAGCTCATGGAGCCCTTGGCCGGCTCGACGTTCTTCGACAGCTTCTTCGAGCTCACGAGGGGCCGGGGTGGCGTTCATCATCTGAACTTCCATGTCCGCGACCTGGGCGCGGCGGTTGCCCGGCTGGCCGCCCGCGGTTACCGGCTGCACGGCCTCAACACGGCCGACCCCCGCTGGCGGGAGGTGTTCCTGCATCCGAAGGAGGCGCATGGGGTGCTGATCCAGCTCGCCCAGCCGGGGCCGCGCCTGTCTGATGAGCCCCGCCCGTCGCTGGAGGAGGTGCTGTCGGGCCACGGCAGGAACGGTGACGGCGTACCGAGCCCTTGAAGCAATCATCCACTGGATGGCCTGGTACTCCGCGATGGCCCGCCCCAAGGACTTGCGGATCCTGGCGTAGTCGACGGCCATCTGCAGCATGCGTTCGGCGGACCCGATGGCCCTGGCGGGGATCATGTAGCGGCCCTGCCTCCTTCTCCACGAAGGACCGTACGGTGTCGCGGATCTGGCGTTCCTCGGTGGTGAGAGAGAAGTCCACGGCCGCCTCCTAGGAATTCTAGAATATTTCTCTAGGAAGAGGTTCTAGCCGGTGGAGACCCCCGTCAAGAATACAATTCTAGAATTGAGCGCGATATGATGATTGAATGGCACGCAAGTCCTCGTGGGAGTGGAGCCGTACGGCGCAGACCCGTCAGAGCATGCTGCAGGCGGCTCGTGAGGTCTTCAGCGAGCACGGTTTCGCGGAGTCCAACGTCGCCGAGGTGGTCGCCCGCGCCGGATCCAGCGTCGGCAGCCTCTACCACCACTTCGGCGGCAAGACCGAGCTCTTCCTGGCCCTCTACGAAGACCATCAGGCCGCCCACGAGCAGGCGTCGGCCGCCAGCGTGGCGAAGGCCAGGAAGTCCGGCGTCGACGACCCGGTCGAGTTGCTCATCGCCGGCGCCCGTGCCTACCTCGACGGGGCGTGGGAGCGGCGCGACCTGGTCAGGCTGTTCATCGACGGCGACGGGCCGCCCGGGTTCGAGCTGTTGCGCCGCACGCGGGGCAGGGAGTGGGTACGCCAGAACGCCGTGCTGCTCGGAGCGGGCGGCGACGCGCTCGCCCGGTTCACCGTGGCGGTGCTGACCAGCATCATCGGCGAGGCCGCCCGCGAGGTCGCCACCTCCGACACGGAGGAGGAGGCCAGGGAGGTCATCGAGGCGGCGATGAGGCTGATCCGCCGCCTCGACCCCCTCAAGGACTTCACCGACGACTGATGGTGGCGCGGCCGCGGTCGATCACCACGGTGCCGTCGTCCTTGGCGGTCCTGAACCGCACGTCCTCGCCGTCCACCCAGATCGACACCGTGAGCGACTCCCCGGGGAAGACCGGGCTGGTGAAGCGCCCCGACATCGCCAGGAAACGGCCCGGGTCCGACCCGGCCACCGCGTGCAGCAGCGCCCGCCCCGTCACGCCGTACGTGCAGAGCCCGTGCAGGATCGGCCGGTCGAAGCCCGCCCTGGCGGCGAACTCCGGGTCGCTGTGCAGCGGGTTGCGGTCACCGGACAGGCGGTAGATCAGCGCCTGCTCCGGCAACGTCGGGTAGGTCACCTTGTGGTCGGGCGCGCGGTCCGGCGCGGCCCACGCGTCGCGCGGCCCCCGGTCGCCGCCGAACCCGCCCTCGCCCCTGATGAACAGCGCGCTGCTGCTGGAGACGACCAGCTCGCCCGTGTCGAGGTCGACGGCCCGCGCCTCGGAGGTCACCAGCGCGCCCGAGCCCTTGTCGTAGATGCCGGTCACCTTCGAGGTCGTCCGCACGCCACCCGCGGGGGGCAGCTCCCGGTGCAGCTCGAAGCCCTGCTCGGCGTGGACCAGCATGGCCGGGTCGAAGTCGCCCAGCCGCCGCCCCGGCGCCTGCGAGGCCAGCACCGCGAACGTCGGCAGCACCCGCTGCCCCTTCTCCGTGGTGAACTCCAGCTCGGACGTGTTCGCGCCGACGCCGAGCGCGTACAGCATGGTGTCCTTGGAGGTCCAGGTGCGCTCGTGGGCCGGGCTCTCGACGCCGACGATGGAGTGGTCGAGCGGCATGTCAGTCCTCCCGTCCGGGGATGCGGCCGTTGGTCATGGCGTTGGGCGCGGCCTTGTCGACCAGGGCGGGGATGACGCCGCCCAGCTCGGCCGGGTCCCACCGGGAGCCCTTGTCGACGCCCGGCCCCGCGTGCCAGCCCTCGGCGACGCTGATCGCGCCCCCGCGCACGTTGAACACCCGGCCGGTGACGCCGCGGGCCTCGGCGCTGGAGAGCCAGACCACGAGGGGCGCGATGTCGTCGGGGTCGGCGCCGGTGACGCCGGCGGGCATGAGGTTCTCGGTCATGCGGGTCAGCGCGGCGGGGGCTACGGCGTTCACGGTCACGCCGTAGCGCTCCAGTTCCTTGGCAGCGATGACGGTGAGCCCGGCGATGCCGGCCTTGGCCGCGCCGTAATTGCCCTGCCCCGGGTTACCGTAGATGCCGGAGGACGAGGTGGTGTTGATGATCCGGGCATCCACGGGTTCGCCAGACTTCGCCTTGGCCCGCCAATAGGCGGCGGCATGGCGCAGCGGCGCGAAGGTGCCGCGCAGGTGCACCCGGATCACCGCGTCCCACTCCTCGGCCGTCATGTTGACGAGCATCCGGTCCCGCAGGATGCCCGCGTTGTTGACCAGCACGTCGAGGCCGCCGAAGTGGTCGACGGCCGAGCGGATCAGCCGCTGCGCGCCGTCGAAGTCGGAGACGTCCTCGCCGTTGACGACGGCCTGACCGCCCATGGCCTCGATCTCCGCCACCACCTCGGCGGCGGCTCCGGACGAGCCGGTGCCGTCGACCTCCGCGCCCAGGTCGTTGACCACCACCTTCGCCCCTTGCCGGGCGAACTCGAGCGCGTGCCCTCGCCCGATGCCCCTGGCCGCTCCTGTGACGATCACCACGCGGCCTTCGACGATTCCGCCCATCCGACACCTCGCTCCTTGCCCCGGTACCGATGCGAATAGAATTCTAGTATCAAAATCTAGAAAGGACAGGCCCTTGCCGGCTGCGACCCCCATAGGGCATGCGTGGCGCACGTTGTCGGTGGTCAGCCTGGCGAGCGTGCTGACCGGTCTCGGCGGCAGCGCGATGAACGTCGCCCTGCCCGAGATCGCCAGGCACACCCAGGCCGGCGCGACGGCCGCGGGCTGGATCCTCCTCGGCTTCCAGTTGACCACGACCGTGCTCATGGTGGTATTCGGGCGGCTGGCGGATCTGTTCGGGCGGCGCAGGTTGTACCTGATCGGGCTGGCGACGTACACCGTGGCCGCGCTGCTCGCGGGCCTGGCGCCGAACGCGTGGGTGATCGTGGCCATGCGGGTCGTCCAGGCGGCGGGGGCGGCCATGCTGCTCACCAACAGCGCCGCCCTGGTCAGTGACGCGTTCCCGCGTGAGCGGCTGGGGGAGGGCATGGGGGTCTACGTGGCCTCGTTCTCGATCGCCGGGCTCATCGGGCCGACGCTGGGCGGGGTGCTCGCCGATGGTCTCGGCTGGCGCTGGGTGTTCTGGTTCAACGTGCCGATCGGGGTGATCTGCCTGGTGTGGGGCGGGATCGTGCTGCGCAGGACCGTTCCCGACAACCGCGACCGCGGGCTCGACCTGCCCGGGAGCCTGCTCGTCCTGATCACCCTGGGCGGGCTGCTGCTGGCGCTGTCGGAGTTCACCCGGCTCGGCTGGGGGCACCCGGTGGTGCTGGCCGGGCTCGTCTGCTTCGCGGCAGGGCTGCCTTTGTTCGTGGCCAGGGAGCGGAGGGCCGCCCATCCGGTCGTGGACCTGGGGTTGTTCCGCGACCGGGCCTTCACCTTCGGCACGCTCGCGTCGTTCCTCAACGCCGTCGCGCGCATGGGCATGGTGTTCCTGGTCGCGCTCTACTTCCAGGCCGTGCGGGGGGACGACCCCGTACAGGCTGGGTTGAAAGTGCTGCCGCTGGCCGTCGCGGCGATGACCGCGTCGGTGGCCTCGGGTTTCCTGCAGCGCCTCATGAGCGCCCGCGCCCTGGCCGTGGCCGGAGCCTCGGTGACCACCTGCGGGCTGGTGGTCATGCTGGTGGTGATGTCCTCGACCATGCCGTACGCGGCGGCGGCGACGGGCCTCGTGCTGATCGGCCTCGGCTCCGGCGTGTTCATGCCCTCCAACACCACCGCCATCCTGGACGGCCTGCCCTCGGCCCGGCTCGGCATCGTCAACGCCATGCGGCTGATGTTGCAGAACACGGGCAACGTGGTGGGCACCGGCCTGGTCCTGTCGATCATCACCGCGCCGCTCCCCGCCGCGCTGCACGAGCGGGTGTTCGCGGGCACCCTCTCGCACCTGAACGGCGGCGCGGTCGAGCAGCTCGTGACGGGCTACCGGTGGGCGCTCGCCGCCATGGCCACCGTCTCCGTGCTGACCGTGCTGGCCTGCCTGGGCCGCCGCAGGGCCACCTGACCGGGGCGGGTACGGTGACTGACGTGGTTGAACGCACCCCGGCCCAGCGCCACCTCTACCTCCGAACGGTGAGATTCGCCGACGTCGACTCCCAGGGGCACGTGAACAACGTGCGTTTCCTCGACTACCTGGAGGATGCCCGTTTCGGCATGTTCCACATCGATCCGCACAACGCGGGTGACCAGCCGTTCAAGGGTCTGGTGGTCACCCGGCACGAGATCGACTACCGCCGCCCGCTCGGCTTCCGCGCGGAGCCGGTGCGCGTGGAGACGTGGGTGACGGAGATCAGGCCGGTGCGCTTCACCCTCGCCTACGAGGTTCGCGACGACGACGCGGTGTACGTCACCGCGAAGTCCGTGCTCGCGGCCTATGACGTGGAGCGGGCCGCCCCGCGCAGGTTGTCGGAGAGCGAACTGGCGTACCTCGTACGTTTCTCGCCATGAAACGCTGGTTGATGCTGGCCCTGGGCGTCAACGCCCACGCGAGCGTCACGCTCGGGTTGTTCGGCTTGCCCCTCGTCATTCCTGAAATAGAGCGACATTTCGGGGTTTCGTTGGCTGTGGCGGGGATCATGGCGAACGCTCCGGCCATGGGCATCCTGTTCGCCCTCGTGGCCTGGGGAGCGCTGGCCGACCGGCACGGCGAACGGCTGATCCTGGGCACGGGCGTGGGTCTGGCCGCAGTGTTGTTCGCCGCCGCCGCGGTCGCCGGTCAGGTGTGGGCGGTGATCGGGCTGCTGGCCCTCGCTGGCGCCGCCGGCTCGGCCGCGATGGTCGGCGGCGGGCGCATCGTGCTGCGCTGGTTCGAGCCGCCGGAACGCGGCCTCGCCATGGGGCTGCGCCAGGTGTCCTTCACCCTCGGCATGGCGATGGGAGCGTTCGTGCTGCCGCCCATCGCGCAGGCGCACGGCCTGGCCGGCGTGCTGTCCGTGTGCGCCGGCGTGAGCCTGCTGGCCGCCGTGCTGGCCGCGCTCTTTCTGGCCGAGCCGCCGCGCGCGATCTCCGGGCCGGGCGCCGTGCCGCGCGGCTCGCCGTACCGGCAGCCGGCGCTGTGGCGGGTGCACGCCACCAGCGCCCTGCACGTGGTCCCGCAGATCGTGGTCAGCACGTACGGCGTGACGTGCCTCGTGCGCCTGTACGGATGGGATGAGGTGGCGGCCGGCCGGCTGTTCGGTGTGGCGGCGATCGCCGGGGCCGCCGTGCGCATCGCGGCCGGTCGCTGGTCGGACCGGGTGGGCCTGCGCATGCGGCCCCTGCTGCTGATCACGGCCTGCAACCTCGGCGTCATGGCGCTGCTGGTGGCCGGCACACTCTCCGGCACCTGGCTCGGTCCCGCCATGCTCGCCGTGGCCGCGGTGATGACCGTGGCCGGCAACGGGCTCGCCTACCTGACGGCGGGCGAGCTCGCCGGGCCCACCTGGGCCGGGCGGGTGCTCGGCACCCACAACACCGTCCAGAACGTCGTCTCCGTCGTCGCCACGCCGCTGGCCGGCGTGCTGATCACCAACATCGGGTATTGGGCGGCCTTCGCCGCGGGGCTGGGAGGCGCGCTGCTGTCGCTGCCCGTCATCCCCTTCCGCGGCGAGGACGACGAGCCATTATGACGCGCGGCGCAACCACGCCGCCGTGTCGGGCGGTAGCAGGTCGCCCCTCAGCGGCCCGCTCGCCAGCAGCACTTCGTCGTGCTCCGGCAGGCGTACCGGCCGGTCGCCGCAGTTGAGCGCGCAGATCAGCGGCCCGCGGGTGAAGAAAAGCACTCCCTCGGGAGACTTCAGCCACTCCAACGTATAAGGAATGGATCGCACCAGGTCACGGCGGCAGGCCAGGGCCCTGCGGTAGAACTCGAGGGTGGACCCGGCGTCCCCTTCCTGCTTCTCGACGCTCAGCTCCGCGAACGCCGCCGGCTGCGGCAACCACGGCGGCACCGCGCCGGGGGAGAACCCGTGGGAGGGCGGATCGACCGTCCACGGGATCGGCACCCGGCACCCGTCGCGCCCTGGCAGCTCGCCGTTCGACTGGTAGAAGATCGGGTCCTGCCTGGCCGCGTCGGGCAGGTCGGTCACCTCGGGCAGCCCGAGCTCCTCGCCCTGGTAGAGGTAGGCCGAGCCGGGCAGCGCCAGCATCGTGAGCACCGCCGCCTTCGCCCGCGCCGGCCCGGCGGCGGGATCGTCGGCCGCGTAGCGGGTGCGGTGGCGCACGACGTCGTGGTTGGACAGCACCCACGTCGCGAACGGAACGCTGGAGAGCGTGTCGTCGATCACCTTCCTGAACGCCGCCGCCGACCACGGCGCCTGCAGCCACGCGAAGTTGAAGCTCTGGTGCAACTCGTCGGGCCGCACGTAGAGCGCGAGATCCTCGAGGCTGTCGGTCCACACCTCGCCCACGGCCATGCGCTCGCCCGGATAGCCGTCCAGCACCCTGCGCCAGTCGCGGTAGACGTCGTGCACCTCGGGCTGCCCCCACACCGGCGAGACCGCTTTGAACGACTGGTCACCGATGTCGGGCAGCCCTTCGGCCTTGTAGAGCCCCATCGCCACGTCGATGCGGAAGCCGTCGACCCCGCGGTCCAGCCAGAACCGCAGGATGTCGAGGAACTCCCCGTGCACTTCGGGGTTGCGCCAGTTGAAGTCGGGCTGCTCCGGCGCGAACAGGTGCAGATAGTACGAGCCGTCCTCGACCCGCGTCCAGGCAGAGCCGCCGAAGGTGGACTTCCAGTTGTTGGTCCGGTCGCGGAAGAGGTAGCGTTCGCGCCCCTCGCCGCGCAGCGCCGCCTGGAACCAGGGATGGGCGGAGGAGCTGTGGTTGGGCACGATGTCCACGATCACCCGCAGCCCGTGGTCGTGTGCGGCGGCCACCAGCGCCTCGAAGTCGGAGAGGGTGCCGAACAGCGGGTCGACGTCGCGGTGGTCGGCGACGTCATAGCCGCCGTCGGCCATGGGCGAGGTGTAGAACGGCGTCAGCCAGACGGCGTCGACCCCCAGGTCCCGCAGGTAGGGCAGGCGCTCGCGCACCCCCGCCAGGTCGCCGACCCCGTCTCCGGAGGAGTCGGCGAAACTGCGGACGTAGATCTCGTAGACGACGGCATCACGCCACCAGGGGATATCCATGTGGCGTGTCATGCCCCGTCAGGAGGGTGAGTTCACCAGGCTGTGGGCCGCGTAGACCAGATAGTCCCAGAGCCTGGTCTCCAGCTCCTCCGGCAGGTCGAGCGAGTCGACGGCCTCGCGCATGTGCCGCAGCCAGGCGTCGCGCTCGGTCTCGCCGATCACGAACGGCATGTGGCGCATGCGCAGGCGGGGGTGCCCGCGCTGCTCGCTGTAGGTCTTGGGGCCGCCCCAGTATTGGATCAAGAAGCCCCGCAGCCGCTCCTCGGCTCCCGTCAGGTCGGGCTCGGGGTAGAGCGGCCGCAGCACCGGGTCTTCCGCGACCCCCTCGTAGAAGCGCTGCACGAGACGCCGGAAGGTCTCTTCGCCCCCGACGGCGTCGTAGAAGGAGGTCTCAGTCACGTTCACCAGCCTATGGTGTGCCTGGGGTGGTGGCGCATCGAGCTCACCCCGCGACCATGGGGATGCCCGCGTCGTCGAGTGTCGTCTTGACCCTGATGCGCAGCTCTCTGGCCACCTCGGCCTGCTCGTTGGGCAGCGTCTTGGCGGTGATGCGGAACACCACCGAACTGTCGGAGAGCTGCTCCACCCCGAACACCTGCGGCTGCTCCACGATCTTGCTCTCGCGCAGCTCGGGGTCGGCCCAGAGCTCCTCGGCCAGGTGCTCGAGCAGCACGCGCACGCTGACGATGTCGGAGTCGTAGGCCACCGGCACGTCGACGTAGGCCCGCGACCAGCCCTGCGACTCGTTGCCGATCCTGGTGATCGTGCCGTTGCGGACGTACCAGACGCGGCCGTCGGCGTCACGCAGCCTCGTGACGCGCAGGGTGACGGCCTCGACGGTGCCGATCGCGGCGCCCGCGTCGATCACGTCGCCCACGCCGTACTGGTCCTCGAGCAGCATGAACATGCCGGCGATGAAGTCCTTCACCAACTCCTGCGCGCCGAAGCCGATGGCCACGCCCAGGATGCCGACGCTGGTCAGCAGGGGAGCGATGGGGATCGTCAGCCGGTCGAGCACGGTCAGCACCGCGGTGCCCAGGATCACGATCGAAGCGATGTGCTTGAGCACCGAGCCCATGGTCTCGGCCCGCTGTTTCCTGCGTTCGTGGAGCAGCGCGTCGATGCTGTCGGTGGCGGCGCCCTTGCGGAACCTGCGACTGATCGAGCTCTTGGCGGCGGTGCGAAGGACCAGCCGCGTGATCATCTTGTGCGCGACCTTGCGGAGGACGAACGCCAGCACGACGATCAGCACGATGACGACCGCGCTGGCCACGATGGGTGCCCAGGCCGCGTTGTCGAACATCCCGACGAGGGTAGAGCAAACAGGGTCCTTGGTACAGACCCCCGTCATGTCCTGGACCACTTTTTCCGGGTCCGGAAGCCCGCTCGATGGCGAAGCGGGTGGCGACGGCGTCACCAGCAGTAACAAAGGTGGATCCCCCTCCAGAAGCGGTTCGGTCGGGCTCTTTGGACCGTTGCGATCCAAAATACCGCCGACCGAACCGCCCGCCGTCACATCACGCCGGGGAAGACGGGGTCGCCGGCTCTCTGGGCCGCGGAGGGAGAGAGCGGACGCTCCGATGACGGACGGCTCGGCAAGGGACAGGCACCCGGAAGCATGTCCCTTACCGGTTCCGGGAGGGATCCCCCCCAACACCCTCCCGGCGGACCGGGAGGGTGGCTTGGCGTGCACGGCGTGCGGGCCGTGCCGGCAACAGTCAGGTGTGAGGCCAGAACCGGCGGAGTGACCAGGACCCCACATGCGTGAAACCCTCCGCACCGGTCACTCCGCCGGCCCTGTGAGGCCGCCGTGGTTGCGGTACGCCGCGGTGGCTGCGCTCCACCCGGCTCACCGCGTCGGTCATTCGACCACGGCGGCTAGCACGCGGGCGACCTTCGTCGCGGCACCGGCCGGGTCGTCGGCCGTGTGCATCCGTTCGCCCCAGGACCAGCAGTACCACCAATCCGGCATATCGGACACAGTGGCCGGCCTGCAGGTGACGTTCTCGGACAGGCTCGTCGCGTTCGGATTGATGACGCGTACGAACCTGCGACCGTTCTGGTTCTGGACCACTCTTGCGAGCAAGCCATGAGCGCCCAGTTCGGACACGAGCCGCTCCAAGTGCTCGAAGTCGTCGTCCCCCACCGTTCGTCCTCCCTATGATCGCCGCTGGTGGGCCAAACATGTCTCATGTCAACGGCGAACGCAACGAGCTTGAGTGGCTACAGGGAGTTGCTCTTCTCCCAAGGGATATAAGAAACAGTCCCGGGGAGGACGATCCTTAACCGTAGGCTGTCTCAGGGCGTTTTCAAACCCGTCGTCCCTGGTTCATAGTCATGGGTAGGCGCACAGCGACTTGAAGGCTACTCTGAGTCACAAGTTGCGGACCGGTCGAGACTTGTTTGGAAGGGGCCGGGATGTCCGGCAGACAGCACAGGGAGACGGAGATCGCCCGGCGGATCAGGGCCAAGGGCCTGGCCGCCGGGCACACTTCGGCCCAGATCGCGGATGAGATCCACGAGGCTTGCGCGTCACAGTTCAGCACCACCCGCATCAAGGCGCACCGGTTGTCCTACGGGATCGCCCTGGCCGACGTCATCGAGCAGGTGAGAGCCCTGTTCGAGCGCGACTCGAAACCCACCCCGGGCATCGGCGAGACCTTGCTCTCGGCGTACGAGAGCGGGCTGAAACGCCCCGGGCCCGAATATCTGCACTACCTCTGCACGGTCTACCGCGTCGAGCCGGCCGCGCTCGGCTACGACGGGCCGTGCATCTGCGGCCACGGCCACGCGCACCGGGCGGCGGGAGCGCTCGGAGGTTCCGAGGCCAAGGACCCGCCGCTGCTGCCGACCGAGCGCGAGCTCAACCTCCAACCCATGGTCACCGATCCCGAGGCGCAGGAGGACGAGAACATCCTGCGCCGCACGATGTTAAATCTGCTGCACACCGACACCAACCTCAACGAGGCTCTCGACGGGGTCGTGCTCGGAGCGTGCGAGGGCATCAGACGGCGGATGGACGAGACGCTCGTCTCGGCCACGGTGTCCGCCGCGATGCTCGACCAGTGGGAAGAGGCGACGATCAGCTTCGGCCGCCAGTACACGACGACGGCCCCCCTGAGGCTGCTGTGCGACGTGCTGCTCGAACTGAGCGCGGTCCGTACGGCGATGTCCCGCCGCCAGCCCATCGACCTGCAGGAACGCTTGTGCAGGATGGCCGCCCAGCTGTCCGGGCTGAGCGGCATGATCATGATCAACCTGGGCGACCACCGCCTGGCCCGCTCGTTCTTCCGCACCGGGCGCACCGCGGCCGACGAGACCGGCGACCGCGCGCTGCGCGCCTGGATCACCGCTCGCGAGTCGCTCGTCCCCCTCTATTTCGGCGACGCCCGCGAGGCCCTCACCCTCGCCAAGAAGAGCCGCGACCTGGCCGGCTCGATGCCGTGCGCCGCACAGGCCATGGCGCCGGTCGTCGAGGCGAGGGCGCTGGCCATGATGTCGGGGGGCGACAGCAAGAAAGAGGTCGTCGACCAGGCCAAACGCGCGCTGTCGCGGGCGCGCAGCGCCTTCTCCCACCTCAAGAGCGAGGACCAGGAGGACGTCGCCTTCGGCTACACCGAGAAGCAGCTCTACTTCTACCAGGGCGACGTGCTCACCAAGCTCGGTCAGACGATCGAGGCCGAAGTGGTGCTCGGCCAGGCGCTCACCAAATACCAGGACCACATCCTCGACCAGACGCTCATCAGGCTCGACCAGGCCCAGTGCCGGCTGATCGACGGCGACGTCAAGGAGGCGGTGGCGATCGGCGTCAAGGCGCTGCGCCTGGTGAGCGACGAATATCTGACCGACTTCATCGTGCGGCCGGCGGCGGCGCTCGGACAGGCGATCGCGGCCCGGGACGCCAACGCGCCAGGGCTCGACGACTACTACGCCGAGTTGCGGCGCTCGCGAGCCCAGCTGAAGGGGGGCGCATGAAACTGAAGATCCGGCGCTACCGCTGGTCCGATCTCGACATCGTCCTCTCCCTCCACCAGATCTGTCTGGCGCAGGTGGGCCTGGTGCCCGGCGACGGCGTCTACTACGACGACGACTTTCCCCGCATCCAGGAGATCTACCTGGCCTGCGGCGGAGACTTCCTCGTCGGAGAGGTCGGCTCCCGGGTGGTGGCGATGGGCGGGCTGAAACCCGTCGACACGAGCACGGCCGAGATCTGCCGGCTACGCGTGCATCCCGACGTCCAGCGGCGTGGCTACGGTGAGGCCATGCTCGTCACCCTGCAGCAGCGCGCCGTGGAGCTCGGCTTCGAGCGCGTCAGGGGCGACACCACGCTCAACCAGGAGGCCGCGCTGGCGCTCTACGCGCGCCAGGGGTGGCGTGAGCTCTCCCGGCACAAGGTGGGCGGTCTCGTGGTGGTCAATGTCGAGAAGCTGCTGAATCCCGGCGTAACCCTCGACCGCTGACACCCCCGC
>NZ_SMJZ01000189.1 GCF_004348345.1 Nonomuraea longispora
GGGGGTCTGCTGGGCGACGATGGGGGCCGTGTCGCGGGCGTTCAGGTAGGCGTACACGCCGTAGCCGCCGCCGGCCACGAGGACCACCGCGACGGCGGCGACCAAGCCGACGATCAGCGTCTTGTTGTGCTGCTCCGGCGGAGAGCCGTACGGGATGGGGCCCGAGTAGCCGGGCGGGCCGTACGGCGAGGCGGGGACCGTCGGCGGGGCGTATCCCCCCTGGGAATGGGACCCTGCGTAGCCGCCCTGACCGCTCGGGGGAGCGTAGCCGGGCTGCTGGGGGGCGGTCTGTCCGTGACCCTGCGGTCGCTCCTGACCGGGGCCCGGTCCTTGCTCTTGCTGCGCTCCGTGGCCTTGTGCGTCCCATGGTCCTTGCGGGCCGGACTGTGGTTGCGGAGGCTGCGGAGGAAATCCCATCACCCCATTGTGGGGGAATTCATCACTTCTGTACCACCTGCCTCGGGGAAAACGCCTGCGTGGCCGGGTGCCGCGTCAGACCTGGGTCGGCTCGCGGACCAGGCTCACCCGGACGGCCGAGGGATCGTCGCCGGCGAGGGGGACGGCGAAGACCGCCGTACGCTCGCGTGCCCCGTAGACGACGAAGCGCAGCCCGTCCTCGTCCCAGGTGTCCTGGACGTCCGTGGTGAGCTGCGCGGACGCCGAGCAGTACGCGGGACTGCGGTGGAGCAGGTGCAGCGAGGCCGCCAGCGGTACGTCCCCCGCCGGGGCGGCGGTGAGGGGGCGGCGCAGCCGTACCAGGAGGCGCCGGAAGGGAACGAGCCAGTGGCGGTCCAGTTCCGCCGAGAGGGCCAGCAGCACGGCGGTCTCGGCCAGGGCGAGCGGCACGAGCGGCGGGCCGGGGTCGGCGGGCAGCGCGAGGAGGCTCGCGACGAGCAGGAACGCCGCGCGGGCGAAGGCCCGCAGGTCCACGGGACGGGAGTGGGCGCCGAGGCACCCGCACGAGGAGGCGGGCGCGGCGACGTGCGAGTAGGCCAGGTACGCGAGGAAACCCGCGCACAGCGCCGCGGCGGCCGCGGCCTCCAGCGGAAGGAGGGGTGGGAGCAGGAGGGCGGCGGCCACCGCGAGTTCTGCGAGCGCCACGAGCCGGAATGCGGGGACCGCGCGCGCCGGGCCGACCAGCCGGGCCAGGGCGGTGTGCCCGGCCCTCGCCCGCATCCGTCGGCTGAGCAGTTTCATCAGGCCCGCCCAGACCAGGAAGAGGGCGATCACGTACGGCTGCGACGCGGCGATCCCGTGCATGTGGACGCTCCTAGTGGGGTGAGAAGACGGTGGCGATGTCGACTTCGTTCGTGTCGGGCCGCCAGGCGCCGAGGATCTGCACGTGCTGGCTCACTTTCAGCATCGACAGGTCGGCGGACGGCGGCGCGTCGGAGCGGATCGCGACGGACTTCCCGGCAATGACGTGACAGAGCACTTCCTTGCCGTGGTGGTCGAGGTGGAGGGTCTGGTCCTTGATGTTCGTGATGTGGCCCTTGATGTTGACGATGTTGAGCCACACGGACTCGGCGGCGAGCTCGCCGTCCGGCATGCGCACGCCGCGGGCGTAGAGGCCGTCGCCGGGCTTGGCCTGGTCGAACGGTACGGGGCCCAGCTTCCACAGGCTGGTGCCGTCGACGACCCTGATGCGGTGGAACACCGCGTTGGAGCCCAGGACGAGGAGCGTGTTGTCCTTGATCGAGCGGATCCGGCCCTCGGCGAAGTCGGGGTCCGGGGCTCCGGGTTCGAGCTCGGGGCCGGAGGCGGCGAAGGCGGCCTCCGGGCCGAGGGAGCCGAGCGCGGTGGCGGCGACCACGCCGGCCCCGCCGCCGAGCACGGCGGACTTCAGCAGGTCTCTTCTGCTTCTCATCGCCTGCCTCCTATCCGGTCGCGATCTCGCACGGCCGCAGGCCGGTGGAGAGGCTGGCGATGCGGCTGTAGGCCGCGGGGGTGAGGTCGATCAGCCGGTTGTTCGCGCAGGTCGAGCCGCAGCAGCTGCGCTCGCCGCAGAACAGGTCGGTCTGCGGGCCGCAGTCGGCGATCGCGGTGACGACGCTGGCGCCGCCGCACAGGGACGTGGTGCGGTGCCTGAACCCGCAGGTTCTGCGGGAGAGGCTGACGCCGCAGCTGTCGGGGCGGGTGATCGCCCAGCAGGCGTCGGAGGCGTTCGGCCAGGCGTGCTGCAGGCTTCCCGAGTTGCAGGTGCCGCAGGCGCCCTTTCCTGTGCTGCTGCACGGTCCCCATGCGGTGCCGCAGCAGAACCAGGAGACTTCTCCCTGGACGGGGCCGAGTAAGTCGGCGGGCGGGTCGGTGGACGGGTTACGCGCCATGCGCGTCCTCCTAGGGGGTGGGCTCCGGACGAACCTTGAGGAGGTACTGAAACTTTCCGACTCGATCTATGAGTACCATGTAAGGATTTTTCGTCAATATCCCAATTGAGTCGGTATTCGTCCGGTATGGTGCGCCGCTGGAGTCAACCGGCGTCCCAGGAACCCGGCCGCGGAGCCGTGGGGCTGAAGACCACCGGCAACGTCTCCAGGTTCCGCATCCACAACGACCGCCGCCACCGCAGCGCGTCCGGCGAGACCGCGAGGTCCACGTCGGGCAGCCGGTCGAGCAGCACCTCGACCGCCGCCTCGGCGATGACCTCGCCGAGCTCCGGCGCGGGATACGGGCAGCTGTACTCTCCGTGCCCGAACGACATGTGGGCCCGGTTCGCGCCGGGCTCGTACTCGTCGGCCGGCTGCACCCGCGGATCGGCGTTGGCGGCGGCCAGGCCGAGCACCAGCAGGTCGCCCTTGCGGATGCGGCGCCCGCCCAGCTCGCAGTCCTGGGTCGCCCAGCGGCCCGGCGCGGTGCGCAGGGGCGGATCGCGCCACAACACCTCGTTCATGGCCTGCCCGACGCTGCTGCGCCCGCCCTGCAAAGTGATCGAGAACCGGTCGTTGACCAGCATGAGCCGGAGCGTGTTGCCGATCCATCCCGCGGTCGGGGTGTTGGCCACGACGAGCATCACCCCGAGATCCAGATCCGCCTCCTCGTCGCTGAGCTCCGCCGGATGGGCGATCAGCCGCGAGGCGATGTCGTCGCCCGGGACCTCACGCTTGGCGGCCATGAGCGTGCTCATCCTGTCGCGGAGCCAGGTGTAGGCGGCGAAGGTCTCGCTGGTGGCGTCGAGCACCACGTTGACGTTGGTGACCACGTCATCCATGTCGGCCTCGGGCATCCCCATGAGCCGGGCGATGACCTGGGCGGGGATCCGTCTGGCGTACTGGGTGACCAGGTCGGCCTTGCCGTCCCCGGCGAAACCGTCGATCAGCCGGTCGGACACCTGCTCCGCCAGCATGGCCAGCTCCGTACGGTCGACGGCGTCCATCGCGTCGCCGATCGCCCCCGTACGCCGCTGCCGTTCGGCGCCCTCGGCGAACAGCACGGTCGGCTGCCAGCGGAAGGTCGCCATCAGTGGCCCGTCGGCGGGCACATGCTCCCACACGTTCCAGCGCCGGGAGTCGCGGCCGAACAGGTGCGGCATGCCGAAGACGTGGTGCAGTTCGCGGTAGCCGATCACGAACCACGCGGGTACGCCGTCGTCGAGCAGCACCGGCACCACCGTGCCGTGCTCGCGCCTGAGCCGCTGGTAGAACTCGTCCGGATCCTCGTCGAGTGCGGGCCCGTGGAGCGGCACGGCGTCGGCGTGGTCGGGGTAGCCGGACAGCGCGGCGTTCTCCGTCATGAGGGGGGCTCCTGGGCAGGGGCGTACCAGGTGGTGAGGTGGCGCAGCAGCGTGACGAGCACGTCCTTGCCGGAGTGCCGGAGCCGGGCGTCGCAGTCGACGAGCGGCACCGATGGCGGCAGCGACAGCGCATCGCGTACGGCGTCCAGGCAGGGCCCTCGGGTGAACCGGTTGACCGCCACGACGAACGGCATGCGGTGGTGTTCGAGCCGGTCGATGGAATACCACGAGTCCTGCAGCCTGCGGGTGTCCACCAGGACGATCGCGCCCAGGCTGCCCGAGAAGAGCTGGTCCCAGACGTACCAGAAGCGCTGCTGGCCGGGCGCCCCGAACAGGTAGAGCACCTTGCTCTCCGTCAGGGTGATCCGGCCGAAGTCGAAGGCCACCGTGGTGGTGGTCTTGCCGCGCACCCGGCGGGTGTCGTCGATGCCGACGCCCGCCTCGGTCATGACCTCCTCGGTGCTGAGGGGGCGGATCTCGCTCACCGCGCCGACCATGGTCGTCTTGCCCACCCCGAAGCCGCCCACGACCACGATCTTCAGCGCGTCCGCGGCGGTCGCGCGCAGGGGCGCGCGCTCAGATGTTCTGGAGGGCAACCAGCACCTCCTTCAGCAGCTCAGGACTCGGGCGGCCGGCTGAGCGCGGCGCGGACGGATGGCGTACGGTGATCCGGCCCGTGTCCAGCAGGTCGCACAGCAGGATCTTCACCACGCTGACCGGCAGCCGCAGCTGCGCGGACAGTTCCACCACCGCCATCGGCCGCCGCGTCAGCCGGAGGATCTTCACGTGCTCCGACTGCATGCCGGGGGTGGGCTCGCACTCGCCGACGATGAGCGACACCGTGTCGAAGGCGCTCTCGTCGGCGTGGGTCCGTCCTCCTGTGATCATGTAGAGCCGGTCGGGCGCCTCGTCGTCGACGGGCCGCTGCCTCATCTGGTACCGCCGGCCGCCGGTCGCGGCGCCGCGCTGAGATAGGTGCCGATCTGCTCGACCAGCTCGTTCATGTTGTGGCCGACCAGGCCGACGTCGGCGTCCTCTCCGGCGACCACGGCCAGGTGGGCGCCCGCGCCCGCCGGCACGATCAGCAGCAGGCCGCCGGGGAACTCCACCATCGCCTGCCCGGACCCGACGGTGGTGCCGAACTCGGCCGACGCGCTCACGGACAGGCTCTGGATCCCGGAGGCCAGCGCGGCGAGCTGGTCGGCGCGGTCCTGGTCGAGCCCCGGGGTGTGGCAGAGCTTGAGCCCGTCCCTGGTCAGGACCAGCACGTGGGCGATGCCGGGAGTTTTCTGCCTGAGGTTGTCCAGCAGCCAGTCGAGGCTTGCGTCCGTGGTGGTCAAGGCGTCCGTTGAGTTCATCGGGAAAGATGGGGCGCGCGTCCCGCACGTCGGCCCCTGCCTCCTATCTGTGAATCGAAAAGCCGGTCAGGAGTCGGGGTCCGGGGTGCGCCCGCGCCCGCCGGCCTGGCGGAACGCGGCGAGCCTGGCGGCCGGGTCGCTGCCGTCCCGTACGGGCTCGGCGGCCTGGGCGGGGCTGGCCCTGGTGTCTTCGGCGAGGGTCTGGCCGCGGCGCCGCTTGGGCAGCGCCGCCTGGAGCTCGTCCTCCTCGGCCGCCGCGGACGGCGGCCCAGAGGCGGGCCCAGAGGCGGGCCCGGAAGTGGGTACGGCGGTGAGCACAGGGGCAGGCGCGGCGGGTGGCCCGTCATCGGGGCGCGGCTGGCTGATCAGGCGGCGCGGGATCAGCACCACGACGCCGGTGCCGCCTCTGGCCGACGGCCGGAAGCTCACCATCAGCCCGTACTTGTCGACCAGGCGGCCCACCACCGCCAGACCCAGCCTGGTGCCCGACAACATCCGCAGGTCGACCGGCTCGGACACCAGCTTGGCCGCGCGGTGCCGTTCCCGGGAGCGCATGCCGAGGCCGCTGTCCTCGATGGTGACCACGACGCCGTTGTCCTCTTCCTCGACGTACACGTGGACCTCGGTGCCGTGGGCGGAGAAGGCGGCCGCGTTGTCCATCAGCTCGGCCAGTGTGTGCATCACGCCCTCGGCGGCGTACCCGGCGACCGCGACCGTGCTGGTCGAGTGGAGCCGGACGCGCCGGTAGGCGCCGATGCGGCCCATGGCGCCGCGCAGGACGCTCTCCATCGTGATGGGCCTGGTCCACCTGCGTCCTGAACGGCCGCCGCTGAGCAGGGCGATGTTGTCGGCCAGCCGGCCCAGCTGGGAGACCCGGTGGTCCAGGTCGAGCAGGTCGGCGAAGACGTCCTCCTGGTCGCCGTGGCGTTCCTCCAGTTCGCGCAGGCGGGCGAGCAGGCTGGTCGCCTGGGCCTGGACGCGGGCGGCGGCGCCGGCACAGGCGCGCATCGCCGCCGTGCCCTTGCGCTCGCCCTCGCCGATCTGCCGTGCCGTCTCGCTCAGCAGCCCGCGCAGCGGGTTGTGCACCGGCTGGCGCATCTCCTGGAGCGCGGCGTCCACCGGCTGGTGGCCCGTCTGTACGCGTTTGACCAGCTCGGGCAGTGCCTCGTCGGCCAGCCTGACGACCTCGGCCTCCAGCGACGCGCCGGCCGCGCGGGCTGCGGCGGCCTCGCGGGCCAGCAGGTCGAGCTCGTGGCCCGCCGCTTTGGCCAGCCGCTGGAGCAGCTCGTCGGACGGCTGCGCGACCCTCGCGAGCGCGTCGACCGTGGGTACGCCCTCGCGCACCTGGCCGCCGAGCTCCGGCAGGGTCTCCTCGCCCAGCCGCAGGATCTCCCGTTCCAGCAGGGCGATCCGCTGCCCGGCCTGCCCTGCCTGCTCGCGGAGGGCACCGGTCGCGGCCCGCTGGTGGGCGAGCGCGGCGGCGGCGCAGGACAGCAGGGCCGCCGCCACCCCGCCGACGGCCGCCACCAGACCCGCGGCGCCGGCCGGGGCCGCGGAGATCGCCCAGAGGCAGGCGGGCACCGTGACCACCAGTCCCCCGGGTAACGCGAGGGCGGCGTGGTGCCGCGGGGTGAAGGTTCGCGGAGCGGGGGGACGTGCAAGTGCCATTCGGTGGTCCTCAAGGCCGTGACGGCCAGGCGAGCGAGTCGAACCAGGTGTTCCTGCCGGGGGAACGCTGTGTTGCCGCCTCGCGACTGATCGCGTAGCAGGCTGGGGGACAAACCGTAGCATCGGTGCCCGGTTAAGAACAGACAGCAACGCCGTAACCTCACGCCTCACCTGTATCACCACAAGATCGACATTTCTCCGGCGACGTGGACGGGGTGTTGACGGGGGCGTGCCCAGCGCTTACGTTTCCGGCGACCCCTGCGAAAATATCGCCACATATCAGAAAATTTCGGACTCGCGGGTCACCCCAGCATCGCTTCGCATCGGAGGTCGCCGGTGAAGCCCCTCATCATCGCCCTGGCGTTCGTGCTCGCCCTGCCCGCTCCCGCGTACGCCGGTCCGCGCCCGCCGCGTGACCTGCGGGACCTGGCCCACCAGCACGGCATCAAAATCGGCACCGCCGTCGACATCGCCGCCCTGCGCGGCGAGGCCGACTACCGCAAGGTGCTCAACCACCAGTTCAACCACGTCACCGCCGAGAACGCGATGAAGTGGGAGTCCGTCGAGCCGGAACGCGGCAGGCACACCTGGGCCGACGCGGACGCCCTGGTCCACAACGCCCACCGCAACCGCCAGCGCGTACGCGGCCACACCCTCGTCTGGCACAACCAGCTCCCGGCGTGGCTGACCGAAGGCGTCGCCGACGGCTCGATCACCCCGCGCGAGCTGAAGCGGATCCTGCGCGACCACATCATCACCCAGGTCCGCCGCTACAAGGGCAAGATCAGGGCGTGGGACGTGGTCAACGAGGTCGTGGAGGAGGACGGCAGCCTGCGGCAGAACATCTGGCTGACCCATCTCGGCCCCGGCTACGTCGCCGACGCATTCCGCTGGGCCCACCGCGCCGACCCGCACGCCAAGCTGTACATCAACGACTACAACCTCGAATGGAACGCCCCCAAGATCGAGACCACTTTCTCCCTCGTCAAGGATCTCCAGGCGCGCGGCGTGCCCGTCCACGGCGTCGGCTTCCAGGGGCACCTCGGCATCCAGTACGACTACCCGGGCGACTGGGCGAACGTCATGCGCCGCTTCGCCGACCTCGGCCTGGAGATCGCGGTCACCGAGCTGGACGTGCGCATGGTGCTGCCCGTGACGCCCGAGAAGCTGGCCACCCAGGCCGACTACTACCGCCGGGCGCTCACCGACTGCCTGAGCGTCAAGGCATGCAAGGAGTTCACCGTCTGGGGCTTCACCGACCGCCACTCGTGGGTGCCGGGATGGTTCGACGGCGAGGGGGCGGCGTGCCTGCTGGACGAGAACCTGGCGCCGAAGCCCGCCTACCGTGCCCTGCTCGGCGTACGGGCGCGGTGACCTGCCCCGCGGCGTGCGCGCCTCGATGAACCGAGCCTGAGCTGGGCGCGGCGAGCCGTGCCGGAGCGCTGGAGGTCGGCGACCTCAGCTCGCGGTGGCTCCGGCCGGTTCGCCCGCCCGGGCGTCGGCCTCGGCCTGGTTGCGCTCGGCGCGCGCCAGGTCGCCGTGACCGGTGGCGAGAACGGCGATGCCGAGCAGGATCGCGCAGCCGCCGATGACGAACGGCACGTGCACGTTGACGTGCTCGGCCAGCTTGCCGGCCGCGAACGGCGCCAGGCCGCCGCCGATGAAGCGCACGAACCCGTACGCCGCCGAGGCCACCGGCCGCTCCACGGGCGCGACCATCATCACGGCCTGGGTGGTCAGCGTGTTGTTCACGCCGATGAACACACCGGCGACGATCACCGCGGTGACCAGGACCGGGCGGCTGCCGGTGAAGGCGGCGATGACGAGGACGACGACGGCGAACAGCGCGAGGTTGCCGTAGAGCGTACGGGCCAGGCCGAACTTCCGCTGCAGCCACGGGGCGCCCGCCACCGAGAAGATCGCGACCATCAGGCCCCAGCCGGTGAAGACGAGCCCGAGGTGGACGGCGTCCAGTTCCATCGGGAAGGGGGCGTAGCCGAGCACGGTGAAGAAGCCCCAGTTGTAGCAGAGCGCCGTCAGGCTCATGACCAGCAGGCCGCGGTGGCGCAGAGCCTTGATCGGGTCGAGGAGCGAGGTTTTTCGCGCAGGTCTGGGCTGGGGGCGTACCAGCAGGATGGTCGCGATCAGGGCGACCGCCATCAGCACCGCGACGCCGTAGAACGGGCCGCGCCAGCTGATGTGGCCGAGCGCGCCGCCGAGCAGTGGGCCGACCGCTATGCCGAGGCCGAGCGCGGCTTCGTACAGGATGATCGCGCCGGAGAAGCCGCCGCTGGCGGCGGCCACGATGACGGCGAGCGAGGTGGCCACGAACAACGCGTTGCCGAGGCCCCAGCCGGCGCGGAAGCCGATGATGCCGCCGATGCTCCCTGAGCTGCCGGCGAGCGCGCTGAAGACGACGATCAGCACCAGTCCGGCGATCAGGGTCCACTTGGCGCCGATGCGGCTGGACACCCAGCCGGTGACCAGCATGGCGACCGCCATCACCACGAGGTAGCTGGTGAACAGCAGCGTCACCTGGCTCGGCGAGGCGTTCAGGTCGGCGGAGATCGCGGGCAGGATCGGGTCGACGAGCCCGATGCCCATGAAGGAGATGACGCACGCGAACGCCACCGCCCACACGGCCTTGGGCTGGCGGAACGGGCTGCCCGCCGTCGCGTTGGTCCGCGTCATCCGGCGGCCCCCTGGGACGGCGGCGCGGTGTCGAGCGCGCGGGCGGTGAGCCGTTCGAGCGCGGGAAGGGCTGCGGCGATGGCGGCGCGGTCGGCTTCCGAGAGCTCGGCGAGCAGCTCCGCCAGGCGCTTGGCCTGCATGGTGCGCCGCCTGGCCAGCTCCGCCCGCCCGTGCTCGGTGATGGCGACCACGACCACGCGCCCGTCCGCCGGTTCGGCGCGTCGCTCGGCCAGCGCCTCGCGCTCCAGCCGGGAGACGAGCTGGGTCATGGCGGGCTGGGTGACGCCTTCGAGTGCGGCCAGGTCGGTGAGCCGGCGCGAGCCGAGGCGTTCCAGGTTAGCCAGGGTGGAGAGCGCGGTGATCGACAGGTCTCTGGGGACATCGATCAGGCGCATCATGGTCCTGACCCGCCCGAGCCCGGCGGCCAGCTCAAGGTGACTCATGGGTGCGGAATCCATAAGCCCTTTATATCAACTGCTCATATAAGTCGCTTATGGAAGTGGTGCGCGAACACCGTCACCTTCGCCTCGGGGCTGGTCAGGCGCTCCCAGTCGAGCCGCTCGTACACCCTGATCGCCGGCACGTGCCGATCCTGGGTCGCCGAAGGCCGGCTGGCCGCTCTTGAGTCGGCTACTTGCAGATTTTACTCGACTGAGTTATTTTTTACCTATCCAAGTAACCAACAGGGCGGGAGTCATGCCATGACCGGGTCACCGGTGAAGGGACGCAAGAGAGCCGCGTGGACGCTGGTCGCGCTGGCGCCGATATGCGCGGAGATGACGTTCGGCGCGCTTCCGCTCAGCATGATCTGGGTGCTGCCGCTGCTGGTGCCGATGTACGGCGCGGGCGTGCTGCTGATCAGGGAGGCGGTGCGGCGCGCCGGGGGCGGCTGGCCGAGCCTGCTCGTGCTGGCCCTGGTGTACGAACTGGCCGAGGACGGCATCGGGCTCCAGGCGCTGACCAGTCCCAATCTCTACCAAGCCGCCGAGTGGGGGCCTCGCGTGCTGGGCCTCAACACGGCCTACTGGGAGTCGCAGATCGGCTACCACGCCGTGTTCAGCGTGATGATCCCGATCATGCTCACGGACCTCATCCATCCGGCCCACCGTGACCGCCCCTACCTGCGCCGGGGCGGGCTGATCGGCGTCGGCGCCGTCGCGGTGCTCGGCGTGGCCATGTTGCGGCTGTTCATCCCGCCGACCATGGACCCGGGTTACCAGGCGCCGCTGCCGGCGCTGGCCGCGTTCGCCCTGGCGTGCGTGGTGCTCTCCGTGATCGCCCTGAAGGTGCTGCCCGGACGTACGCCGCCGCCCCCGGCCGGCACGAGGGCGCCGAAGCCCGTCGTCGTCGGTCTGATGGGCGCGTTCGCCACCGTGGTCTTCCTCGGCCTGCTGATCCCGATCATCCCGCCGCCCGCCGGCGGAAGGGGCTGGTGGGCGCTCGGGCCGATGGCCCTGGCCGCCGCCCTCGCCGTCGTCGCCGGCCTGCTGCTCCACCGCTGGTCCGCCTCCGGCTGGACGGACGCGCACCGCATCTGGCTGGCCGGCGGCGCGCTGGTGGGCCACACGCTGTTCGGCTCCGCCGTCATGGCCACGACCACCTTCGACCGCGTGGGCCTGATCGTCCTGGCCGTGGTCACGGCGCTGCTGCTGGCCCTGCTGGGGCGCCGCGTCGCGAACCGGCTCGTACCTCTGGGCTGACCCGACCCGGGGGTGCCGCCACCCCCGTGGCGCGGTGGTGGTGGCGGAAGCAGGGGCCGGGGCTTCCCGTCATGGTCACCAAGCAGCGGTGGTCCCTAGTGTGTCCGATATGTCCGGCAAATGCCCGATCGTTGTCCTGGCTCGCCCGTCCGAGCGGCGGCGAGACTGAGCCCCCACGAGGAACTGTTCACGGAGGCACACGATGGGTGAGCGCAAGAGGATCGGCCTGGCCGTGGTGGGGTCGCTGGCGGTGTGCGCCGCCATGGCGACCGCGGCGACCCCCGCGGCGGCGGGAACGGCGGCGGCGAGCTGCTACGCGAGCAGCGGGAACCTGTACTGCGACAACGCCCCCGCCGCGATCTACGCCGCGCCGCGCTACAGCCGGCCCAACGGCAACCCGGAGCGGGTCGTCGACCGCCTGCTCACGACGCACAGTTACTTCAAGTGTTACGTGACAGGCCAGCAGCACGGCGGCGGCAACAACGTCTGGTACCACACGTACGGCGACCAGACGGGGGCCTGGGGATACGTGGCGGCGGCCAACGTGTACACCTCGGTCGATCCGTACCCGGGAGTGTCGCGCTGCTGACCGGCGCGGAAGCAGGCGCGGGCCGAAAAGGGCGCTCGCGGCCCTCCTGCTGAACGCCGGCCACGCGGTGACCGTCGACCGCCTCGTGGACATCGTGTGGGAGAAGCCGCCGGCCTCGGCCCGCCGCCAGATCCAGGACCTGGTGTCGAGGCTGCGGCCGGCCCTCGCCGACGCCGGCGCGGACAACGCCGTCATCACCACCGTACGCGGCGGCTACGCCTCGCACCGGCAGGCCGTCGCCTGTTTCGCGCGGGCCCTCGAACTGCTGGGCCATGTCGGCGACCGGTACGGCAAGGCGGAGACGCTGCTCCTACTCGGCGACGCCTACAAGGCCATCGGCGAGCCCGGCGAGAGCGTGCGCGCCTGGCAGGAGGCCTGCGAAGTCCTCGTCGAGCTGAACCACCCCGACGTCGAGCGGGCGCTCACCCGGCTCGACTGATCCGAGCGGCTCGTTGCGCGCGCAGCGGCGCGACCTGGGTGCGGACGTGGCGACCCGGGCCGGGCGGCGGGGGATGCGGCGCGGTGACGCCGGTCAGGGTGGATCCGGCTGCTCCGGCGGTATGCCGCGCCTTGGCGGGGTAGGGGTGCGGCTTGATCAGGAGCACCCGTGCGAAAGCGCCGGGGATGCTCGCCGTCGTCCGGGGAGAGGCATGCCGAGAGTGGACAGGATCGCAGAGCCGTGGGGGACACGTACGCCGTACGGGCCGGGGGAGCCGTGGCCGGTCAGGGTGGACGAGTTCCTGGAGGACGGCGTCCGCGCGGAGGACGTCGACCGCTGGGTGCAGAGCGCGTCCATCCTGCACAGCAACGGCGACGGCCTGGACATCGCGGTGAAGGGCGGGCGCATCGTGGGGGTGCGCGGGCGCGCCGGGGACCGCGTCAACCACGGCCGGCTGGGCCCCAAGGACCTGTACGGCTGGCAGGCCGGCAACGCCCCCGACCGGCTCGTCCGCCCCTTGGTCCGTGACGGCGGGCGGCTCGTCGAGGCCGACTGGGACACGGCGATGGACCGGATCGTCCGGCGCACCAGGGAACTGCTCGACGAGCAGGGGCCCAGCGCGCTCGGCTTCTACACCACCGGCCAGTTGTTCCTGGAGGAGTACTACACCCTCGCGCTCCTCGCGCACGGCGGGCTCGGCACCAACCACGTCGACGGCAACACCCGTCTGTGCACGGCGACGGCCGCGGCGGCGCTCAAGGAGTCGTTCGGCTCCGACGGCCAGCCCGGCTCCTACACCGACGTCGACCACGCCGACGTCATCGCGTTGTACGGCCACAACATGGCCGAGACCCAGACCGTGCTCTGGACCAGGATCCTCGACCGGCTCGCGGGGCCGAACCCGCCCGCCGTCATCTGCGTCGATCCGCGCAGGACGCCGGTCGCGGAGGCGGCCACCGTGCACCTGGCCAACCGCCCCGGCACGAACGTCGCCCTCATGAACGGCATCCTGCACGAGATCCTCGCCCACGGCTGGATCGACGGGCGGTACATCGAGGACCACGTGGTCGGGTTCGACGAACTGCGCGAGCGGGTCGAGCAGTACCCACCCGACCGGGTGGCGCGCATCTGCGACATCCCCGAGGAGCGGCTCCGCGAGGCCGCCCGGCTGATCGGCACGGCGCGGCGGCTGCTCTCCACCGTGCTGCAGGGCTTCTACCAGGCGCATCAGGCGACGGCCGCGTCCGTTCAGGTCAACAACGTGCATCTCGTACGCGGCATGCTCGGCCGGCCCGGCTGCGGCGTGCTGCAGATGAACGGGCAGCCGACCGCCCAGAACACGCGCGAGTGCGGAGCCGACGGCGACCTGCCCGGCTTCCGCAACTGGTCGAACGACGCGCACGTCGCGGACCTCGCCCGCATCTGGAACGTCGACCCGCTGGACATCCCGCACTACGCGCCGCCCACCCACGCCATGCAGATGCTCCGGTACGTCGAGGAAGGCTCCATCCGGTTCCTCCACGTCATCGGCACGAACCCGGCGGTGTCGCTGCCCGAGCTGCACCGCGTCCGCTCGATCCTCTCCCAGGACCGGCTCTTCCTGGTCGTGCAGGACATCTTCCTGTCCGAGACCGCCCAGCTGGCCGACGTGGTCCTGCCGGCGGCGACGTGGGGTGAGAAGACCGGCACGTTCACGAACGTCGACCGCACCGTCCACCTGTCGGAGCGGGCCGTGGACCCGCCCGGCGAGGCCCGCCCCGACCTCGACATCTTCCTCGACTACGCCCGGCGGCTCGGCCTCACGGACAAGGACGGGGCGCCGCTGGTGAAGTGGAACGACGCCGAGGGCGCGTTCGAGGCGTGGAAGGAGTGCAGCCGAGGCCGGCCGTGCGACTACACCGGCCTGTCCTACGCCCGGCTGCGCGGCAGCGGCGGCATCCAGTGGCCGTGCGACGACGAGCATCCCGGCGGCGGCGAGCGGCTCTACGCCGGCGGCCGGTTCTGGAGCGCCCCCGACCAGTGCGAGAGCTACGGGCGCGACCTCGTCACCGGCGCGCCCGTCTCCCCGACCGAATATCGCGCGCTCAACCCGTCGGGCAAGGCCATCATCAAGGCGGCCGCGTACGTCGAGCCGCACGAGCCGCCCGGCGAGGCGTACCCCTTCTGGCTCACCACCGGCCGCACCCTGTACCACTTCCACACCAGGACCAAGACCGCGAAGGCGCCGCAGCTCCAGCGGGCGGCTCCGGAGTCGTGGGTGGAGATGTCCGAGGCCGACGCGCGGCGGTGCGGATTCGCCGAGGGCGACCTGCTCGCGGTGGAGACGGTCAGGGGAGAGGTACGCGCCCGCCTGCGGGTCAGCGGCATCCGGGACGGAGTGCTCTTCCTGCCGTTCCACTACGGCTACTGGGATCAGCCCGGCGGCCACGAACCGGAGAAGGGCCGGGGCGGCGCCGCCAACGAGCTGACCCTCACCGACTGGGATCCCGCCTCCAAACAGCCGATCTTCAAGACCGCCGCGGCCCGCGTGTCGCTGGTCGAACGGGGGCGAGGCGAGCCGTCGAAGGCCCCCACCACCACGGCGTCCAGACCGGTCACGGCGCCGCGCGACGTGCCGGGCACGCGGGGCGGCACGGACGCGGAGGCCGAGGAGTCCGTCATCACGACAGGAGGCGCGTCATGAAGTTCGACCTCGTGCTCCGCGAGCTGCACCGCTCGGAGAACGAACTGGCGCACGTCCTGCTGCGCCTGTCGGAACGCCACAAGGCCGACCACGAGACGTACCACGTCGCGCGTGACCTCGTCGGCTGGTGCCACGATCACATCCGCGAGCTGGCCCGCGCGGGCAAGGACTACGGGCTGGACCTGGATCCCTCGCCGGCGAGCGACACCACGCTCATGCGGGCCGTGCGCGAGAAGGCCGCCGAGTGGCTGGGCCGCGCGCCCGAGCTCTCGCTGCTGCTGCTCGCCGACTTCCGGCACCTCTACCTCGTCGCCTCGGGGGTCTCCCTCGACTGGGAGCTGCTCGCCCAGGCCGCCCAGGGGGCGCGGCGCAAGGATTTGCTGGCGCTCGCCCAGCGCTGCCATCCGGAGACCCTGAGGCAGATGCGCTGGGCGAACGCCCGGCTGAAGGACTCGTCGACGCAGGCGCTGGTGAGCTGACCGTGTGCGCCGCCCCTGACGAAAGTCAGGGGGCTAGCTGGTCTCTCCGGCACGCGCGCCCGCGATGACCGGGGCGGCGGTGTGCCGCAGGAAGTCGTCGGTGAAGGGCTGGCTGAGCAATGCCACGGCGCGCTGTCTCCGGCCGGCTGTGCGCGGGCCGCGAGACGGCGTACGCTGGACGGTGCGCGCTCAGGACGCCACCGGTCCGCGGAAAGGGCCAAGCCCACCTGACGGTCACCGTGTTTCCCCGGCCCGACCTCTTTTCCGGCCTGACCATGCGGACATCAGGCCAGACGGAAAGGAGGCCGTCGTGCCCATCTACCGCCTGCCCGACCACCCTCGCATCGACCGGCTCCGCAAGCAGGCCAAGACCCTCCTCCAGCAGGTCAGGGTGGGTGTACCCGAGGCGCGCGGGCTCGTCGCGGAGTTCCATCCCCGCCCGCCGCGGATCCTGCGGCTGTCCGACGCGCAGCTCGTCACCGCCCGCATGTACGGCTTCCCCAGCTGGCCCAGGCTGAAGGAGCACATCGGCACCGTCGAGCGGTACACCCGCTCGCCGCACCGGGTCGCGCCGCGCGAAGACCCGCCGGAGGAGGTCCTGCGGACCGCCTGCCTCACGTACGGCCCGAACGACCGGGGCGAGGCCGGCCCGCTGCTCGCCCGGGACCCCCGCCTGTCCACCGCGAACGTCTTCACCATGGCGGCCACCGGCTCCGCCCGCGCCCTGGCCGGCGCGCTGGCCGCGGACCGCGGGCTCGCCCGCGCGCAGGGAGGCCCTTTCGGGTGGGAGCCGCTGCTGTACCTCGCCTACGCGCGCCTCGACCCGCCCGGCCGGCCCGTGGAGGCGGCCAGGCTCCTCCTCGACCACGGCGCCGACCCGAACGCCGGATTCCTGTGGGACGGGCTGACCACCCCGTTCACCGCGCTCACCGGCGCGTTCGGCGGCGGGGAGGGCGACCGGCCGCCGCACCCGAGCGGTCCCGAACTGGCCAGAGTGCTCCTGGAGGCGGGAGCCGACCCCAACGACGGCCAGACCCTCTACAACCGCGGGCTCGCCGGCTCCTTCACCGACGACACCGCCCACCTGGAGCTGTTGCTGGAGTTCGGCCTGGGGCGCGGGGACGGCGGGCCCTGGCACGTACGGCTGGGGCCGACGCTGTCGTCGCCGGGGCAGCTCATGCGCGACGAACTCGCCACTGCCGCGCTGCGGGGCGGCCCCCGGCGGGCCCGGCTGCTGCTGGCGCATGGCGCCGAGGTGGACGGGCTCGGCAGGCATCCGGCGTTCGGGGGGCGTACGCCGTACGCGCTGGCCGTGCTGAACGGGCACACCGAGGTCGCGCAGCTCCTCGCCGCGGCGGGCGCCTCGACCGAACTCGACCGTACGGACGCCTTCACCGCCGCCTGCATGCGCGCCGACGGGGACGCGGTGGCGGCGTGCGGCCGGGAAGCGCTGACCCAGGCGCTTGCCCGCACCCCCGACCTGATCAACCGGGCGGCCGAGCAGCGCGAACCCGCGACGGTACGCCTGCTGGCGGACCTCGGCTTCGACGTGAACCACCTGCGTCGCGCCACCCCGCTGCACGCGGCGGCCTGGAACGACGACGTGGAAACCGCCACGGTGCTCGTCGAACTCGGGGCCGACCTCACGATCAGGGACACCGAGCACGACGCGACCCCGCTCGGCTGGGCCGAACACGGCGGCAAGCGGCACGTGGCGGCGTACCTGCGAAGCGCGGCATCACCCGGCCGCTGACCCACCGGAAACGGTCTTCCGGATCTCGGTTCCCGGCAACGGGCCGGGGGCTCCGGCCTGCCCCCGCGGGCGGACCTTCACGACCGGGCAGGCCGGGCACGACGTGCGAGCCGGCCGCTGAGGGCCGCTGCGGCGCAGCAGACCCCGGCGACCACGATCGCCGCCGTCAGCACGACCGCCGCGCTCCAGCCACCGATCTCGACGACCCACAGGTACGCCGGCGCCCCGAGCAGCGTGCCGAGGCTGCCCAGCTGCGTCACCGCCCCTACGCCCCAGGAGATGCGATCGCCGGCCACCGCAGGCAGGGCCGCGAACACCGCCGAGACGGCCAGCCCGTTGACCGCCAGCACGGCGGCCGCGCAGACGGACGCCACCGCCACCGGCGTTTCCAGGAAGACACCGGCCGTCGACGGGATCATGAGCAGCGCCGCCATGACCAGCCGGCTCGGCCGGACCCCGGCGGCCAGCGCCACTCCTGCCGCCAGGCTGCCCACCACACTGGCCGCCGACACCAGCCCGGCCAGCACGCTCGCCTCCGACCCGGGCACGTCCCACTCGGCCGCCAGGTACGCCGGCAGCACGGTCACGACACTCACCCCGACCAGCGCGACCAT
>NZ_SMJZ01000018.1 GCF_004348345.1 Nonomuraea longispora
GGGCGGGGTGGCGGTCGACGCCACCTGCCCGCCGCCCTCATCGCCGCCCTTATCTCCGCCCTTCTCTCCGGGCCCGGCGTCCGACCCCGACCTGCGCAGCAGCCGCATCATGACGGTCTTGGCCGTCGGCCGCCGCTGCGGGTCCTTGGCCAGGCACTGCTCGACCACCTCGCGCAGCGGCCCGTCGAGCGCGCCGAGGTCGGGCTGCTCGTGCAGCACGCGCTGCATCACGGTGTGCGTGCCGTCGGCCCCGAACGGCGCCCGCCCGCAGGAGGCGAAGACCATCGTGGCCGCCCAGGAGAACATGTCGGACGCGGGCCCCACCGGCCGGCCCAGGATCTGCTCCGGGCTCATGTACGCCGGCGTGCCGATCTGCGTGCTGCTCGTCATCTGCACCGGGTCCAGCGTGCGCGCGATGCCGAAGTCGATCACACGGGGCCCGTCGGAGGCCATGATGACGTTGCCCGGCTTGAAGTCGCGGTGCACGACCTGGCCCTCGTGGATGGCGGCCAGCGCCGTGGCCGTGCTGATGGCCAGGCGGTCGAGCGCCGGGCCGCCCCGCGGGCCCTCGTCGCGGACGACGCGGTCCAGTGAGAGCCCCTCGACGTATTCGCTCATGATGTACGGCCGCCCGTGCTCGACGCCGGTGCTCAGCACGTCGGCGGTGCAGAACGACGCCACCCGCTGGGCGACCTGCGCCTCGCGCAGGAACCGTTCGGCGTTCTCCTCGTCGCCCGACTGGTCGGGCCGCAGCCATTTGATGGCCACGTATGCGTTCATGGGCGTCCTGGCGAGGTAGACGATGCCTTGTCCGCCTTCGCCCAACCTGCCGAGCAGCGGAAGGCCGCTCAGACGCTCGGGATCGCCGGGCACCAGGGGCATGAAGGATGGCATGCGGTAATTGTGTCCCTACGCAGGGGATCAACAGAACCTTACTCACCAGTATGGTTGGGCTGGACTTCTCAGTCGTCGGGGACCGCGGTGGCCGACCACGCCGCGACAGCCAGCGTCGCCCCCGTCAGCAGCAGCACCCCCGAGACCCCGCTCACCGCGGCCGCGGCCCCGGACACCGCCGGGATCAGCGTCTGGGCCAGCCGGTTGCCCGCGATCCGCAGGGACAGCACCGTGCCCTGGGTGCCGGACGGTGTCAGCCGGGTGACCCACACCATCGTCATGGGCTGGCCGAGACCGGCGGCGAAGCCGTACACGGCGGTGAGCCCGATGAGGACGGCGACGGGCACGGGAAGGGGCAGGCCGCACAACGCCAGCGCCGACACCGCGCACGCCGCCACCGTGAGCTTCCTGCGGCCGAGCAGCCGCACCAGCGAACCCAGGTTGATGCGCGACGCCATCGTCATGATCGAGCGTGCGGCGAGCATCGCGGTCACCCAGCCGGGGGCGATGCCCCTGCTGTGCGCGAGAGCCGGCAGGTACGCGAGCGTCACGTCGATCGACGCCAGGATCAGCCCGCTGACCAGCAACGCCCGGTACATGCCCGGGATGGCGAGCAGCCGCCGCGCCGGCCAGCGGGTCTCGGACGCGGGCGCCCGCGCGGCGCGGTGATGGCTGCCGAACCCGAACGAGGCCGCCAGCGTCACCAGGCTCGCAACCCCGCACGCGGCGGCGATCGGCTCCAGCGGCGGCGAGAGGGTGCCGGGCGCCGGCGGCATCAGCAGCAGCAGCGGTCCCACGCCCTGCCCCAGGGAGGTGATGAAGGTGTAGACGCCGAAGACGGTGTCCATGCCGCGCCGCCGCGCCTGACCCGTCACCGCCGACTGCTCGGCCACCATCGAGAAGATGATGCCGATGCCGAGCAGCGCGGTGGCGGCGATGAGCAGCGCGAGGTGCTCGGAGGCGACGAGGGCGACCGCCGAGGCGCCGGTCAGCGCGGCTCCCCCGATGACCATGCTGGGCCGCTCCCCCACCCGGTCGACGAGCCGGCCCGTGGCCACCGCGAGGATCAGCGGTGGAAGCGCGAACATGGCCGCGAGCACGGCCAGCCACACCGACCCGTACCCGAGCTCGATCACCGCGTACGACAACGACGGCCGCAGCCCGTAGCTGATGACCTGGACCAGGATCGCGTGGACCACGAGCAGGGGCCAGAAGACCCGGCCCGCGGTCATCGCGGATAGGCGGTGCCGTCGATGAGTTTGCGCGCGGTGCGTACGACTCCGGTCCTGGTGACGTCGTGCCCGTCGAGCTCGACCTCGACGTCGAGGTAGCCCGTCGGGTGCTCCACCCGTACCCGCGGGCCGTCGGAGAGCTCCGCGATGCCGCCGACCGCGCTGCCCGGCAGCCGCAGCGCCGCCGCCACGCTCGCCGCGCCCAGCACGCCGATCGAGGTGTGGCACCGGTGCGGGATGAAGGTCCTGGTGCCGCACGCGCCGCCGGACCGCGGCGGGGACACCATGGTCAGCTTCGGCACCGTGGTGTCGCTGACGTCGCCCAGCCCCATGCGGCGGCCCGCCTCCAGGCGCAGCGCCTCCAGACGGCGGCGCAGCGGCGCGTCGTTCTCCAGCTCCTCGGGACTCTCCGCGCCCGTGACGCCGAGCTGGGCCGCGGGCATCACCACGACCGGCATGCCGTTGTCCACGCAGGTGACGGTGACGCCGTCGACGACCTCGCTGACGTGTCCCGTCGGCAGCAGCGCGCCGCAGGTCGAGCCGGCCGTGCCCTGGAAGTCGAGCACGACGGGCGCGGCCGTGCCCGGCACCCCCGCGATCGCGACGTCGCCGTCATAGCGGACCTCGCCGCCGGGCGTGCGGACCGTCGCGGCCACGACGCCGCCGGTGTTCGCCATGGTGATGCGTACGGACGTGGTGTCCTGACCCGCCGCGACCAGGCCACGCTCGATGGCGAACGGCCCGACTCCCGCGAGGATGTTGCCGCAGTTCTGCTGGTCCGAAACCAGCGCCTGGTCGACGAAGACCTGGAGGAACAGGTAGTCGACCGAGCCGTCGTCCCCCGGCGACACCACGGCCACCTTGCTGGTGAGCGGATGGGCGCCGCCCAGGCCGTCGATCTGCCGGTCGTCCGGCGAGCCCATGATCCGCAGCAGCAGTTCGTCGCGCTCCTCCCGGTCGCCCGGCAGGTCGTCCGCGAGGAAGTACAACCCTTTCGACGTGCCCCCGCGCATGATCATGCAGGGGATGCCGGTACGCCCGGTCACCATGGGTCTCCGTTCGACGTCGCGGGCCGGGTGTTCTCCAGTGCCTCGATGACGCTGCGCAGGTGGCTGCGCATGGCCTTCTCCGCCCTGCCCTCGTCACGGGCGCAGATGGCCTCGATGATCTCCAGGTGCTGCGGCAGCGACACGGCCGCCCGGCCCGACTGGAGGGCCAGCCGCACCTGATAGCGCGTCAGGTTGCCGCGGATGCGCTCGATGATGTCACCGGCCGCCGACTGGCCGCTGATCGTCCTGATGAACGCGTGCAGCTCCTTGTTGCAGTTGGAGTATTCGATGAGGTCGCCGGAGGCCTCGTACTGCCGCATCCGCTGCCCGATGGAGCGCAGCTGGGCCGCCTGACCGTCGGTGACCCTGGCGGCCGCCTTGGCCGCGCAGAGCCCCTCGACGACCATGCGGATCTCGGTGAACTCGATGGCCTCCGCGAGGGTGATCGCCCGGACCCGCGCACCCCGGTTCGGGATTCGCTCCACCAGACCCTCGCTCACCAGGTCGGCGAGCGCGTTGCGCACGTGCGACCTGGAGGCGCCGAGTTGGGCGCAGAGATCCGCCTCGATGAGGCGCTGATTCGGTGCCAGATCCCCCGCGAAGATGGCTTCACGAATCCGGTCCACTACTTTCATTGGTCGGACGTCCCCGATCCTGACTCACGTGATCGCTTCGCCCGGCGGGACGGCCCGCCGGGACTGCCAGAGCATGGCCACCGGTTCGTCAGCCGGTGTAGCCGAAGATCTGCCGCCACCGCTTCGCGTCCTCCTCGACGTACTTGAGAGAGGTCTCGGCGTCCGTCCGGTAGAGCCAGCCGGAGTCGGCGGCCGGGAAGGCCTGGTCACCGACCTGCGGGGCGCCGACGTCCGCGCGCACCGGATAGTCGCCCTGCTGTACGGCGATCTTCTGGGCGTCCTTGGACAGCAGCCAGGCGGCGAACACCTTGGCGGCGTTCGGCGACGGAGCCTGCGAGCCCACGCCCGCGTAGAAGGGGTAGCCGGCCGCGCCCTCCTCGGGAACGGCGATCGTCAGCGGCGCCCCGTCGGCGATGGCGCCGACCCCGGTCGCCACCGGCATCGTCGCCACGGACACCTCGCCGCGCGTCAGCGCGTCGGTCTGCCCCGCGGACGAGTCGAAGATGCGCGGCTTGTTGGCGGCGTACTTCTTCAGGTAGTCGCCGCCGATCTTGTCGAACTGGAACCTGGTGAGCGCGGCGGTGCTGCCGCCGGCGCCGACCTGGACGATCCCGAGCTTGCCCCGCCACTTCGGGTCCAGCAGGTCCGCCCAGTTCTTCGGCTCCTGCCCCTTGGGCACGACGGCGTTGTTGAACGCGAACGAGTAGACCCGGTCGAAGCTGGAGAAGTAGAGCCCGTCGTCCTGGATCGCGTCGCCCGCCGCGGTCTTCGCCGCGTTCTGCAGCGGGGTCTTCTGGAACGTTCCGGCCTTGACGAGGGAGACGATGATGTCCTCCCCCGAGATGCGGATCACGTCGGCGCCGAGCTTCTTCGCGCCGACCTCCGAGAGCACACGCTCGGCGAGCTTGTTCGGGGCCAGCCGGATCGTCTCCACCTCGATCCCGGTCGCCTCCGTGAAGGCGTCGGTGACGGCCTTCTCCGAGTGCTCGCTGCCGCCGGTGTAGAAGACCAGGGAGCCTTCCTCCTTGGCGGCCGAGAACAGCTGCTCGTCGGCGATCAGCTCGCCGCCGACCTCCAGCTTCGCGGCCTCGCCGGCGCCGCCGCCGGACCCACCGCATCCGGCCAGCGCCAGGACCGCGGCGACGGCTGTCGCAAGGGCTCTGCGACCCGTACGGCCAGCATTCATGATGTCTCCCTACGAGAGTTGGGCTATCTCTGCTCGCTGGCGCCGAAACGCCTGGACAAGATGGACAGGGCGAGGATCACCAGGCAGTAGAGCAGGCTCGTGGCGGCCGCCCGCTGCAGGATCCCGTTGTCGAAGTCGTCGAAGATCACGATGGACAACAACCGCGTGTCCGACGTGAAGAGGAACAGCGGCACCGTCAGCTCCCGCATCGACAACATCAGCAGCAGCAGGAAGGTCGAGGTGAGACCCACCCGCAGCAGCGGCGCCGTGATGGTGGCGATCGCGCGGGTGCGGGAGGCGCCGTGCATCACGGCGGAGTCCTCCAGGTCGCGGTCGACCTGGCCGATCGACGAGGCGACGCCGCGGAACCCCTGCGGCATCTGCGCCGCGACGAACGCGATCACCATGACGGCGAGCGTCCCGTACACCGGGATCGGCATGATCAGCCACGTCCACAGCAGGCCCAGGCCGAGCACGATCGCCGGGATCGCCAGCGGCAGCATGGACACGTACTCCAGCGACTGGCGGCCCGGCAGCTTGGTGCGCTGCACCACGTACGCCACCGCGAACGCCAGCAGGGTGCCGAGCAGCGCCGCCGCGAGCGACACCACGACGCTGTTGACCGTGGCCCGCTGCGCGATGCTCGAGTCCAGCACGTCGGCGAACGCCTCGACGGTGAACGCGTCCGGCTTGCCGAACGCCCCGAGCACCGTGCCGATGTACGGCGAGTCGTGCAGCGCGACGAACAGCAGCGCGAGCACGGGAAGCACGGTCGACAGGACGAAGTAGCCGAGCCCGGCCAGCAGCGCGGGCAGCCGCCACCCGCCGAGGTCGATCCGGCGCGGCTTCATGCCCTTGCCGGAGACGGTGGTGAAGGCACGCCTGGCCAGCATGCGCCGCTGCAGCGCGGTGACGACCAGCACGACCACCACCAGGGCGATCGCCACCGCGGCCGCCTCGTTGCCGCGCGAAGGCGTCGAGTTCATCAGCCGGTAGATGTAGGTGGGCAGCGTCTCCACACCGGCGGCCCCGCCGATGATCTGCGACACGGGGAAGTTCTCGACGGTCAGCACGAAGATCAACACGGCCGCGCCGAGGAACGCCGGGGTGACCAGCGGCAGGGTGACCCGGCGCAGCACCTGGCCGAAGGGCGCCCCGTGCACGTTGGCGGCCTCCTCCAGGTCGGGGTTCATCAGGCTGAGCGCGCCGTGGACGAGCAGGAACGCGTAGGGCGCGTAGTAGAGCGCGAGCACCACGATCAGGCCGGCGATGTTGTTGATGTCGACGAACGGCGGCAGCCCGAGGTCGCGCAGCGTGATGTTGGCCAGCCCGGCGTTCTCGCTGCCCAGCACCGACCACGCCAGCGCGCCCACGTACGACGGCAGCAACATCGGCAGCAGGCCCACCAGGTAGAGGAACCCGCGCCAGTACACGTTGGTGCGGGCGGTGACGAAGGCCAGGAAACCGCCGATGAGCAGCGCCAGCACGGAAGCGCCCGCGCCCACGGCGAGCGAGTTGAGCGCCGCCTTCACCGAGCCCGCGCTCGTCACGTTGACGAAGTTGTCGAAGGTGAGCCCGGTGAGGCCGAAGTTGCCGGGCCGCGGGGTGTCCGACGCGAACGCCGACAGCACCACCAGGGCAACCGGCGCGAGGATCAGCAGGGCGAGCACGGCGAACAGCACCCCGGGCAGCGTGATCTCACGCAGCAGGCGCCGGGCGCGTCCGCGCAGCGCGGGCGGCCGGTTCCGTACGGGCTTCTCGGCGGTCTGCGACGTCATCACGCGGCCACTTCCGCGGGCAGCACCCGCATCGCGCCGGCCGGCAGCGACACGGTGACCGCGTCGTTCATGCCGAACGGCCGTCCGGCGGACTTGAGCTGTACGGCGTCCAGTTCCAGCCCGTCGCCGACCCGGACGCGGTAGGCGACGGTAGAGCCCTGGAACGCGAAGCTGACGATCGTCCCCGGCAGCGTGTTGACGCCGCCCTGGCCGCCCGCGCCGAGCAGCACGTCCTCGGCCCGGACGCACAGCCGCAGGGTCTCGGCCGGCTCGTACGGCTCGACCTTGAGCTTCTGCCCGGTGGCGGCCAGCTCGACGCAGGTGGCGTCCCGCGGCGTGACGGGGATGACGTTGTCGACGCCGAGGAACTCCGCGATGGCGGCGCTCTTCGGGTTGGCGTAGATCTCGTGCGGCTCGCCGATCTGCACGATGCGGCCCGCCTGCATGAGGGCGATCCGGTCGGCCAGGGCCAGCGCCTCGTCCTGGTCGTGGGTGACGTACAGAGAGGTCAGCCGCAGCCGCAACTGCAGCTCGCGCAGCTCCATCCTGAGCCGGTGGCGCAGCCGGGCGTCCAGATTGGACAGCGGCTCGTCGAGCAGCAGCACCGACGGCTGCATGGCGAGGCTGCGGGCCAGGGCGACCCGCTGCATCTGGCCGCCGGACAGCAGGCTGGCCCCGCGGTCGGCGAGGTGGTCGAGGCCGACGAGTTCGAGCGTCTCGTGCACGGCCTGGTTGATCTCCGCCTTCTTCCTGCCCTTCATCCTGAGTGGGAAGGCCACGTTCTCGAAGACGGTCATGTGCGGCCAGATGGCGTACGACTGGAACACCATGCCGACGTTGCGCTTGTTCGGCGCGCGGTTGATGCCCCTGCCGCTGTCGAAGACCGTCTGGTCGCCGATGGTGATGACGGCCGACGCCGGCGTCTCCAGGCCCGCGATGCAGCGCATGGTACTGGTCTTCCCGCAGCCCGACTGGCCGAGGAGGACCAGAGATTCCCCCTCGTTCACCGTCAGGTCGAGGTCGGACACCGCGACCGCGTCGCCGTATTTCAGGGTGAGCCCGTGGACGTCGACCTTCATGGTGAGCCCTTCTCGTCGGCCGCCCGGAAGCCGTGCAGGTCGTACGAGAGCCCGCCCGCGAGGTACTGCTCGCGCGCCTTGGCCTCCTTCGCCTCACGGGCCCGGCCGGCCGCCACCACCTCGTCGATCCGCTGGGCGGGTACGACGGCCGCGCCGTCCCCGTCCATGAGCACGGCGTCTCCCGGGCGGATCAGCGTGCCCCCGACGACAGCGGGCAGGTCGATCGTGCCCCGGTGCGCCTTGGCCGCGCCGCGCACCCGGATCCACCGGGCCCAGATCGGCAGGCCGAGCTCGCGCAGCGTGTCCGCGTCGCGCACCGAGGCGTTGATCAGCAGGCCCGCCGCGCCCTGGGCCTTGAACTGGGTGGCGAGCAGGTCGCCGACCACTGCCACGGGCACCGGGTTGTCCATCGTCAGCACGACGACGTCGCCGGGGCGGGTGCGGGCGGCGGCCTCGTGCACGGCGCGGTTGTCGGCCGGGCCGCACACAGCGATCCGCGCGGGTCCCGCGACGGCGGTGCCCGGGATCAGCTGGACGAAGTCCTCGTCGATCAGGCCCTGACGGCCGGACGCCTCGTACACGGTGGCCACGCCGAGGCGGGCCAGTTCGTCGAACCTGCCCTCGCGCCCGCTCACAGCGACCCCACCACGTTCGGGACGATCCGCTGGAACGCCTCGGCGTGCCGGATCGCCTTGTCGCCGGTGACCTTGCGGGCGTGGTTGGCCCGGTGCCCGGCGCGTTCGGTGTAGTACTGCTTCAGGTACGATTGCGCGCTCATCGCGTCCATGGCCTTGGACTTCGCCTCGAACACCTCGGTGATGTCGACGAACACCGTCGGGACGAACCCGCACAGGTCCGGCTGGTGCGGCTCGAAGACCAGGAACTCCGACGGCGGCGCGGTGCGGAACCCGGCCTCGACGACCGCGCCGGAGGTGAGCAGCCGGGCCTGCGAGACGACCTGGTAGGCCACGGGATGGTCGGGGTTGAACGGGTCCTTCTCCGGGTGGGTGAGGACGACGTGGGGGGCGTGGTCGCGCATCAGCTCGGCGAGCCTGTCGATGGCCTCGTCGCCCGCGCGCAGTGGGTAGTCGCCCAGGTCGAAGCACTCGTAGCTCGCGCCCACGGCCTGCGCGGCCTCGGTGGCCTCGGCGTGCCGGATCCGCTTGACGTTCTCGACCGTCTGGCCGGGTTCCTTCCACAACTCGCCGGACTCGCCGCGCTCCCCGTACGAGAGCGTCACCACGCGGGCTTCGCCGCCGGCCAGGGTGTGCTTGGCGATGGCGCCCGCCGCGCGCCAGACGAAGTCCGCGCTGTGCGCTCCGACGACCAGCATTCTTCGTACGGTCATGTCTTGGGTTGCCCTTTCGTCGTGGTGGGAGGGGTCCGGTCATTCGTCCAGCAGGGAGGCGAGCCAGGCGCGGGAGGCGTCCATGACCCAGGAGGGCGTGCCGAGCTCCGCGAGGTAGCCTGCGGCGTCCTCGACCTCGTGGACCCGCCGGGCGGCGTGCGCCTTGCTGCCCTGGACCAGCCGGTCGATGAGCTGGTCGACGTCGCCGGACAGCTCGGCCACGATCTGGGCCCGCAGCCACTCCCGCTCGCCCGCGGCGCCGGCGGCGGTCTCGCACTCCAGCATCAGCGCGGCCATGCCCTTCATGAAGACGCTGCGCAGCAGTTTCCTGGCGGCGGCGGCGCCCGCTCCGCCGGGGATGCTCTCGACGGGCACCGCGGCGGGCCGCACGAGGGCGGCGAACGCGTCGGCGCCGGTGCCGCTGGCCATCAGCGGGGTGCGGGCGCCCTGGCGGGGCACCGGCGCCAGCACCGCGACGTCGGCGAACCGCACGTCCTGGGCGGCGGCCAGCTCGGCCAGGGTCCGTTTCAGTGCGGGAGACCCGGTGTTGAAGTCCGCATACACTGCGTGTTTCGGACAAGAAGGAAGCGCCTCCTGAGCGAGCGATTCGGCGGCCCTGGCGCCCACGAGGCTGATGACGAGATCGGCGCCGTCGACCGCCTGCTCGGCCGAGGGCACCTGCTCCACGTCGTCGCCGGCCTGCACGTACGGGTCGAAGCCCCGTACACGGAGGCCGGCCGCACGCAGGTCACGTGCGTAGATCCGGCCGGCCTCGCCCAGCCCCAAGATCGCGGTCATTGTCACGCCGGCTCCCGACCATCCTGTTGATGAAACAGTAACCAGAATTGTTGACAATATAATAGCCAATGTCAACCCTATTTCGGTCTCATGACCGGTTGATTTCCGGACCGCCGCGCGGGCATGCCGCCGGCCAGGGCCCTGCTCGTACGGGGCCCTGGGTCGCGTCGTGGAGCGGCCGTCAGGGCCCGGCGATCCTGAGGTCCCGCGGGACGATCTCCTCGTACGACGGGAACCGGTCGATCAGGCCGGTCTCGCGGTGGAAGGCGACGGCGGTGTCGTAGGAGGCCCGGGCGAAACCGATCTCCTTCGGGATCTCCTCCCTGATGATCTCGGAGAGCGCGGCGAGCGCCTCCGGATCGGTGCCCTTGAGATATTCGGCCAGCAGCGGCTCCACCTGCGCCGGCTGCTCGTGGATCAGGCGCTGCGCCCGTCCGACGGCCCGCTGGAAGGCCGCGACCTCCTCCGCCTTCTCCTCCAGGGTCGCCTGGGTGGTGAACACGACGCCGTGGGCCACGCTCGACAACTGCGGCACGTCACCGCGGGCCGGCGAGATGTAGTTCCTGCCGATCCCCGCCGCCTCCGCCTGCTGGGCGATGGGCTGGAAGAAGGCGAGCGCGTCCACCCGGCCCGACTTCAGCGCGCCGAGCGCGGCCGAGGTGACGCCGCCCAGGTTGACGAGCTCCGCGTCGGTGTCGGTACGCAGGCCGACGCGGGCGAACAGGTACGTGACCAGCGCCTCCGTGCCGCTGCCCGGCCCGGTGATGCCGATCTTCTTGCCGCGCAGCGCGCGGATCCGGTCGTCCAGCGGCTCCGACTCCCCCGGCCAGCCCGGTTTCCCGCTCACCACGATGTCGACGTAGTACTTGTCGACCAGGTTGGCCGCCAGGCGGGTGCTCTGGTCGACGCCCGACAGGTTGAGCGCGTCGGTCATCACGCCCGCGCCCAGGTCGATGCTGCCCGACTTGAGCGCGGCGGCGACCTTCGCGCCCGTGCCCAGCCGCGGCCGCTCGCCGAGGGTGACGCCCTGCTCCTTGAAGTAACCGTTCTTCTCCGCGACGAACAGCGGGAAGAACGCGACGGAGTTGCTGATCTGGCCGACGTTCAGCACGTCCGCCGGGGCGGTGGAACCGCGCTCGGCGCAGCCGGTCACCGCCACCACGAGGGCGACCAGGGCCGCCGCCAGCGATCGCGGCCGGCGCGCCCCGAAAGGGTGTCCTGTCACGAACGGGGTCATGTGCGCGCCTCCAACGGCTTCCATCTGCCGACCCACCGGTCGAACAGCCCCACGACGAGGTTGAGCAGCGCCGCGATCACGCTCAGCACCACCAGGGTGGCGAACACCCCGGCGGTGTCGAACTGCGCGGCCGCGTCGTTGATGAGGTAGCCCAGCCCTCGGTTCGAGGCCACCAGTTCCCCGATCACCGCGCCGATCAGCGCGTACGGCACCGCGACCTTGAGGCCGGTGAGCATGCCGGTCATCGACGACGGCAGGATCACCTTCAGCGCGATGTCCCGCTTGGTGCCGCCCATCAGGCGTACGGCGTCGACCAGCCCTCGATCGACCTCGCGCACGCCCGCCGCCGTGTTGAGGAACACCAGGAAGAACACCGTGGCCGCGGCCAGCAGCACCTTCATGTTCGTGCCGATGCCGAACCAGACGATGAACAGCGGGGCCAGCGCCACCTTCGGGATGGAGTACAGCGCCATGACGAAGGGGTCGAGCACCCGGTACACCCGGGGCGCCGAGGCGAGCAGGAACCCGGCGAGCGCTCCGGCGGCCGAGCCCAGCACGAAGCCGAGCACGATCTCCTCCAGGGTCACCCAGGTGTTGGCCCACAGGACGCCGTCCTGGTGCCATTCGATGAGCCGGGTCCAGATCGCGCTCGGCTTGCTGGTGAACGTGATGTCGAACCACCGCTCGGCCGACCACTCCCAGACGGCCAGCAGCACCACGACCAGCGCGAGGCGGCTGAGCGCCACGGTGACCGTGCCGCCGCGCCGCTCCCACCAGGTACGTTCGATCGGGACGGTCTCCGCCGCGGGCGCCGCCGCGCTGTCAGGCGGTGCGCTGCTCATGAGCGGGCTCCCTCTGCCAGCGCGGCCGTCATCTCCCTGTGCAGGGCGACGAAGCCGGGGTCGACGCGCATCTCGTCGGCGGCGCGCGGCCTGGGGATGTCGATCTTCCGGTCGAGCACCACGCGGCCGAGCCGCCCGAGCACCACGACCCGGTCGCCCAGCAGCAGGGCCTCCTCGATGTCGTGGGTGACGAAGACGACGGTCTGCCCGCTGCCCTCCCACAACCGCAGCAGCTCCGCCTGCAGGTCGGTGCGCAACTGCGCGTCGAGCGCGCCGAACGGCTCGTCGAGCAGCAGCGTCTCCGGATCCCCGACCAGCATCCTGGCCAGGCTGACCCGGCGCCGCATGCCACCGGACAACTCGCGCGGGTAGTGCCGCTCGAAGCCCCACAGCCCGACCCGTTCGATCAGCTCAGCGGCGCGCTCGCGGCGGCGCGGCGCGGGCACCCCCTTGATCTCCATGGGCATCTCGATGTTGCGCCGCACGTCGCGCCACGGCATGAGCGTGTCGCTCTGGGTGAGGTAGCCGATCTCGGGACGTGGACGCACGATCGGCTCGCCCCGGTAGGTGACCGTTCCCGAGGAGGGCGGGATGAGCCCGGCGAGGAGGTTGAGCATCGTCGACTTGCCGCATCCGCTGCGGCCGAGGACGGTGACGAAGCCCGCCTCCTCGATCTCCAGCGTGAAGTCGCGCAGCGCCACGATGCCCAGGTCGTCCTTGACGAACTGCTTGGACAGCGACTCCAGCCGCAGGATGGCGCTCATGTGCCGGCCTTGGCCAGCCATCGGGAGTTGCGTACCGCCATGGTGTGCACGTCCCCTTCGGTGAAGCCCTCGGCGAGCAGCCGGTCGGCCAGCAGCGCCAGACCGTCCTCCACCGGCGGATTGAACGGCTGGCCGAGGTCACTGGAGAGCACGGAATGGCGGGGGCCCGCCTCGGCGACCGCGCCCAGCCACGCCTCCCAGGTGACCTTGCCGGTGTAGGGGGTGGTGAAGCAGCGTTCGAGCAGCGCGCCCTTGGCGGCCAGCCGGCGCTGCGTGTCGGGGGCCACCCGCTGCGAGGTGAACTCCGGGTGCGTGACCACGATCCTGCGCACGCCCTCCGCGACGGCCGCGTCCACCACCATCTCGATCTCCGCCGCGCTGAGATGGCCGGTCGCCAGGGTGAGGTCGTGCTTGGCGATCACCCGTAACACCTGACGGGCGCGGTCGAGCACGGCGCCGTCCGCGGCCACGACGTCGACCGGGTCGGCCGCCATGCCCTCGGCTCGGAGCTCCTCCTGCAGCCGCGCCCACATCGGGGGCCTGGCGCCCTCGGGGTCGGCAGCGGTGCAGGCCCGCTGGTTGGCGCTGTCCACGGTGGGCAACCAGACGACCTGGGCGCCGCCGCGCGCGGCCACCTCGACCGCGATGGGGTTCAGGCCGCCGACCGATCCGTTCATGGTGATCGCCCCGACCGCGCCGAAGCCGGGGACGGCCGCGCGCACCACCGCGGCGCGCTCTGTCGTGGGGACGTAGTGGGATTTCAGTACGTAACCGGCCAGCCCCACCTCGGCGAACCGTGGGGCGAGGGTCAGGTCGTCGATGCGCCGCGGCATGACGTCGGGCGCCACATGGATGTGGATGTCGTACGCGCCGGCGACGATCTCGCGGGCGCGGCGGGATGGTGTCGGGTGGTCGGCCACAACCGCCTCTTACTGTCGACCCGATGCTGCCGTGATTGTTAACAATCTGTGCGACAAACGTCAAGGGGTCGGCGCGACCACTACCGCGGCGGCTGGTGATTCGCCGCCTTCAACGCCTCGATCACGCTGCCCAGATGGCGGCGGACCGCCCGTTCGGCCGCTCGGGCGTCACCGGAGCAGATCGCCTCGATGATGGCCAGGTGCTCCGGCAGCGAGACCGCCGGGCGGCCCGGCTGGAGCGCCAGCCGGAACTGGTGGCGTACGCTCTGGGCGCGCAGCCGCTCCAGCACCCGCTCCGCGGTCCCCTGGCCGCTGAGGGCGCGGATGCGCTGGTGCAGCAGTTGGTTCGCCTCGGAGTAGCCGAGCACGTCGCCCATCGCGACGGCCGCCTCCATCCGGGCGCCGATCCCGCGCAGCTCCGCCGCGTCGTCGGCCTTCGCCCGCTCGGCCGCCTTGGCCGCGCACAGGCCCTCGACCGCCATCCGCACCTCGGAGATCTCGATCGCCTCCTCCAGGGAGACGGTCCGCACCCGCGCGCCGCGGTTCTGCACGCGCTCCACGAGCCCCTCGTTGGCGAGCTGGAGCAGCGCCGTGCGCACGGCGCTGCGGCCGGCGCCGAAGCGCGCGCTCAGGTCGGCCTCCACCAGGCGCTGGTCGGGCACGTATTCACCCCTGACGATGGCGTCGCGGATCTCTCCGAGCACGGCGTCCGCGTCGCCCTCCCCCCGCCGGGCGGGCGCGGGCCCCGCCGGGGCATCGGCGCGGGCCCCGGACGCACCCAGGTCAGCCGACAAGTCAGCACCCCTCCGTACATCGCTCATCTGCTGAGATGTCAGCGATATTGTCACCAATCGTGCAAAAGAAGCGTAGCGACCGGTCAGGCAAGGGAAATATCACCTTTCCAGTGGACGAAAGAGGCACCCTGCCGTCGCGGTGATCGATGCGGGCGGTGGCCCATGTCCCACGCCCACACCGCGATCCCCACCCGGCTGCGTCCGCCCAGATTGCGGTGGGGGCACTTAGTGCGATCGCGGGCGAAAGGCAGCCGATGATCCGCGATTAGGCCCTCCTGCATCGAAGAAACTCGGGTTACATTCACGGTGCTTTGCCCTCTCTTACCCCCCTGAGCAGACCGAAGGGAGAGGCATGAGACCGAGAACCGTGATCGCGGCCATCGCCGCTGCGGCGATCCTCCTGCCGTCCGCCACCACGAACGCCGCCGCGACCGTCACCGTGCCGGCCTCCGGGACGTCCGGAGGCGCGGCCCCGCCGCCCGACGACCAGTTCCAGAAGGTGACGCTGAACGACCATCCGGGCGAACCCATGGACCTGGCTGTGTTACCCGACTCGAGGGTGCTGCACACCACCAGGAAGGGCGAGGTCTGGCTGCACGACCCGAAGACCGGACTCAACACCCTGGCCGCGCGGCTCGACGTCTACCAGCACGATGAGGAAGGGCTGCAGAGCATCGCCCTCAGCCCCGGCTTCGGCCAGGGTTCGAAGAAGGACGACTGGGTCTACCTCTACTACTCCCCGCCGCTCGGCACTCCGACCGACGACCCGGCCACGCCGGACGTCAACGAGGGCGACGCCCCTCTCACCGGCACGCCGGACGACTTCGCGCCCTTCAAGGGGCTGATCCGGTTGTCGCGCTTCCGCCTCACCGGCGACACGATCGACCTGCGCACCGAGCAGCGCGTCCTCGACGTGCCGGTGGACCGCGGCATCTGCTGCCACGTGGGCGGCGACATCGTGTTCGACGCCCAGGGCAACCTCTACCTGTCGACCGGCGACGACACCAACCCGTTCGCCTCCGACGGCTTCACCCCGATCGACGAACGGCCCGACCGCAACCCGGCCTTCGACGCCCAGCGCAGCTCCGGCAACACCAACGACCTGCGGGGCAAGATCCTGCGCATCAAGGTACGCGCGGACGGGTCCTACTCGATCCCGCGCGGCAACCTCTTCAGGCCCGGCACGCCACGCACCCGGCCGGAGATCTACGCGATGGGCCTGCGCAACCCCTTCAGGATCGAGCTCGACCGCTCCACCGGCGACCTGTACGTGGGCGACTACTCCCCCGACGAGCAGGAGGCCGACCCCCGGCGCGGCCCGGCCGGCACGGGCAAGTGGACGACGATCCGCAGAGCCGCCAACTACGGCTGGCCGTACTGCGCGACAGCGCGGCTCCCGTACGTCGACTACGACTTCGCGACCGGCGCGTCCGGCGCGGCGTTCGACTGCGCCGCGCCCGTCAACGAGTCGCCGCACAACACCGGCAGGCGCGAGCTGCCGCCGGTCACGCAGCCGCAGGTGTGGTACTCGTACGGGCCCTCGGCGGAGTTCCCGCAGCTCGGCACGGGCGGCATCGGCCCGATGGCGGGCCCGGCCTACGACTACGACCCGCGTGACACGCGCGGCCGCACGGCGGTGGGCTGGCCGAAGTACTACGACGGCGTCCCGCTGTTCTACGAGTGGACCCGCGACTACGTGAAGGCGTTCCACCGTGACGGGCGGATCGAGGACGTGCTGCCCTCGCTCGTCTTCGACAACCCGATGGACATGGAGTTCGGCCCCGACGGCGCCCTCTACGTGCTCGAATACGGCGACGGCTACTTCCAGGAGAACGAGGACGCCCAGCTGGCGCGCTACGACCACATCGGCAACACCGGCAACCACACGCCCGTCCCCGCGGCCACGGCGTCGGTGACGGCCGGTCACGCGCCGCTCGCGGTCTCCTTCACCGCCGACGGAACCACCGACGCCGACGGCGACCGGCTCAGCTACGCGTGGGACTTCGACGCCGACGGGCGGGTCGATTCCCGCCGCCCCGAAGGGTCGTTCACGTACGAGGAGAACGGCCTGTACCAGGCCACGCTGAAGGTCACCGACCGGCACGGCAGGTCGGCGGCGACGTCGGTGCGGATCGTGGTCGGCAACGCCACGCCGGTCGTGGAGCTGGTCAGGCCGGTGGACGGGGACCCGTTCACGTTCGGCGACGTCGTGGAGTTCGAGGTGCGGGTCACCGACGACCAGGAGGTCGACTGCGCCGACGTGACCGTGGACTACATCCTCGGCCACGACGACCACGGCCATCCGCAGACGACGGCCCGCGGCTGCACCGGCTCCATCCAGACGACCGAGCCGAGCGGACACGACCCGGAGACCGACGAGCTGACCGGCGTCTTCGTCGCCACCTACACCGACCCCGGCGGCGACCTGCCCCCGCTGACCGGAACCGACAGGGTCGTGCTCCAGCCCACGCGATAGGAGATCCCCCATGTGTTACGGCTACGGCCCCAGCAGGCGCTCGCTGCTCGCGGCGGGACTCGGCCTCGGGACGGCGGCCATCGCCGGCGCCTCGCCCGCCGCCGCCACGCCGCCCCACCATCACCACCGCAAGCACCGCATCCCGCCGGGCCAGATCAGCATGCAGCTCTGGACGGTACGCGACGACCTCGCCCAGGACTACGACACCACCCTCGCCTACCTGGCCGAGATCGGTTATCCCAAGGTCGAGCTGGCGCTCGGCTATTTCGGGCGTACGGCCGCGCAACTGCGCGCGTTCCTCGACGGGCTCGGCATCCGCTCCACCTCCAGCCACGACGACATCAGCCCCGACGACGCCGCGCTCGACACCAAGATCGAGAACGCCCTGACGCTCGGCCAGTCGTTCATGGTCGTGCCCTACCTGAACTCCGACAGCGAGGACCAGTGGAAGGCCTGGGCCGAGCGCATGAACGTGGAGGCGGCCGCCGCGCGCAAGGCGGGACTGCGCTACGGCTACCACAACCACGCCCACGAGTTCACCATCGACCTCGGGGGCGGCAGGACGCCCTGGGACGTGCTCACCTCCGAGCTCGACCCGCGCCTGGTCCATCTGGAGATCGACCTCTACTGGGCGGTCACGGGCGGCGTCGGGCGCGGCGAGCGTGATCCGGTGCGGTTCACGCTCGACGTGATCCGCCGGGCGCCCCAGCGGGTGCTGCAGTTCCACGTCAAGGACCGGCATCTCGACGGCGACATGGCCGACCTCGGCACCGGGACGATCGACTTCCGGCGCATCTTCGACAAGCACCGGGTGATCGAGTACATCGTGGAGAACGACACGCCGGACGTGACGCCCCGGCGTACGGCGGAGGTCGGGTACCGCTACCTGAGGAAACTGCGGTTCTAGGGACGCCTGGCCCTCACCCGGCGCCGGGTGGGGGCAAGGGCGGAAACGCACCGGAAACAGCCGCTGGTGCACAACTGAGGAGCCCGGAAAGTCCGGCACGCCGCGGATCGTCCCCCACGGTGCGTTCCCTTCCGAAGGATTTCGAGTTGTGAATCGTACGACAGCGACCTGTATGACCTTGGGAGTCCTGCTGACGGGCTTCGTCGCCCTCGCCTCACCGACCACGGCGGCGAGCACCTGGACCGAGCCCTCTGCCGTCAACTGGGCGGCCTGCCCTGAGATCTCGGATGACGAGCTGGGCAGAAAGTTGTCCGAGGAACAGCTCGCCAAGGCCAGGCAGCTGCTCGACCGCATGGAGTGCGGCACCATCAGCGTTCCCCGCGACTACGACGAGCCGCGCGGCGAGCAGATCACCGTTGCCCTGACCAGGCTGAAGGCCACCGACCAGAAGCGCCGGCTCGGCACCATGGCGCTCAACCCCGGGGGACCGGGCGGCAGCGGGTATCTGATGCCCATGGAGCTCGTCGCCACGGGCGTCGAGATGGACGACCGCTACGACCTGATCGGGTTCGATCCTCGGGGTGTGGGCCGCAGCACCAAGGCCGACTGCTCCGGCGACGGCCAGGGCGGACGGCCGCAGCCGGGCCCGATCACCGAAGAGCAGGCCAGGAAGGTCTACGACCGGACGGTCAAGAAGAACAAGGCGTGCGCCCAGTCGAACCCCGAGCTCATCGGGCAGCTCACCACCGGGAACACGGCCCACGACGTCGACAGGATCCGCGCCGCGCTGGGCGAGAAGAAGATCAGCTTCTACGGCGTCTCCTGGGGCGGATGGCTCGGGACGGTCCTGCGCAGCCTCCACGGCGGCAAGATCGACCGGATGTGGCTCGACAGCCCGGCACCGCCCTACTCAAGGACCGACATCGCCACGGAGTTGCGCGCCAAGGCCACCGACCGCAACTTCCAGCGCATGGCCGCCTGGATCGCCGAGCGGAACGACGAGTACGGGCTCGGCACGACCCGCCGGCAGGTGGCGTCGGCGGTGGAGAAGATGCGGAGGTCGTATGACGAGGAGCCTCTTGCCTTCACCGATATCGACCTCACCGTGGACGGTGCCCTGATCTCCCAGGCCGCGGGCAGCCCGAGCTTCAACTGGTCCCAGATGGCCCAGGTGCTGAGCGAACTGCGGGACGCCGAAGGGCCGAGCGCCCCGCCGACGGTCAGGAAGGTGTTCGGCAGCCCGCCGGCCGGCGCCCCCTCCGGCACCGACACGACGGCGAATCTCGCCTACCACTGCAACGAGGACCTGGGCTCGCGCTCATTCGAGGCGGCCTGGGCCGCCTACCAGAAGCGCCTGAAGCGCTACCCGGTGACCGGCAGGGCCACCCCCGCCACACCGGCGTGCGCGGGATGGCCGCTGCCGGTCGACAAGACCTCGCTCAAGCGCCACGGCGGCTCCTTGGTGCTGTCGGGTCACCGGTACGAGAACCTGTCGCCGTGGGAGGGCGTGCTCGCCACGCACAAGACCATCGGTGGCACCCTGGTCCGGATGAACGACGACGTGCACGGCTCCGCCATCCGGGTGCCCGGTTGCGTCGCGAAGGTGCTCGCGTACTTCGAGACCGGCCGGACCACCGACGCGTGCCCCACGCGCCCGGAACCTGCCTGACCGGCGGGTTCTCCCGGGTCGCCGACCTGCAAAAACGTCAAGAACGACCCAAAGATTGAGATATATCTGTCGAAACAGCGCATAATGCATTAATGACGTCCCACCGATCCGCACCTCGGCGACGCCTTCCCGGGAGCCCGTTCAATGTCCCCGAAGTCGCCCTCCCTCCGCTCGAGAGCTTCGTCCTCCAGGACAAGGTCAGCCACGACACCTACGGCCTCGGGTCAGTCATCGGGGTCGAGGAAGGCGTCGCCGTCCTGGTCGACTTCGGCGCCGTGACCCGTCGCATCGTCGCGCCGTACCCCAAGCTCTTCAAGCTCTGAGGCCCGGGCCGCGCGCGGCCCGGCTCCATGGTCACGGGCGACCGTCGGACTCGGTATTTTGTCACTCCCGTAACCCCTCTTGCACGGAGAGACACAACGTGGCCCCTGCCAAGCTCGCCCTCGGCACCGTTCTGACCGCCGCGGTCATGTCCACCGGCCTGTCCCCCCACGCCTCCCCCGCCGCCGCGCAGACCGCGGCCCAGCCGCCGGTCAGCGCCCGGCTCACCGGGCTGTCGCTGTTCGAGGGCTCGGTGAAGATCAAGGGACAGGCCCAGAAGACCGGTTACTACTGCGCGCCCGCGTCCAGCTCGATCGTCCTCCAGGCCTTCGGCGTCCAGCGCAGCCAGGACCGACTCGCCAAGGAGATGAAGACCGACCCGGAGGCGGGCGCCACCAAACGCCGGAACACCCTGTCCGTGCTCAACAAGCACCTCAAGCCGAAGGGCCACACGTTCCGCCTGACCTACGCCAAGAACAAGCCCAGCGCGCTGATGCTCAGCGTGTCGCACGCGGTGGGCGTGCTCAAGAAACCCACGATCCTCGCGGTGCTCGGCAACAAGCTGCCGTGGAGCAAGGCGAGCAGAAACTACGGCCACGCGATCGTGGCCTACGGCTACGACAAGGCGAAGGGCACGATCACCGTCTGGGACCCGAACGCGGCCAAGGGCGCGCTCGGGTCCCACGTGATCTCGGCCAAGGCCCTCGCCGCCGTCGTCAACGATCTGCCCGAGGGCGACCTGGGCGGCGTCTACACCCTGTCCAAGCCGCTCCTCCCCCCGTAGGCGGAGCGGGCGCGGCGGCGGCAGGTCAGTCGCCCTGCCGCCGCTGGTTCGGCGTGACGTTGATCTGGCCGCTGTCGGAGACGATGATCTGGATGCGCCCGTCCTTGACGGCCTGCCACATGACCGCGCCCTGCGGGCCGAGCACGTCCTTCAGCGCCTTGATGGCCTCCAGCTCCGTACGCGCCTTCTCGTTCTTCGCCTTCTGCGCCGTGTTCTCCTCCTGCGCCTGCTGGACGGCGGCCATCGCCTCGCGCACCTTCAGCGGCGGCTGCGGCTGCTGCAGCGTGACCGAGAACTTCTCGAAGAACGCCGTGCCGCCCTGCTCGCGCAGGAACTGCACCATGTACTCGGCGACCTTCGCCTCCCACTGCTGCTTGGCCTGCGGATCGCGGTACGTCAGCTCGCGCCAGGCGAACTCCTTGCTGGCGGCGTCGAGGGCCCGGTCGAGCGGCTGGCCGATGTAGACGCTGAGCAGCTTGTCCCAGCCCTCGTCGGTGTCGGCCTCGTACTTCAGCCCGATCTGCTCGTGGAACTGCCGCAACGTCTTGCAGTCGCTGGTGAGCGAGAACGTGACGACGCCGGACACCCGCATCTCCAGCGGGTCCTTCGTCCACATCGTCAGCGGCCCGGCCTCGGCCCCCGGCTTCGTGTTCGCCCCTTCCGGATCGTTGGGGTCGGCGGCGAACTCGAACGTACGCTGGCCGGCCGGATAGACGTAACCCTGGTCACCCGGTCCTGACACGTCGCGCACGCCCGGGTCGACGCAGTTCTGGAACGTGGTGTCGGAGAAGGCGCCGGCGTCGTAGACGATGCCCTTCTGGTCGGGCTCGGGGGTGGTGATCGAGCAGCCGGTGACCAGAAAGGCGGCGATTAAGGCTGTCATGACGGTCGTGTGTCTCATGCACGATCACGGTAGTACGCACCGCGACGACGCTGTGTGACGCTTCGGCGACCGTCCACGCATCGGCGCCCTCCCCGACGCCGGTCAGCCGGCGTCGGCCGGCTTGGCGGTGGCCCCGTCGGCGACCATGAAGCCGTAGTCACCGGGGGCGACATTGGTGAGGTGCTCACGGCCGAGCACCAGGATGCTCGGCTCGTACGGCGCCCTGATCACTTCGAGCTCCTCCGACGTGTACGGGCTGACGATCGTGGCCAGCGCCGTGCCCTTGGGCACCCGCTCTCCCAGCCGCGCGGCGCCGAAGTCCGACAGCACGGTGCCGCCGACGGTGGGCCTGAGCGTCGTCAGCGTGTCGACGACCACCTGGCCCTCCGGCGGCGCCACCGCGTCGCCCGGCAGCATGCCGATGGCGCGCAGGACGTTCAGCGTGCCGTCGACGCCCCGCTTCAGATAGTGCTCGACGCGCTGGCCGCCGCCCCCGAGCTCGCTGACCATGCAGCGCACGCCCTTCTCCAGCGCCCAGCCGGTGGCCGAGCCGATGTAGGGGTGGCCGCGGTAGAGCACGGTCGTGCCGTACGCCCGCGACATCTCGGCGCCGGCGTCGTGGAGGTAGGCGTACTCGACGGTGGCGAAGTTGCCGCCCGAGTGGAAGTCGATGAAGTAGTCGGCGCCCTCCAGGATCTCCGAGAGCGCGGCGGCCAGTTGCTCGGTGATGCTGCCGCCCCGGTCGCCGGGGAAGATGCGGTTGAGGTTGACGCCGTCGAGCGGCGTGTTGCGGGTCAGCGCCTGGTGCGCGTACGGGTTGGCCACGGGCACCGCGACGACGGTGCCGCTGAGCTGGGCGGGGTCGATGGCGTCCAGGAGGCGGCGGACCGTCTCCGATCCCATCGGCTCGTCGCCGTGGATGCCGCCGAACATCACCATGCGGGGGCCGTCGGAGGCGCCTCGCAGGGTGTGCACGGTCAGCTCCAGGCGGTGGCCACTGGCCAGGGTGGTCACCGGGATCCGTTCGACGGTCATGCGGAGGTTCCTTCCTTCACTTTCTCAACGGGTTCTTCTGGGGAGGGGGTCAGGGAGGAGAAGACGCCGGAGCGGGCCAGCAGCACGGCGACGGTCGCGGCGATGGCGAGGGCGGCGACGATGAGCAGGGTGGAGAGCGCGGCCAGCGTGGGGTCCTGAAATTTCTGCATGTAGATGAACATCCAGACCGGCAGCGTGTTCTGGTCGGGCGAGAGCAGGAAGACCGTCATGTCGACCTCGTCGAAACTCACCACGAACGCGAACAGCGCGGCCGCGATCAGCGCGGGCCTGATCTGCGGCAGCGTGGCCAGCCGGAAGGCCCGAAGCGGCGCCGCGCCCAGATCCTTGGCCGCCGCGTCGAGGGTGGCGTCGGCCCGCATCAGCGCCGCCGTCACCACGATGACGACGAACGGCAACACGATCACGGTGTGCGTCACCACCAGGCCGGCGACCCCGCCGAACAGGCCCAGCCGGTGCAGGTAGATGAACCCGGCGAAGCCGAAGGCCACCTTGGGCACCACGGTGGGTGAGAGTACGAACGACTGCAGCGGTCCGCGCCCCGGCATGCGGTGCCGGACCAGCGCCACCGCGACGGCCGTGCCGATGACCATGGCGAGGACGGTGGCCGCGATCGCCACCTCCAGGCTCAGCAGCGTCGCCGCGCCCAGGCCTTCCTGCTCGAAGAGGTTGGCGTACCACTTGGCCGAGAATCCCGGCGGCGGCCACGTGCCGTACGAGACGGACGAGAACGAGTTGATCACGATGATGACCAGCGGCAGCAGCACGTACGCGTAGACCGCCACGAGCCACCCGCTCCAGCCGCGCGCGCCGGTGGAGGCCGCGCCCGCCGCCGTCACCCCGCCCTGCTCGGCCCGCCCGGTACGCCGTTGCAGCCAGCCGAAGACGCCCAGCGCGACGACGGCCAGCGCCAGCAGCGCGTACGACGAGACCGCCGCGAGCGGCCAGTCGACGTTGTTGACGTTGTCGTAGATCTCGGTGGCCAGCACGTTCACCCGTCCGCCTCCGAGCAGGCTGGGCGTGGCGAACGAGCTGATCGACAAGGCGAACACCAGTTGCGCCCCGCCGATCAGGCCGGGCATGGTCAGCGGCAGCGTGACCTTGACGAAGCGCAGGAACGCGCCCGCGCCGAGGTCGCCGGCCGCCTCCCCGAACGCCGGGTCGAGCTGCCCGAGCGACTGGATGATCGGGAACACCATGAACGGCAGCAGGATGTGCACCAGCGCGATCACCACGGAGGAGCGCTCGTAGAGCAGCTCGACCGGCCCGAGCCCGGCCGGTTCGAGCAGGCTGTTGAGCACCCCGCTGTCGCCCAGGATCAGCTCCCAGCCGTAGGTGCGGGACACGACGCTGGTCAGCAGCGGCGCGAAGATGATGAACAGCCCGACGTAACGCCAACGCGGCTGCCGCACCCGGTGCAGGGCGTACGCCGTGGGATAGCCGACGACGGCGGCGGCGACCGTGGTGATCAGGCCGAGCACCACGGTCTCCCCGACGATCTGCCAGTGGTAGCCGCCCGTCAGGAACGTCTGCCAGGTGACCGCGGTGTGCGCGATGTCGGTGCCGTCGGGCAGGTACTGGTGGAAGCTGTATTCGAGCAGGGTGAGCATGGCCCCTGCGAACACACCGACCAGCAGGACGACGCTGGGCGCCGCCAGCAGGAGGGCCGTGCGATGTCTGCGCATGTCGCCGGGCCTCTCAGATACGCGAGGCGACGTCGGTTTCCCAGCGTTTCTGCCACTCGGCGTTGTTGCGTCCCACGATGCCGTAGTCGATCTGCTGGAAGCCGTCGCTGGTCGCCTTGCTGAAGGCGGGCAGGCCGGCCAGGTTCCCGGGCAGCTCGGCCTTGGTGTTGGCGGGCACCTCGACGCTGGTCTCGGCCCAGCGGGCGCACCACTTGGGCGAGAGCATCTCGTTGATGATGTCGTGGACGGCTTCGAGCTGGCTCTGCGGCTGGCCCGCGACGGCCTGGAGGTTGACCGGCAGCGGGATCGCGCCCTCCTTGGGCACGACGTACGTCAGCGGAGCGCCGGAGTTGATCCACTGCTGTCCGGTGCCGGCGAAGTAGGCGGTCAGCGGCGCGGTGCCGTTGCTGAGCACGTTGAGATACTGCGGGTTGGACTCGACGAGCAGCCGGATCTGCTTGGCCTCGCGCTTCCACAGCTCCCAGCCGGGCTCCATGTTGTCCAGGCCGCCGCCGTTGAGCTTGGCGGCCATGTAGACGGCGTACCAGGGGAAGGAGAAGAGCGCGACCTTGCCCTGGTGGGCGTGGTTCCACAGGTCGGCCCACGAGCCGGGGGCCTGCGTGATCTCCTGCTTGTTGTAGAGCAGGCCGAGCTGGTCGATGCCGATGCCGATCCCGATGCCGTGGTCGTAGCGGAACCGCTCGTCGATGTCGGCGGCGTTGCTCATCGCCGAGTAGTCGAGCTCGGTGAACATCTTGTCGTCGGCGCCCTGGACGGAGGTCTGGGCGTTGAAGAAGCCGAAGTTGACCAGCGGCCGGTCGGGGGCGGCCTTCTTCTGGGCCAGCATCTTGGTGTAGCCGACGGAGTTCGACTGTTCGTAGATCTTGATCTCGACGTTCTTGTGGGAGGCCATGTACTCCTTGGCGAACTCCTTGGGCATCTTGCCGAGGTCGCCACCGAGGAAGGCGAACATGGTCAGGGTGAGCTTGCCGCCCTTCGACGCGGACGGCGCGGCGGATTGGGGGGACACCTCGCCGCAGGCGGTGGCGAGGGCGAGGCCCGCCGCACCGGCCGCGGTGCCGAGGAACCGGCGTCGCGAAATATCGGACATACCCGTCATCGAGCTAACTCCCTCAGTGGTCGAGGACGACACCGGCATCCACGTCCCAGCCGGTCTCGACCTCGTCGCCGACCGTCAGGGTGGATCCGGCTTCTTCGCGCCGTTCGGAGATCACCAGCACTCCGGAGGCCAGACGTACGTGGTAACGCGTGCTCGCGCCCTGGAAGATCACGTCCTCCAGGCGGCCGTGGTAGCGATTGGCGCAGTCCAGGTCCTTGCCGACGGCGACGTGCTCGGGCCGCACGGACACCGCGCGGCCGGGACGCGCGACCTTGACGCCGATGCCCTCCGCCTCCAGCAGGCCGCCGTCGTACGTGCCCTCGTACAGGTTCGTGTCGCCCAGGAAGGTGGCGGTGAACTTCGTGGCCGGCGATCGGTAGAGCTCGGCCGGCGGGCCGATCTGCTCGATGCGGCCCTCGTTCATCACCGCCATCCGGTCCGACATCGTCAGCGCCTCCACCTGGTCGTGCGTGACGTAGACGAACGTGGTGCCCGAGTCGTGCTGGATCCGTTTGAGCGCCTGCTGCATCTGGACCCGCAGCCGCAGGTCGAGCGCGCCGAGCGGCTCGTCGAGCAGCAGCACGGCCGGCTCGTTGGCCAGCGCGCGGGCGATGGCCACCCGCTGCTGCTGGCCGCCGGACAACTGGGCGGGGTAGCGGGCGTCGTAGCCGGCCAGGTCCACCAGGTCCAGCATCGAGCCGACGATCTCGCTCACCTGCCTGGCCGGCTTGCGCCGCAGCTTCGGCCCGAAGGCGATGTTGTCGGCCACGGTCAGGTGCGGGAACAGGGCCAGGCGCTGGAAGACCATGTTCGTGGGACGCCGGTGCGCGGGACGGCCCCGCATCGGCTCGCCCCTGATCAGCACCTCGCCCGAGGTGGGCTCCTCCAGCCCCGCCAGGATGCGCAACGTCGTGCTCTTGCCGCAGCCCGAGGGGCCCAGCATGGAGAAGAACTCCCCTGTGGCCACGGTGAAGTCGACCTGCTCGACGCCCCTGGCGCCGTTGTCGTAGACCTTACGGATGCCGCGGAGCTCGGCATCGGGCCCGCCGCCGGTCGCCGCCGCGGTCATGTCGCGCTCCTCATTTCCGCGAACGCCTCCTCGGCCGCCTTCAGCAGGGCCGCCACGTCGGCCTCGGTGTGCGCTGTGGACAGCGCCGCGTGCAGCAGCGGCTTGGCCGGGAGCAGGATGCGGTGCTCGCGCGCGATTCGGTGCAGGATCGCGTAACGGGCCGCGTCGCTGACCATCGCCGTGCGGTAGCCGGTGACCGGCTCGGACAGGAAGTACGGCTGGAAGTGGCCGCCCGCGCCCGCGACCACGGCCGGGACGCCGTACGCGCGGGACAGTTCGGCGAAGCCGTCGCGCAGCACGCCGCCGAGCCGGTCGAGCCGGGCCTGGGCCGAGCCGTCGGCCAGCAGCGGCAGCGCCGCCGCCGCCGCGGCCACCGCCGAGCCGTGCCCGTTGTAGGTGCCGACCCAGCCGACCGGGCCGCCGCTCGACGGGTCGGTGCAGGCCATCAGGTCCGCGCGGCCCTCGACCGCGGCCAGCGGGTACCCGTTGGACAGGGCCTTGCCGTACGTGGTGAGGTCGGGGGTGATGCCGTAGACCTGGCGGGCGCCGCCGGGCGCCAGGCGGAACCCGGTGAGCAGCTCGTCGAAGACGAGCACGATCCCCAGCTCGGCGGTGAGGTCGCGGAGCAGCCTCAGGTAGTCGCCGGTCGGCGGGATGAAGCCGATGTCGATGAGCACGGGCTCGACGACCACGGCGGCCAGGTCGGAGGCGTGCTCGCGCAGCAGCCGCTCGGTGGCGTCCGCGTCGTTCCACGGCAGCACCACCGTGCCCTGCGCCGAGCGCGACAGGCCCGCGGAGCTGGGCGGCGCGGCCGGCCGGTCGGCGGGCCCGATCTGGTCGGGGGCGGGCCAGGTCGACACCCACAGCGGGTCGAACCAGCCGTGGTAGGCCCCCTCGACCTTGGCCACCCGCTCCCGGCCGGTGTGGTGGCGGGCGATCGAGAGCGCGTGCATCAGCGCCTCGGTGCCGGTGTTGGCGAACCTGACCCGGCCGAAGTCCGGGATCATGCCGGCGAGCGTCTCCACCGCGGTCACCGCGGCCTCGGTCTCCACGCCGGTGGTCAGCCCGCGGCTCACCGCGTCGGCGACGGCCGCGTCCACGCCGGGGTGGGCGTGGCCGAGCATCACCGAGGCGTTGCCCATGGTGCAGTCGAGGTAACGCTCACCCTCGACGTCCCACAGGTACGCGCCCTCGGCACGCTGGAAATAGACGGGGTGCGGCGCCTGGAAGCGGGTGTTGGAATGCACCCCGCCGGGGACGTACCGGCTCGCGCGCTCGTACAGGCTCTGCGACGTGCTCAATGGTTACTCCTGATCTCCAGGGAGAGCCGTTCGACCTCGGCCAGCAGCGCGGGCACGCACGCGTTGGCGTTCTCGCGCGTGAAGCGCGCCGCGGGGCCGGCGACCGAGATGCCGCCCACCGCGTGCCCCGACCGGTCGAGGATCGCGGCGGCGCGACAGCGCAGGCCGACCGCGTAACTCTCCTCATCGACGGCGAATCCCTCCGTGCGGGCGGTGGCGAGTTCGGCCTCCACCTCGCGCAGCGCCTGCTCGGCCCGGTCGCCGACGGCGGTGCGCAGCACCGCGAGCCGCCGCCGCGCGGGCAACATCGCCAGTACGGCCTTGCCCATCGCGGAGGTGTGCGGGTTGAGCACGTCACCGACGCGCGCCACGGCCCGCAGCGAGTGCTCGGGCTCCTTCCGCGCCACCAGCACGATCTCGTCGCCCACCAGCAGGCCGGCGCTCGCGCTCTCGCCGGTCTGCTCGGCCAGGGCCTCCACGGAGGCCTTCAGCCGGTCGGCGGCGTGCATCTGGTCGAGCGTCCGTACGGACAGGTGCAGCAGTCTCGGCCCGGCGGCGTAGCCGGACCTGTCCAGTTGCACCAGGAACCCACGCTCGACGAGCAGCGCGACCAGCCGCGACGCGGTGGAGGGCGGAACTCCCGCCGCCGCGGCGATCTCGCCCAGTTGCAGGGGGGCGCGGTCGTGGGTGACCGCGACGTCCAGGACGTCGAGCAACCGGGCGAGATAGCTGGTGCGGGACTCGCTTCCACTCAGTGGAACTGTCTTTGCGTTCATTGGGAGGCCAACCTAGGAACGTCCCTATACGGACGTCAAGAGCAGGCCGAAAACCGTTGTCCGACCGTTTTGCCCCATTCCTCCCGTATCGTCCCTTGATTCCGGACAGAACGAAAGCCCTGCCGTGGAGACGGACTCAGCGAGGTGAACCGTGGCGGAGGGGGCGAACATGGTGACCGGAAGGCCTTACAGATAGGGCCTGGTAGTAAGGAAAGACAGGGCCGTCATCACCTTCCGTGACGTTTACCCATGGTTACATTCACGACACGTATGCTGACAAAGAGTCAACCCGTCATTCGGGACGAATGTTCACATCTGTTGCTTGAAGTACATCTGCCCCATCGGCATAGTGGACGGACCACAGGCGTACCAGTCGTGACGGGATTCTCGGGGGCCGGTACCAGGTCGCGACTGCCAGCGGCGCATCATCACGCGCGGAATTGGACAAGATGGATGAGCTCGCCCCCACCTCTCCGTACCAAGCTGCTCAGGATTCTGCTGCTCCCGCTCGTATCCATGGTGGCTCTGTGGGGGTTCATCGCCTACTCCAGCGTGGAGGAGATCGTCGAAGTCTCCCAGACGCAGGACCGCTGGGAGGCCATCGGGTCGCCCTTGTTACAACTGATCGTCGAGCTGCAACGGGAACGCCAGCTCTCGGCTGAGGCGCCGAAGAGCACGGCCACGTACGCGCCCCTTTCCGAGCAGCGGCACGTCACCGACGAGAAGGTCGAACGCCTGCGCGAGGTCATCGGCGCCGTCGACGTCGAGTCGTCGGGTGCCGAGACCCCCGCCCAGGTGCAGGCGCTCGTGCGGGCGCTCGACGGGCTCCAGTCCCTGCGGGCCTCCGCCGACGGCGGCGTGCTGGCCCCGCCGCTGACGATCATCCAGGCCTACGACAACCTGATCAGCGTCGCCAACGGGCAGTTCAACGACCGCGACGCACTGAGCAGCGTCTCCTCCTACCGGGCGGTGCGCGGCATGGCCGCCTACAACGCCACCGCCGAATACCTCGGCCGCGAGCACGCCGTGCTCACCAGCACCATCGTGCAGCGCAAGATGACCCCCACCGACCGTGCCGCGTTCGTCGCCGCCATGACCAGCCGCCGGCTCGTCTTCGCCAACGCCGAACGCGACGCCGGCCCCGAGCTGCGGGCCGACTACGACAAGCTGGTCGACAGCGCCGCGTACAAACGGCTGGTCGAGGTCGAGGACGAACTGTTCAGCTGGGACACCAACGGGGCGCCGCCGGTGGAGCCGGCCCAGTGGAAGAGCGACGCCGACGCCGTGTTCAACACGATCAACCGCGACACGCAGGAGGAACTGGCCCGCGCCGCCGCCGAGGCAGAGGGGCAGAAGACCGGCGCCTACTGGCGGATCGGGCTCGTCCTGCTGCTGGGCCTGGCGGCGGTGCTCGCGTCGCTGGCGCTGTCGTACCGGTTCGGGCAGTCGCTGATCGACGAGCTCAAGCGGCTGCAGGCCTCGGCGGTCGAACTGGCCGAGCAGCGGCTGCCCCGGCTGGTCGCCCGGCTGCGCCGCGGCGAGGACGTCGACCCGGCCACCGAGGCGCCCGGTCTCGCCCCCGCGGAGACGGCCGAGGTCGACCGGGTGGTCAACGCGTTCTCCGCCGTACGCCGCACCGCGGTCGAGGCCGCGGTGGGCCAGGCGACCCTGCGCAAGGGCGTCAGCCAGGTCTTCCTCAACCTGGCCTGGCGCAACCAGGCGCTGCTGCACCGCCAGCTCTCGCTGCTCGACACCATGGAGCGCCGCGTGGAGGAGCCGGAGGTCCTGGAGGACCTGTTCAAGCTCGACCACCTCACCACCCGCATGCGGCGGCACGCCGAGAACCTCATCATCCTGGCCGACTCCGCCCCCGCACGCCGCTGGCGCGACCCCGTGCCGCTGTTCGACGTCGTACGCGCGGCCGTGTTGGAGGTCGAGGACTACACCCGCGTCACCGTCGCGCCCATGCCCGACGCCCCGATGCTCGTCGGCGCGGCCGTCACCGACGTCATCCACCTGGTCGCCGAGCTGGTGGAGAACGCCACCGTCTTCTCACCGCCCGACACGACCGTGCAGATCCGCAGCATGACGGCGGCCAACGGCTTCGCGATCGAGGTGGAGGACCGCGGGCTGGGGCTGAACGCGACCGTGCTCCAGGAGTACAACGCCCGGCTGGCCCAGCCGCCCGAGTTCGACCTCGCCGACAGCGACAGGCTCGGCCTGTTCGTGGTGTCCAGGCTCGCGGCCCGGCACGGGGTCAAGGTCTCGCTGCGCCCCTCACCGTACGACGGGACCACCGCGATCGTGCTGCTGCCCACCATCCTGCTCGCAGGCGCCGCCACACCCTCCGTCACCCCAGGTGACCGGGCGGGCAGGCCCGCGCGGGCGCTCGGCACGGCGCCGTCCGGCACGCTCTCCGGTGTCGTCTCCGCCGCCCCCGAACGGCCGGACGCGCTCAACGGCGAGCACGCCGACCCGGTGGAGCCGGCGCCGGCCACCTGGTTCGAGGCCGTGCCCGCGCCGAGGAACGGCGAACCGGGCCGGCCGGGGGCCCGTCCGGCGCCACGGCAGTTGCCCCCCACCGCGTCCCAGCCGCCAGGACCCTCCGCCGAATGGAGCGTCACGGTGCCGGCTCAGGACGCCGACGAAGACCTCGACGGGCTGCCGATGCGGATACCGCAGGCAAGCATGGCTCCCCAGCTGCGTTCCACCGGAGGCCCCGCGCGGCGCCCGGTACCGGCGCGCTCGCCTGAGGAACTCGCACAACTCATGTCGTCCATGCAGCAAGGCTGGCGGCAAGGACGCCGCCAGGCCGGGCACGGAGCCGACATGTGGAACCGAAAGGACGACCATCCCGATGCCCGACCCCAGAAGTGAACTGAGCTGGCTCCTCGACGACCTCACCCAGCGAGTGCCCGGCATCCGGCACGCCATCGTGCTGTCCTCCGACGGGCTGGCCATGGGAGGTTCCCAGGAGCTGACCCGGGAGGACGCCGAGCACCTGTCCGCCATCTCCGCCGGCAGCCACAGCCTCGCCATGGGCGCGGGACGGCACTTCGGCCTGGGCGGCGTACGGCAGACCATCATCGAGATGGAGGGTGGTTTCCTGTTCGTCACCGCCGCCGGTCAGGGCGCGCGGCTGGCCGTGCTCGCCGCGGGCGACGCCGAGCTGGGCATGGTCACGTACGAGATGGCGCTCATGGTCAAAAGGGTCGGCGAGCACCTCTCCGCGCAGCCGAGAGGAGCGGCACCGGCGCCCGCCTGGAACGGTTCACGACCGTGACAGGGCAGGATCCCGGGCCGCTGATCCGGCTGTACGGCCTGACCGGGGGAAGGGCCCGCCCGCAGGGCGAGACATTCGACCTGGTGGCCATCGTCACGACGGTCGGCGGCCCGCACACCCTCGCGGACCTGATCCCGGAGTATCGCGCCGTGTTGTCGGTGTGCCGCAGGCCCACGCCGGTGGCGGACGTCGCGGCGCACCTCCGGCTGCCGCTCAACGTCACCCGGGTCATCCTGGGTGACCTGCGGCGGGAGGGTTTCGTCACCATCGAGCGCCCGCGCCCGGTCGCGCAGACGATCGACGAACACATCTACAGGGAAGTGCTGGATGGACTACGCAGCCTGTGAGCCGGGGGCGACCGCGGTCACCTCGGCTCTGGCCATCAAGATCCTCATCGCGGGCGGGTTCGGCGTCGGCAAGACGACCATGGTGGGCACGATCAGCGAGATCCGGCCGCTGCACACCGAGGAGCTGCTGAGCGAGCGCGGCGTCGACGTGGACGACGTCTCGGGCGTGGAGTCCAAGAGCACCACGACCGTGGCGCTCGACTTCGGCCGCATCACCATCCGCGAGGGGTTGTGGCTGTACCTGTTCGGCACCCCGGGACAGGACCGGTTCTGGTTCATGTGGGACGAGCTGGCCCTCGGCGCCCTCGGCGCGGTCGTGCTCGCCGACACCCGCCGCCTGCAGGACTCGTTCCCCGCCGTGGACTACTTCGAGCAGCGCGGCATCCCGTTCGTGGTCGGCGTGAACTGCTTCGACGGCGCCCGCCGCCACGACCCGGCCAAGGTCAGACGGGCGCTCGGGCTGAACGCGCACGTCCCGATCGTGCTCTGCGACGTGCGCGACCGCGCGTCGGTCAGGGACGTGCTCACCACGCTGGTGACGTACGCGGTGGAGGGCGCCGGCCGCGCGATGCCGTGAACGGCGGAGGGGCGGGGTCAGAGCAGCTCGACGTGGTCGCGGTAGGGGTCGAGCCGGTCGTCGGAGACGTCGAGCTCGGTGACCATCAGGTCGATCCCGTCCCAGGGCAGACAGCGGGCGGCGGCTCCGGTGCCGAGCTTCTGCGAGTCGACCGCCATGACGACGTGCTCGGACAGCTCGGCCATGAGCCGCTTGATCTCGCACTCCTCCGCGCTGAACTCGCTGGTGCCGAAGTGCGGGTCGATGGCGGCGGCGGACAGGAACGCCCGCGCGAACGAGAACTGCTTCAGCGTCAGTGAGGCCAGGGGGCCGACGAGGCTGCCCGCGTTGGGGTCCTTCTGGCCTCCGGTCAGGTAGGCGTGCACCCGCGGGTTCCTCGTCAGGGTCAGGAACGTCTCGATCCCGTCGGTGACGACGGAGAGGTTCTCGGCGGGCGGCATCGAGCCTGCCAGCACGGCCAGCGTCGACGAGGCGTCCATGCAGATGCCGACCCCGCCGGAGGGCACCAGGCTGGTCAGCTTGCGCGCGATCTCCTCCTTGGCCCGCCAGGCCCGGCTCTTGCGCGCCTCGAAGGGTTGCGCGGAGCTGACGGCGCCGCCGCGCACGCGGCGGACCAGGCCTTCGTCCTCCAGGGCCTGCAGATCCCGCCGGATGGTCATGGTGCTGACCTCGAAGCGGGCGGCCAGGTCTTCGATGCGCAGACTGCCGCTGGACGACAGCAGCTCGGCCAGCGCCTGGCGTCTGCTCTCCAGGTCCACGCTGCTCCTGACGCCCATGCCGTCTTTGTTCTCCTTCGCTGTTCAGTCTTGTCAACTGTCACACACGCAGTCTCGCCCGGAGACGCCATGGACCTGCTGGCGAGTGAACGATAGATGATGCGGCCGCCTGGTTCAAGGCTACGTAATGCTGCCTTCTCCTGCTCGTTGAGGCGCAGGTGACGCTCCATGCGAGAGGTATCGAATAGGTAACACACCCTTGACACTGAGATGTCGCCTCGTGTGATGTTCACGCAAGGAAACAACAAGGGATCTCGCTCGGAACCCGTCGGGCGAGCGCCGGCCACCCTGACCTGGATCGGCTTCTCGCACCGGCACCTTCCCGTACGCGTCCGGACCCGTTCCGGACCGCCGCCGCCCTCCGGGCAGGCCCCGACCGAACACCGAGCCGTCAGGCCGGGACTGGAGAGCAGTCGTGGAAGATGTCGCACTGGAGTGCCGGGACCTGGACAAGGCATTCGGCGGCGTGCCCGTGCTGAAGGGCGTCTCACTTGCTCTCGAGGCAGGTTCCGTCACCGCTCTCGCCGGGGAGAACGGCGCGGGCAAGTCGACGCTGATGAAGATCGCGTCCGGCCAGGTCAAGCCGGACGGAGGCCGGGTCCTGATCGGGGGCGAGCCGCTGCCCCACGGCGACCCGCAGGCGGCCCACCGGAACGGGGTGGCGATCATCCCCCAGGAGCTCGCGCCGATCATGGACATGACGGTGTACGAGAACCTGTTCATCGGCAGGGAACTGCGCACGCGGACGGGGCTGCTCGACCGGCGGGGGATGGCGCGCAGGGCCCGCGAACTCCTCGACGTCTTCGGCGTGGAGATCGACCCGCAGGCGACCATGCGGCGGCTGCCGGTCGGCCTGCGGCAGCTCGTCGAGATCGTCAAGAGCACGAGCGGCGGCGCGCGGATCCTGCTGCTGGACGAGCCCAGCTCGGCCATCTCGGAACGCGAGGTCGAACGGCTCTACGCCGTCATCGGCAGGCTGCGTGAGCAGGGCGTCGCCATGCTCTACACCACCCACAAGATGGAGGAGATCCGCGCCCTGGCGGACAGGGTGGTCGTGCTGCGCGACGGAGGGCTGGTCCTCGACCGGCCGATCGGCGACATCACCGACGACGAGATCGTGCACGCGATGATCGGGCGCGAGCTCCAGGGCTTCTTCCCCGACCTGCACGCCCCGGGTGACGAGATCGCCCTCCAGGTCAGCGGGCTGCACGTCAGCGGCTACCCGCGGCCGGTGGACCTGACCGTGCGCCGCGGCGAGATCCTCGGTCTGGCGGGGCTCGTGGGGGCCGGCCGTACCGAACTCCTGGAAGCGATCTTCGGCGTGCGCAGAAGCACCGCGGGGACCGTCACCGTCGCCGGCAGACCCGTCAGGCGCAACGCCCCCGCCGCCGCCATCACCGGCGGCATGGCCCTCGTCCCCGAGGACCGCAAGGGAGCCGGGGCCGTGCTGACCATGAACGTGCTGGACAACGGCTCCCTCCCCCGCCTTTCCCGCTTCACCGTCGCGGGCTGGTTGCGGCAGCGCAGCCGCGGCCGGCAGGTCGGCGCGGCGATGGAGTCGGTCAAGCTGCGCAGCCGCGGACTGTCGCAGCAGGTCGGCACGCTGTCCGGCGGCAACCAGCAGAAGGTGGTCCTGGCGCGCTGGCTGACCGGCAGCGTCAACGTGCTGCTGCTCGACGAGCCCACCCGCGGCGTCGACGTCGGCGCGCGCAGCGAGATCTACCGCATCATCACCGAACTCGCGGCGTCGGGCATGGCCGTGGTCATGGCCTCCTCCGACATGCCCGAGATCCTCAGCCTGGCCCACCGGGCGCTCGTCATGCGCGGAGGAGCGGTCGCGGGCGAGCTCGCCCGCGAGGATCTGTCCTCGCCCCACGTCCAGGACCTGATCTTCAGGTACGCCGCCGGACTGAACCCGGACAGCGCCCCCGCGCCCCGACACACCGAGAAGGAGGGCCGATGACCACGCAGGAGTCAGCCCAGGAGCCCACGAACCCGGGCGGAGCGGCCGCGCGGCTCCTGCCCTGGCGCTTGTCCGGACCATGGATCCGCGACCAGCTGATCCGCCACTCGATGGTGGTGGTGATGCTCCTGATCATCGCCTATTTCAGCTACCGGAGCGCCCGGTTCGGAACGCTGGACAACCTCCAGACGATCGCCATCGCCGCGGCGCCCTTCGCGCTCATCGCGCTGGGCCAGACACTGGTCATCCTCACCGGCGGCATCGACCTGTCCGTGGGCAGCGTCATCGCGCTCAGCGCCATGACAGCGGCCTACACGGTGAAGGACCATCCGGAACGGCTCTGGTTGTCCCTGGTGGTCGCCATGCTCGTCGGGCTCGCGGCGGGAGCGGTCAACGGCTTCCTGGTCTCGAAGGTGAACGTGCCGCCGTTCATCGCGACGCTCGGCATGCTGACCACGGCGTCCGGCCTGGCGTACGTCGTGGGCCAGGGAGCGCCGATCAACGGCCTTCCGCAGAACTTCGGCGAGATCGCCAACAACCAGATCTTCGGCCTGCAGATCCCCGTCGTGGTGATGATCGTCGGCATCGTCGCGCTCGCCCTCATCATGAAACGGACCTCGTACGGGATGCGCGTCTACGCCGTGGGCGGCAACCCCGTCGCGGCGCAGATCGCCGGTGTGAAGACCACCCGGATCCTGTTCAGCGTCTACGCGCTCAGCGGGCTGCTGGCCGGGTTGTCCGGCGTGATGCTCGCATCCAGGGTCATCTCCGGCCCGCCCAACCTCGGCGAGGGCTACGAGCTCGACGCCATCGCCGCCGTCGTCATCGGTGGCGCGAGCCTGCTCGGCGGCCGGGGCAGCATCCTCGGCACGGCGCTCGGCCTGTTCCTGATCCAGACACTGAACAACGGCCTCGACATCCTCGTCGTCCCCGCCTACTGGCAGAGCGTGATCAAGGGAGCGCTCATCGTCGCCGCCGTCACCGTGGACGTCTGGTCCGCCAAACGCAGGGGCTGACGCCCCACCTCCCCCACAGACCTGCACGAAACGCACCAATGGAGTCTCCATGCGCATGAAAAGCTTGCGTGCCGTCGCCCTCGCCGCCGCGGGCGCGACCCTGCTGGCCACCTCCGCCTGCGGCGCGGGCGACCCCAATGCCGGCGCGTCCGGCGAGGGAAAGCTCCGCGTCGGCATCAGCGTCTACGACATGTCATCCTTCATCACCGCGGGGAAGGCCGGCATCGACGCCTACGCCAAGGCCAACGACATCGAGGTCCTCTGGAACTCGGCCAACCTGGACGTCAGCACCCAGGCCAGCCAGGTCGACCAGTACGTCAACGCCGGCGTGGACGCCATCATGGTCGTCCCCGTCCAGGCCGACTCGCTCGGCCCGCAGGTCGCCGCGGCCAAGGCGAAGGACATCCCGTTCCTCGCCGTGAACGCCGGACTCGACAGCAAGGACCTGGCAGGCACCGTCCTGCCCGACGACGTCAAGGCCGGCGAGCAGGAGATGCAGATGATGGCGGACGAGCTCGACGGCAAGGGCAACATTGTCGTCCTCCAGGGCCCGCTGGGCCAGTCGGGCGAGATCGACCGTACCAAGGGCATCCAGAACGTCCTGGCCAAGTACCCCGACATCAAGATCCTCGCCAAGGACACCGCCAACTGGAAGCGCGACGAGGCCGTCAACAAGATGAAGAACTGGATCTCCAGCTTCGGCGACAGGATAGACGGCGTCGTCGCGGAGAACGACGACATGGGGCTCGGCGCCCTTCAGGCCACCCGCGAGGCCGGCGCCAGAATCCCGATCGTCGGCGTCGACGGCATCGAGGACGGGCTCAACGCCGTCAAGAGCGGCGACTTCATCGGCACCAACCTGCAGCACGGCACCGTCGAGCTGGCCACGGGCCTGGCCGTGGCCGCCAAGATCGCCAAGGGCGAGGAGGTCGACAAGACCCCCGTCTACCTGATGCCCAAGGTCACGAAGGACAACGTGGACACCTACATGGAGCACGTGGTCACCAGGAAGGACCAGTTCCTCCAGCAGCTGCCCGCGTTGATCGAGGCGAATCTCAAGACCGGCGACATCGCCAACGAGGAGGCGGCCGAGTAGGCCGGCCCGAGCAACGAGGAGATCCTCCATGACGACGATGCGGGCAGCGGTCCTGCGTGGCATCCGGCACCTGGCGATCGAGGAGCGGCCCGTCCCCCAGCCCGGACCCGGAGAGGTGCTGGTGCGGGTCGACGCGGTGGGGCCGGGGACACGCCGCTCGGCGAGACGGGGATCGAGCCCACCGTGCTCGCCGCCTCCGGCCGGGTCGACGTCGACAGCCTCGTCACCGGCCACTTCCCCCTCGCGGAGGCGGAGGCGGCGCTGCTCGCCGCCGAACGCGACCCGCTCGCCGTCAAATCAACCCCCAGCGATGACACGCAGCCGCGCTCGCCCCCCGCGACCGAAGGGACAACCTCAATGACCCGTCTGTACGACGACCCCGCCACCTTCACCGACGACATGCTCGCGGGGTTCCTCGACGTGCACCGCGACACCGTGACCGGCGTGCCGGGCGGCGTCGTACGCGTCACCGAGACGCCGCCCGGCAAGGTCGCGGTCGTCGTCGGCGGCGGCTCCGGGCACTACCCCGCCTTCTGCGGCGTGGTCGGGCACGGGTTCGCCGACGGTGCCGTCGTCGGCAACATCTTCACCTCGCCGTCGGCGCAGGACGCGTACTCGGTGGGCAGAGCCGCCGCCGGCACCGCCGGTCTGCTCTTCTCCACCGGCAACTACGCCGGCGACGTCATGAACTTCACCCTCGCCCAGCAGCGGCTGAAGGAGCAGGGCATCGACACCCGCGTGGTGTTCGTGACCGACGACATCGCCAGCGCGCCCGCGTCGGAGGCCGGCGAACGCCGCGGGATCGCCGGGGACTTCGTCGTGTTCAAGGTCGCGGGGGCCGCCGCCGAAGAGGGCTACGACCTCGACGCGGTCGAACGGGTCGCCCGCCACGCCAACGACAGGACCCGCACGCTCGGGGTGGCCTTCGCCGGGTGCACCATGCCCGGCGGCACCGAGCCGCTGTTCGCCGTACCCTCCGGGCGCATGGGCGTGGGCCTCGGCATCCACGGCGAACCCGGCGTCGGCGAGGACGCGCTGCCGCCCGCCGCCGAGTTGGCCCGGCGGCTGGTGTCCGGCGTGCTGGCGGAGAAGCCCGCCGGTTCCGGCGACCGGGTGACCGCGATACTCAACGGCCTCGGCACCACGAAGTACGAGGAGCTCTTCGTCGTCTGGCGCACCGTGGCCGCGCTGCTCGCCGGACAGGGGCTCGAGGTCGTCGCGCCGGAGGTGGGCGAGCTCGTCACCAGCCTCGACATGGCCGGGTGCTCCCTGACCCTGGTCTTCCTCGACGAAGAGCTGGAACGGTTGTGGTGCGCGCCCGCCGACACCCCGGCCTTCCGCAGGGGCCGTGTGGAACCGCGCACGGAGGTCCTTCGCGGGGTGGCGGCGCCCGGTGACGCCGGGTCACGCGATCGGCTCGGCGGACGCCCTGACCACCTGGCCGGGACCGCGCACCCGGACCAGCCGTCCGTGGCCGCGCCCGGCTCACCCGCCTCCCGCGCCTGCGCCCAGGTCGCCGTCTCGGCGCTCGAGGCGATGGCCGCCGCCATGGCCGGGGCCGAGGCCAGGCTGGGCCGCATCGACGCCGTGGCCGGCGACGGCGATCACGGGCGCGGGATGGTCAAGGGCTCGTCCGCCGCGTTCGCCGCCGCCCGTGAGGCGGCCGGAGCGGGAGCCGGAGCGCGGTCGGTCCTGGTCGCGGCGGGCGAGGCGTGGGCCGCGAAGGCCGGCGGCACGTCGGGCGTGCTCTGGGGCGCCGTGTTGTGCGCCGTCGGCCGGAGCCTGGGCGACGACCGGGAGAAGATCACCGGCTCCGGCGTCGCGGACGCCGTCGCGGCAGGGCTGAAGGCGCTGCTCGAACTCGGCAGGGCACAGCCCGGTGACAAGACGATGGTCGACGCTTTCGTGCCGTTCTGCGAGGCGCTGACCGAACGCGTCGGATCCGGGGCGGAGCTGGCCGCCGCCTGGCGGGAATCCGCGCTGGTGTGCGAGTCGGCGGCCGGGGCGACCGCCGGCCTGCGTCCCCGGGTGGGCCGGGCGCGTCCCCTCGCCGAACGCAGCGTGGGGACCCCGGACGCGGGCGCGACGTCGCTCGCCCTGTGCGCCCTCGCCGTCGCGGACGTACTGGAACGCGCCCGCTGAGTCGTACGAAGAGGAAGGGATGGGGGGCCATGCCTCACCAATGGCGCATCATCGTCGGTTCCGACGATGCCGGCCTGGAGTACAAGAACGTCCTGAAGGCCGACCTGGAGGAGGACGCCAGGGTGGCCGAGGTCGTCGACATCGGGGTCGGGGCCGACGACACGACACCGTACCCGCACATCGCCGTCACGGCGGCCCGGATGGTCGCCGCCGGCGAGGCCGACCGCGCGCTGCTGGTGTGCGGCACCGGGCTGGGGGTCGCGATCAGCGCCAACAAGGTGCCCGGCATCCGCGCGGTGACAGCGCACGACAGCTTCTCCGTCGAACGGTCCGTGCTGAGCAACAACGCCCAGATCCTCTGCTTCGGGCAGCGGGTCGTCGGCCTCGAACTGGCCCGCCGCCTGGCGAGCGACTGGCTCGGCTACCGCTTCGACGCCAACTCCAGCTCGGCCGCCAAGGTCAGGACCCTGCTGAACTACGAGTCGGGACACGACCTGGCCGACCAGGCCGAGACGTTGCGGCTGGGCGAGGAACTGGTGCACTCGTCCCTCGTCACCGGCGACGAACAGGACAAGCAGACCGTACAGATCAACAGCGAGGAGCAGTGCTCATGACGGCAGCGGAGAACACCCTCGACCTCACGTTCGGGCTGGAGGGCAGGGTGGCGCTGGTGACCGGCGGCGCGTCGGGCATCGGCGCGGCCATCGCCGCCACGTACGCGGCCAAGGGGGCCCGGGTCGCCGTCGTCGACATCGACCACGAGGCCGCCGGGTCGAGGGCGAAGGAACTCGGGGCGGGTCACGCCGGGTTCGCGTGCGACGTGGCCGACCCGGACGCGGTCAGGGCGGCGACCGGCGCGGTCGTGGACGCCTACGGCCGCATCGACATCCTGGTGAACTGCGCCGGTGTCGCGATCCTGGCTCCGGCCGAGGAGCTCGACGTCAGCGCGTTCGACCGGACGATCGACATCAACCTCAAGGGCACCTTTCTGATGTGCCAGGAGGTGGGCCGGCACATGCTGGCCGCCGGCCGCGGCAAGATCATCAACCTGGCGTCGCAGGCCGCCACCGTGGCCCTCGACCAGCATGCCGCGTACTGCGCCAGCAAGTTCGGCGTGGTCGGCCTGTCGAAGGTGCTCGCCTCCGAGTGGGCGGGGCGCGGAGTGACGGTCAACACCATCTCCCCCACCGTGGTGCTCACCGACCTGGGGCGCAAGGCGTGGGAGGGGCCGAAGGGCGAGGCGTTGAAGGCGCAGATCCCCGCGGGCCGCTTCGCCCTTCCCGAGGAGATCGCCGCCACGGCGCTGTTCCTCGCCTCGGACGGCTCCGACATGATCAACGGCGCGGACATCCTCGTGGACGGCGGCTACACGATCCGCTGACCGCGCTTTTCCGGAACGAGACCGGCGTCACCGCACCCGCCGTGCCACACCACCCCGAGGGGTACGGCCCTGCGCCCCACCCCATGACTTCGTGGTGGCGCATGGGGTCGCGCGGCCGTTCTGACGGCCTCACCGGCGATCAGGCAGGTGGGGAGAGTTGCCCGCGCACCCAGGCGACATCGGGGTTGACGTGTGCCTGGCCCGTCACCACGACGGTCGGCACCGTCTCGTTGCCGTTGTTGGCCGCCCTCACCGCCGCCGCACCGTCCGGGTCACGCCAGATGTCGACCCAGTGCATCCGGTGGGCGTTGCGGCCCAATCGGATCCGCAGGCGCAGGCAGTATCTGCACCCCGGCCTCCAGTAGACGATCGGCCGGCCGTCGACCGCGCTGCGGCGCTGCGCCTCCACCGCGGCGATCGACCGCGGGAAGAGCAGCGACGAGTGCATGACGGCGAGGAGCCCGAACACCAGCAGCAGAGCGACGGCCGCGCCGGGAGCACCGCTGGACACTTGGGTGATCGCCGCCAGCAGGCCGCAGACCGCGAACACCGTCGGCATGGCCCAAGCGCGCCTCATGGGACGCAGGCTACCGCCATCGTGCGGGTGGACGGGTCGCCGAGTAAAGTGCACATGATGCGCAGTTGTCAGCTACGAGAGGCGGCCATGGCACCGGCGATCGACGATCCGCACAACGCGCGCAGCCGGCGCACCCGCGACGCCCTGCTGGCGGCGACCAGGGAGATCCTGGAGCGTGACGGGTTCGACGCCCTGACGATGGCCGAGGTCGCCGCCCGCGCGGGTGTCTCCCGGCGCGCGGTCTATCTGCACTTCCGCTCTCGTACCGACCTGGTGACCGCGTTGTTCGGGCATGTGGCCGGGCGGGAAGGGCTGGCGGAGTCGCTGGCCGAGGTGTGGAAGGCTCCCGACGCGGCGGAGGGGCTGCGGGCGTGGGTACGCCACCTGGTCCGCTGCCACCCGCGCCTGACCGCGATGAACCACGCGCTGAGCCGGGTCGACCCCCACGACGCCGGCGCCGCCCGGCACAAGGAGACGGTCGCGATCGCCCAGATGGACAACTGCCGCCGCATCGCCGCCCGCCTCGCCGACGAGAACCGGCTGGCGCCCCCGTGGACCGTCGACACGGCGGCCGACATGCTCTGGAGCCTGATCTCGACCGACCTGTTCGACCGCATCATGGCCGGTCGGGGCTGGCCGGAGGAGCGGGTTCTGGAGCATCTGCTCGTGCTCTACGAGTCGACGTTCGTGCGCTGAGCAGTTCATCGACATCACCGGGCCGGGCCGCTACCAGGTGCGGCGCGCGGTGGAGACGGCGGCGAAGCTCCAAGCGGTCCGCGTCCCGTCGTGATCACGGTAACGCCGGACTGCGGGCGACGGGCGGCCGTGGGTGCGCCGCCCGCCGCCCGTACGTCACTCGCGGCGTCTGCCGTACATGCCGACCGACAGCGAGACGCCCAGGGCGGCCAGGGCGACCTGGATGCCCAGCTCGATCCAGTCGATGCCGCCGGTGTCGGCGACCCCGAGGGCCGCCGCGATGGCCGTGCCGATCAGCGCGGCGACGACGCCGATCACGATGGTCAGCCAGATGGGGATGCGTTGCCGCCCTGGGATGACCAGCCGCCCCAGAGCGCCGATCACGATGCCGATGATGAGACCGGAAATGATGCCGGTGATCTCCACGCTGAACTCCCGAGACTCGGTGGTCCGCCTGCCTGCTCAACGATCCTGCGGCGACGGCGGTTCCTCCAGCCGCGCAGATTGTGCGCGCGTGGCCAGATCGAACAGGGTCGTCAGCTCTCTGGCGTAGCCGGGCAGGTCGAGGTCAGGCGCGCTCTGCAGCAGGAAGGGCAGGCTGTCGATGCTCCGCTGGATGGTCGCGGCCATGACGAAGGTGTCGAAGTCGCGGAACTCGCCGTTGTCCTGGCCCTTGCGCAGGATGGCCTCGACGTGGCCGACGACGTTGCGGTCGTTGGCGGCATCGTAGGAGCGGCTGCCGCCCTCGATGTCGCGGAAATTCAGGAAGATCGCCATCAGGGCCTGCATCTGGACGCGGTGTTCGGCGATGAACTCGATCGCACCGGTGATGTACGCGCGCAGTTCGCCGCGTGCGTCAGGGTGGCCGGTCATGCGTTCGGCGATGAACGGGCCGAGCCGCCCGTAGACCTCGGCCACAACGGCGCTCATGAGTTCGGCCTTGCCCGCGAAGTGGTAGGAGATCAGCCGGGTGCTGCTCAGGCCGGCGCGTTCGGCGATCCGGGCGAACGTGGCCTGGCCGTAACCGAGTTCGGCGATCGTGTCGATGGTGGCAGTGATGATCTGCGCGCGGCGGGCGGTCGCCGTGAAGGTGTGAGGGGCATCGGTTCCTGCTGGCACAGGTAATTGTATCCGGATTGATCGGCCGCCGACAATCACGCTCCGCGCGGCCCAGTGACGTTGCGTGTCCCCAGCTTCTCGTGCGCCTGCCGATCGAAGGGCCGCCGACGGACGAGGAGGAGGAGGTTCCAGGCGTCGGCCACGGCGTCCGGCCTGTCGCCCCTGCGGCCCGGTGCGGGCACCTCGACGATCACAGGGTTCTCCATTACCTTCTGCGCGGGCGCAGCCGCAACCAGTGAGCACCGATCCCGGCGTTCGCCCCCGACGCACGCGTCAACGGTCTGGAGGGAGGAGGTCAACAGGTGGAAACGTGGGGACGGCCAAGCCGGCGATCGTTCCGGGGGCAGCGCTAGCCGATCACGGTCCCGGTGGAGTCCGCGTTGACCGTTCGCCGGCGGGAGAACGCCCCGAGATCGACGGTGAGACCGGTGTGCTCACCGCGGTACTGCACCGGGTGGCTGTCGTGGTCGTGCCCGTTCTCCACGGCAGCGACGATCGCCGCCATGAAACGCCCGGCGACGGGTGCGTTCTTGAACTGGTTGCCGCTGGTGCCGATCGCGACGTAGAAACCGTCGAGCGAGGTGCGGTCGTAAAGGGGAGTCCAGTCCGTCGAGACGTCGTACACACCGGCGATGCCGCTTGGCCGAGCCGGCACACTCAGGTTGGGAAAGCGCCGTGCGGCGCGTGTCACCTGCGCGTCGAAAAGCGCCACTGTCGGGCGGAGGTTCGCCTCGTCCGGATCGTCCAGCCACTGCATCGGGTCGCATTCCGGCTCGGTGCCACCGACATAGAGCCCGTTGCCGGGTGCGCCGCGCAGATAGGTGCCCAGGTCCAGGTCCGCGATCACTGGTCCAGGCCGGTCGCCGTGGTTGAAGTTGGGGGGTGCGGCCACGAAGTGCACCTCTTGTCGCATCGGACGGGTCGTGATGGCGAAGTCGTCACCGACGCCTGCCATCTGGTTGAAGGCCGACGACCACGGTCCCGCCGCATTGACCACGATGGGCGCGTCCACCTGTTCGCCGTTCGCCAGGGCGACGCCGGCGACCCGGCCTCCGGTTCGTCGTACGGCGGTGACCTGACTGTCGTACACGAACCGCGCACCCGCATGGCCGGCGGCGTCAGCGAGGTTGACCGCGGCCAGCGTGGGATCGTCCACCCAGCCTGCGTCCGGGGTCCACAGGGCGCCGAGTTGCTCCGTGGGATCTGCCCAGAACCCGTCGTCGTCGAGCCTCTTGGGTGGCCAGAACCGGCCCACGTCGAGTCCTGGGATCCGCTCTGCCAGCAGGGACGCATCCCACGTCTCGTAAGGGATGCCGGCCCGATCGAACAGCGGCACCACCCTCTCCTTCGGCGCCGCGTCGACATCGAGGAACACCATGCCCGTCCGCCAGAACCGGGCCATTCCCGCCCGGTCCACGAACCCGAGGTGGTCCGGCCAGCTCTCCCAGCAGTGCCGGGCCTCCCACGCCGCGGCGACGCCAGGAAAGGTCGAGTAGTTGAACCGGACGACCGCGCTCGATGCGCTCGTCGAGCCCTGTCCCGGCCCTCCGAGACGATCGACGACGACGACCCGGAAGCCGGCGCGAGCAAGTTCGAGAGCCGTCGACGAGCCGATCACGCCGGCGCCGACGACCACGACGTCCGCGGTGATAGTCACCATGCCATCCTTGCCCGATGCGGCGCCCGGCCGTCACCGTCACCTGTCGAGGAAGGGAACCCATGGCCGCGCCACCGGATCAGCGCGCCGCACCCAGCCGTCACCGCAGTGGCCGACCGGCCATATCGGCGACGTGGTCGGGGATGGCGGTCGCGGTGCGGAGCTTGGGGTCGGACAACGGCTCGCCCCAGGTCTGCGTGAGGGGTAGCACCCCGGCCCAGATAGGACGGTCGTAGTCGCCGGCCTCGCCGTTCGGCGGACCTTGCCGTACCTTCACCGAGGCCTCCTCCAGTGGAAGGGCGATCACTATCGTTGCGGCCAGTTGCTTGCGGGTGGGGGCGTCCAACGTCGCGCTGCGCCCCGGCACGAGCTGGTCGGCCGCGGCGCGCAGCCCCGCAACCTGCTCGCGCTGGTCGGTCACGAGCCGCCCCCGGCCGTAGATCATCGCGGAGCGGAAGTTGACGGAGTGGTGGAACAACGAGTTCGCCAGGACGAGCTCGTCGACGTCCGTCACCGACACGCAGAGCTCAGCGCCGTCCCTCGCGGCGGTGAGCACCTGGTTGGCGACGGATCCGTGCAGGTAGAGGGTGTCGTTGATCCGACCGTAGACCATCGGCACCACTCGCGGGGACCCCTCCACGACTGCGCCGACGAAGCACATCAGACCGTCGTCCAGGATCGCCTCAAGGTCGGCGCGGTCTGTCCGACCGCGCTCGGGAAACCGGCGCAACCGTGTACGGCCAGTTGCGGACAATGAGCGCGCTGCCTCATCCATAGCAACCTCACACACTAGGTTTTAAATGTAGCATTGCACATGGATGACCACCGGGAAAGGGTCTGTTCTCCATCGCTTCAAGGAGTACGCAGCGGACCGTGTAGCCGAGGCCCCGCTGAGGGGACCGGCTCGTCAGGAGCCGGCGGCCTTCTCGGCGGGCCAGGCACGTCGGGAGCGCAGGATGTGGTGCTCGACGAGTTCCTCGGTGCGCCGGCGGTCTCGGTCTTTGATCGCTTCCATGATCTCGAGGTGCTCGTGGGCCGAGCCGGCGAGGCCACCGCTGGCGGCGAGCTTGCTCACGTCGAAGATCCGGGTCTGGTTCCTGAGCTTCTCCACGATGCTCACGAGCCGAGGGTTGCCGGAAAGAGCGAGCAGGCCGAGATGGAACTCCTGGTCTTTCTCCAAGTAGGTCTCGTAGTCGCCGCTGCCGGCCAGGTCCGGCAACCGGGCGGCGAGCTCGAGCAGTCGAGGCAGGTCGTCGTCGTTGCGCGACTCGGCGATCTCTCCGCTCGTCGGCACCTCAAGGAGCACTCGAAGCCTGAGAATGTGGTCGAGATCCTGAGGGGTGAGGTCGGCGACGCGATAGCCGCGGCTGCGGACCGCGACGACCAGGCCCTCGCTCACGAGATCCAACATGGCTTCCCGCACCGGTGTCGCGGACACGCCCAACTGGCCGGAAAGAGCGGAGACCGAATACAGCACTCCCGGCGCGATCTTGCCTGTGAAGATCGCCCGTCGGATCGCGCGCGCCGCCTGTTCGCGGAAGCTCGTCGACGAGATGTTGCCGAGTTCGTTGGCCACCGTCAATCCCGCTCCATGTGTGCGTTATATGTTGTACAGCATACTTCACATAGTGGTTCCGGCCGGTCGGTCAACAGGTGGCTGGCGAGGGCAGTGACGGTAACGCCACACCTGGATGCCGCCGAGCAGCCACACCGGATACTGCAGGCACATCGCCCATCGGTATGTCTCGGCGGGCGGGGATGCCGAGCCGGCGTCGATGACGATGCCTATGGCGAGGACGACAAGTACGGACGCGCCGAAGCCACCGAAGTTGACGATCCCCGTCGCCCGGCCGAGTTGTGACCCAGAGACGGACGTACGGACCACGTCGAAACCGATCATCGACGCCGGGGCGCAGATCCCGACGGCCACAGCAAGCACACCGAGCAGCGCGAGCGGCGCGTCTCCGGGCCAGAGCAGCGCGGCAGTCCACGTCAGGGCGGCCCCGGCCAGAACGGCCATGACGATCGTCGGCCTCAGCCGGCTGTGCCGGGCGACATAAGCGCCGATCAGCGGCCCGCCGGCGACGACCACGGCGGTTGGCAGACCGACCATGACGGCAGCGGTCTCCCGCGCGACGTGCTCTGACTGGATGAGGTACGGATAGCCCCAGAGCAGGCAGAACACGTTGAAGGGAAACAGAAGCGCGAAATGCGACCAGAATCCCAGCTTCGTGCCTGGGTTGCGCCACGTCACCTGTACGTCGCGGATGATCGTGGGCAGGCTGTCCGGAGCGCATTTCCCTGACCGACGGGGTGTGTCCCTGACGACCACGAGGGCGAGGACTCCCACGACGACCCCGAACGATGCGCTGACCAGGAGCGTCGCCGTCCAGCCGAACGCGAGCAGCGACCGGGAGAGTGGTGCCGCGGCGGCGAGCGCGCCGAGTCCGCCGACAGCCGCCGTGGTCGTGACCATCACCATCGAGCGTCTCGGTGGGAACCAGGCGGTGACGAGACGGAGCACGCTGATGAGGATCATGGCGTCACCGGTTCCGACGAGCATTCGTGCGACGAGAGCACCGATGTACTCACCCGTGACGGCGAACCCCAGTTGGGCGCAGGTCATCACGGTGGCTCCGGCGACGAGCAGGCACCGGGGGCCGAATCGGTCGACCAGCATGCCGACGGGGATCTGCATCGCCGCATAGACGAGCAACTGACCTACGACCAGGCCGCCGAGCTGTGTCGCGGTGATGTCGAACCGATCCACGGCGGCGGGGCCGGCCGCGGAAAGCGCCGACCGATAGAAGGCGGCGACCACGTAGACGGAAACCGCCGCAATCCACACGGCATACCCCGTGCGGGGCGGTGGAGGTGGCGATCGATGCCCGGCCGCCGCGCCGGCCTTGCCCCTGGGCGCCGCACGATGGCCGCACTGATCGCTCAAAGTCGATTCCACTCATCCACCTATAATACTTTACCTACTACATGTGATATTTTAAATAGAAGATGGCCACAGCATGGAGGATGAGATGAGCGTTCGTGTGTGCGTCTCCGGCGCCACCGGATGGACCGGCCGCGCCGTCGCCGCAGCGGTCATCGAAGCTCCTGACCTGGAGCTGGTATCCGCCGTGAGCCGCTCCGCGGCCGGCAGCGACCTCGGCGCGGCGTGGGGGCAGGACACGATCGGCGTCCCCGTGCACGGCCGGCTGGCCGAGGCGCTCGACGACGTCGACGTGGTCGTCGACTACACCTCGCACGAGACGATCCGCGCCCACACCATCCAGGCCATAGAGCACGGCGTGCACGTGGTCGTCGGATCGTCGGGACTGAGCGCGCGCGACCTCGAGGAAATCGACGAGGTCGCGCGCATGGCCCGCGTCGGGGTGTTCGCCGGGGGCAACTTCTCGCTCGGCGCCACGGTTCTGACCCAGGCGGCGCTGCTGGCCGCACAGTATCTGCGGACCTGGGAGATCGTCGACTACGCGTCGCAGAACAAGCCGGATGCGCCGAGCGGGACGGCCAGGGAACTCGCCGAGCGGCTCGCCGAGCACGGCCCGCCCACGGTCGACCGTCCTGTCGCTGACACCGGAGGCCATGTCGAAGCACGTGGCGCGACCGTGGCCGGCACCCAGGTTCACTCCCTGCGGTTGCCGAGTTACGAGCTGGCCACCGAGGTGATCTTCGGCGGGGCCGATGAGCGTCTGGTGATCCGGCACGAGAGCGGGCACAGCGCGGAGAAGTTCGTCGCGGGCACGCTGCATGCGATCAGGAGCGTGCCGGGTGTCATCGGCGTCGTTCGCGGCCTGGATCCTGATGCACTGGCCCAGCAGGCGTGACGCATAGCCGGCGCCGCGGCGCAGCCGGGACTGCCGGGCTGTCGACAGCGTGGTCCGCTCAGGCGCGCGATGTCTCGATCCCCGCGCCGGACATCACACCGTTCGATCCGCGTCGCCGACCTCCCGTGACCGGGGTTCGACCGTCCCCGCGAGCAACCTGACCGGGTCGCCGACACTGACCGGACCGGGCCGGATGACCTGGGCGTGCACGCCGAACGGCAAGGGCTCCGTCGTCGCCAGGTCGCCTCGGTAAGCTGCCAGGTGACGGAGCGTCTTGAGGTCCATGACGCCCGTGTCGGCGTGCCGGGTCGTCGCGGCGCAACGGCCCACATGCCCGGCGATCCGCAGGACCGCCTCGCCCACCTGAAGGTCACGGCCGACCCATTGGTCCTCCTCGTGCGCGTCGAGGCCGGAGAACCCGAAGGTCATGCGGAAACGTCGGTGATCGATCGGCTCGGCCAGCCCGGCCACCTCACGCAGCCGCTCGAGCGAGGCCAGTGACAGCACGGAGACGACGCCCTGCCTGCGGTCGAAGGACAGCCACCCGGGTGGCGTGGCCATCAGGCGCAAGGAGACGCCGCAGTGCTCGGACAGCGCCGCCGAGAACTCGCCTTCGACCGGACGTGCGCGCAGCTCCGTGTCGAAGAAGCGCACTCGCGTCGCAGCACCCAGCCGCACCGTGTCCGCCACCGAACGGCCGTCGGGGAACCGCAGGGCGAGCCGGCCGGCCACTGGGTCATGATCGGGCACGACCGCCGCAAGGGGGCCGACACGCTTCATGCTGATCATCACGTTCCGGTCGTCGACGACGAAGAACGCCCTGTCGCCGGGCACGCCGTCGGCCGTCAGCCGCACCTCGCTGCGCGGGAGCAGACGGAGGCCCTTGACCGGCGCCACCGAGATCCAGTCGACCGCCATTCGCCGGCCCATGCCACCTCCACAATCGTCACGTGAGCCAGGTCCCCGTCGGCCGGGGTATGGACTCGATGAGCTTCTTCGTGTACTGGTCGGCCGGGCGTGCCAGCACCTCGTCGACGGGACCTGACTCGACGATGTCGCCCCGGTACAACACGTAGACGCGATCGACGATCTGACGGACCATCGCCAGGTCGTGGGTGATGAAGAGGTAACCGATGCCGCGGTCGCGGTGCAGCCTGGTGAGCAGGTTGAGGACCTGTGCCTGTGCTGACATGTCAAGTGCGGAAAGAGGTTCGTCGAAGACGAGGAGCTTCGGGCGGACCGCCAGCGCACGTGCGATGGCGACTCGCTGCCGCTGCCCACCGGACAGGATAACCGGTTTGCGTTGTGCCAGCTCCGCGGGCAGACCGACGGACTCGAGCAGCTCGGCGACCCGGGCCGAGGGGTCGGTCGCCGACGGGTCGTGCAGCCTGACCACCTCCTTCAGGGCCGACCCGATGGTGCGCATGGGATTGAGCGACGAGTAAGGATCCTGGAACACCATCTGCACGGTGTGGCTCAGTCTGCGTCGGTCGCGGGCATCCAGGCGAGACCCGGCGCTCACGGCGACTCCGTCGACGACGAGCTCGCCGGACGTGATGCGCTCCAAGCCGACCAGCGATCGAGCGAGGGTCGTCTTGCCGGATCCCGACTCGCCGACCAGCCCGACGCTCTCGCCGTACCCGATCTCGAACGAGACGCCGGCAAGGGCCGGCGCCTGGTCACGGCGGCCGTCGAACACTTTGCGCACGTCACGACCGCGAACAAGAGGTCCGCCCGATGGCGGCCGGGCCGGTGGGAGTGGCTCGGCGAGCCTCATGCGGGAGCGCGGGTGCGCCATCTCGCCGTGGATCTCGCGTACGCGGGTGCACGCGGACAGGTGGCGCGGCGCCACCTCGGTCAGTGGCGGCGTGCCGTTCCGGCAGGTCGGCGTCGACCAGGCGCAGCGCGGCTCGAACGCGCATCGGCCGGCGACGTCGTCGGGCACCGGCACCGCGCCCGGTATGCCGGTCAGCTCCGCCACGCGGCGGTCCACCGGTGGTTCGGAGATCAGCAGGCCGTGGGTGTAGGGATGCATCGGTGTGCTCTCGAGCTCGGCGGCCGCCGCGGCCTCGACCAGGTGACCCGCGTAAAGGACGTAGACCCGGTCGCACATGGCGAAGGCGACGCGCAGGTCGTGGGTGATCAGGACAAGCCCCATGCCTCGAGCGGCCTGGAGCTTCTTCAGCAGCAGGAGGATGTCTCTCTGCGTCGTGACGTCCAGAGCCGTCGACGGCTCGTCCGCGATGAGCACCTGTGGCTCGGACGCGATCGCCGCGGCGATCGCAACGCGCTGACGCATGCCGCCGGAAAGCTGGAAGGGATAGCGATCCGCCACGGCTTCGTCCGTAATGCCCACCTCGGCGAGCCGCTCGATCGACTCGGCGCGACGCTGCCGCCTGGATGTGCCCCGGCCGGCGTCGGGCAGCGACTCCTCGATGACGCGACCGCACTTCCTGACGGGATTGAGCATCGTGAACGGGTCCTGCATGACGAAACCCAGCTCCGAGCCGCGGATCCGGCGCCATTGTCGTTCGGTCAGTTCGAGCAGGCTGCGTCCGCCGTAACGGATCTCGCCACGCGACACGAACACGGAAGGCGGGAGCAGCCCGACGACGGCTCGGGCGGTCATCGACTTCCCGCTGCCCGATTCGCCGACGATGCCCACCGTCTCGCCGGCCGCCAGGGAGAGATCCAGCGAGGACACGATGGTCGTCGCAGTGCCGCGTCCGGCTGCCTCGATGCGCAGCCGCCGTATTTCCAGCGCGGGCTCGTCCACGGATTCCACCTCGTTCATCGGCTGAGGCCTCGCTCGGACAGGCGTTGGTACACCCAGTCACCCAGCAGGTTCACGCACGTCGCGGTGAGGATGAGCAGGCACCCTGGCGCCACGACCGAAGCCGGGTTCTCGAACAGGTTCGTACGGTTCTCCGCGATCATGAGGCCCCAGTCAGGTTGGCCGGCATCCGCGCCGAAGCCGAGGAAGGACAGGCCCGACAGTGAGACGAGCGCCATCGCGAACGCGAGGAAGGAGTTCGCCACGGTCACCGCGGACACATTCGGCCAGACATGGAAGAGAGTGAGACGCCACCACGGGACACCGAGTGTCCTGGCCGCCTCGACGTACGGGCGGGGGATCTGCTCGAGCGCGGCGCCGCGGATGACGCGCGCGTCGAACGGGACGAGCAGGACTCCGAGCACGGCGACGGCCACCCAGTAGCCTCCGCCGAGCGCGCCGATCACGACCACCGCGACGAGCAGGCCGGGGAGCGCGAGCATCAGGTCGACCCAGCGCATGACGACACTGTCGACCCACCCTCCACGGCATCCGGCGATCAAGCCGAGGGCGTTGCCGAAGACCATCGACACCAGCGTGACGATCAGTGGTCCGAGGAGGGCGGCCCGCGCGCCGACGATGACCCGCGACAGGATGTCGCGCCCAAGCGCGTCCGTCCCGAGCCAGTGGCTCTCGGTGGGCGGACCGAGCCCGATGGTGAGATTCGCGCCCATCGCATCGTACGGCGCCATGGACGGCCCGAGGGCGAGCGCGCATATGACCGCGAGAAACGCGAAGCAGAGGCCGGCCGTCACGTCCGACCGGTTGGCGGTGCCATGCCGGCCGGATGCCGTCCTCTCGCTGACTCCGTTCATGCCGCCCGCCCTCCAAGTCGCACGCGGGGATCCACGGCCATGGAGAAGAGATCGGCGACCAGGTTCGCGGCGATGACGATGACGGCGACCAGCATCACCACTCCCTGGACCATCGGCACGTCCTTGGCGGCGACGGCCTGCACGAGCAGGCTTCCGATCCCTTGCAGCGAGAACGCGACCTCGACGAGGACGGCGCCGACGACGAACTGGATGAAGGTGAGCGCGCTGATCGTCGTGATGGGGATCAGCGCGTTCCGCCCCACGTAGCGGAAGAGCACGGTGGTGATCGACAGGCCACGTGCGCGCGCGAACACGACGTGATCCTGGTCGAGCACCCCGAGCATCGCGGTGCGGGTGTGCTTGACCAGGAAGGCCGTGCTGGAGGTGGCGAGTGCGAGCGCCGGCAGCGTGAGGTGCCACAACGTGTCGAGGAAATCGGTGCCCTGCCCGAAGGCGGGGAACACCGGCACGAGGATGGCGAAGGCGTACAGCAGCAGGAGCGCGGTCGCGAACGCCGGAGCACTGAGCCCGACGAGCGTCGACGCCACGATGGCGCGGTCGAGGATGCTGTTCCTTCGCAACGCGGCGAACAGGCCGAGCAGGACGCCGGCCACGGTGGTCAGGACGAAGGCGTAGCCGCCGAGGAAGAGAGAGACGCGCAGCCGTGCGCCCAGTTCATCGGTCACGGGCAGCGCCGTCTGGATGGACTGGCCGAAGTCGAGCGTGACGGCGTCCTTCACCCAGATCCAGTACTGCGTCAGGAGTGGCTCGTCGAGGTGGTGCTCGGCCCTGAGGCGCTGCAGTTGCTCGGGCGGGATCGATCCCTTGCCGCCGGCGAGGATCTGCTCGGCGCTTCCCGGTGAGAGGTACACCAGCGAGAACACCGCAAGAGAGATGACAGCCAGCAGCAGGCATGCCGCCACGAGACGCTTGAACAGAAGGAAGGCCGTGCTCCGCACACTCATCGTCGCTACGCCTTCGCCTTGATGGACAGCGCCCATGGCTGGACCGAGTACATCTCGTCGAACCCTGGCCAGACGAACTGCTCGGAAAGGGCGACGTACCCCTCGAGCGAGTAGAGCGGCACGTAGGGGACGTCCTCCGACACCTGGTGCAGCAGGTCGCGGTAGATAGACAGGCGCTTCTCCGGGGTGTCGGTACGCAGGCCCACCCGGACCAAGCGGTCGACCTCTGGTTTCGTGTAGTCGGCGACGTTGGTGCCGCCCTCGGTGGCGGCGGCCGAGTCCAGCAGGATGCCGGGATAGAAGCTCGGGTCGGGCACCGTGCCGCAACCGATCGGCATGGTGAAGACGGGGATGTCCGCACGGGGTCCGTAGAGCTGCTTGAGCCACTGACTGTTCGGCACCCTCTTGACAGCGATCCTGATCCCGATCTTGGCGAGGCTCGCTGCGAGCGCCTGGTTGGCGATGCTGGTCTCGGTCAGGTTGGACGACGTGTTGATGGTGGCGCTGAAACCGCCGGGGTACGCCGAGCGGGCGAGCTCCGAGCGCGCCTTGTCCAGGTCGTACTCGTAGGTGGGGAGCGACTCGTAGAGCTTGTCCGCTTCCGCGGCGGGCACGGCGCCGTCCCACATGGGCCGGGGAATGAGTTGGGAGGTGGGAGTGACGTCGTCGCCGAGGGCTTTCACGATGCCTTCCCTGTCGACTGCGTGCGCGACCGCCCGCCGGACGTGGATGTCGCTCCACGGCTCCAGCTTCGTGTTCATGCTCATGACCATGGACGAACAGGTCGGTCCGCTGCTGACCAGCTTCGTCCCCGATATCGACTCGTACGAGCGCGCGTCGGCGGGGAACGCGACGTCGATCTCGCCGGCGCGGAACGCGAAGGCGGCGCTCGTGTCGTCGGCCAGGAATTCGATCTTGATCTGGCCGAATGCCGGTCGGCCGTTCCAGTAGTCGTCGTTACGGACCAGCTCGACGCCACGGGTGGCGGCGAGGTCCGCGAACTTCCAGGGGCCTGTGCCCATGACCAGCACACCGGGCTTCCCGTGGGAGTCCCCGTGCTTCTCGGCGAACGCCTTCTGGAACACGGGAGCCAACGTCGGCGTGTATTTCCAGCTGGCGTCGGGATGCTTCAGCGTCACGCGCACGGTGTCGCCATCGTCGGCGGTGATGTCCCGCACGCTCGCGAAGAACGACGCCAGCTGTGACTTCGCCCGGCGCGCGTGGTTCATCGAGAACGCGACGTCGTCCGCGGTGAGTGCGGAGCCGTCCCAGAACGTGATCCCTGGCCGCAGTGTGTAGAGGTAGGTCGTCGCATCGGGATGCGCCACCGATTTCGCGAGGTGTGGTTCGAGCTTGCCGTCGGGGGCGACCCGCATGAGGCGCTCCACGCCGAGCGACGTCACGGTGAAGCCCACCGAGCTCGTGCTAGCGGTGTCGTCGAGGGTGCTCACCGTACCGGTGAGTCCCACGGTCAGCACGTCGGTGTCTGCTTGGGATGCGTTGTTCGCGCAGCTCACCGAGCATGCTGACGTCAGCGCCAGGCATGCCGTGATCATCCTGAGGCTCATGCTGCTCTCGACCTCTCTCCTTGCGCTCGGCGCGACAGAGACGTGAATGGAGGACGTGGGGGGTGCCGACGGGCGGGGGCCACGGTCGGGTGGATGCAGGGCCACGCTCCGCACCGTTGACCCGAGGCCTGAGCCTTGGGGGTGCGTCGCGATAGTAATATCTTACATTGAAGGTGCTACATATGGTATGACCGAGATTAGCGTGGAGTCAACCAGCTCGCCGGTCAGGCGTTCGCCGGCCGGCAAGGAAGAGGTGTGCACCTTGGTCAAGAAGGCACAGGCCCGGCTCGTCGACGTCGCACCGGAGCTCCACGAGTTCCTTCTGAACGGAACACTTCCGCCGCCGGAGTTCCCCGCGTCCGCCATCACGTGCGAGACGGTCCAGGTCACGATGCGGGACGGGGTGCGACTCGCGACCGACGTCTACCTTCCGCCGGTCCACCGAGCGCCGGTCCTGGTCAGCCGCGGCCCGATTCCCCGAGATGTCGAGGCGTTCGGCGTGACGGCGGCGTTGACGGCATTCGCGCGGCGCGGCTACGCCGTGGTGTCACAGGACTGCCGGGGAACCGGCGAGAGCGAGCCGGCCGACTGGGACTACCTGGTGCACGAGCGGGAAGACGGCCCGGACCTCATTGACTGGATCTGCGAGCAGGAGTGGTACGGCGGGTTCATCGCGTCGTGCGGCGGGTCCTACACCGGTCTCACGCAGTGGTGCATGTCGGCTAACCCCGCGATGTCGGCGATCGCGCCGGCGGTCAGCGGACTCGGGATCGCCGTCAACACCGTACATCTGTACATGTTCGTCAACTCTTATGCGCGGGTCGTCGGCAACGGCGCGGACAAGGTGCCCGTTTCCCTCTTCGACATGGAGCGGGTGTTCGAGCAAGAGACACTGGCAGGCGGCTACTTCAACGAGCCGTTGCAACTGCCGCTGCCGGAGTGGCTGGTGCAGGAGTACCCCGTCGTCACGGGCATGCACCCGGCCGAGGCACGACAGTGGTTGTGGGAGCGCTACTGCGGTCTTTCGAGCGCGCGACGCGCCGAGTTCGTTCGTCGAGCGAGGGGCGTCGACCACGTGACGATGACGGACATGGAGGCCATGTCGGACATCTTCGGCCACCGCATCTCTCACGCCAGGCACATCATGCCGCACGCCGACCCCGCGGAGATGTGCCGGCTCGTCACCGCTCCGCCGCTGATGCTCACCGCGTGGTACGACTGGGGCGTCAACGACGCCCTCGCCACGTTCCGGATGCTGCGCCGCGAAGGACGCCCCGAGGTCGCCGACGGCGCACGCATCATCATCACCCCGAGGGCACACAACCGGCCTGGATACCGGCTGGGCACGGACGAGCATCCCGAACTGGTGCGCCCGTCGAACATGCTGGACCAGGTCGGCTTCCTCGACCACTGGTTCACCTCCGTACGCAACGGCACGACGGAGTCCTGGCCGAGGGTGACCTACTACCTGATGGGCGCCAACGAGTGGCGGACGGCGTCCGACTGGCCGGTGCCGGAGGCGACGGAACGTGCCTTCTATCTCGGCGGTGAAGGGGTGCTCTCGACGAGCCCGCCTTCTGCGGGCGCTGAGCCGGACGTCTACGCCTACGATCCCGAGGATCCGACGCCTACCGTCGCGGGGAGTTTCGTCTCGTTCCACTACACCCCGGGCAGTGGAGACGTGAGCGAGGTCCAGCGACGCGGTGACGTGCTGGTGTACACGACGCCGCCGCTCGATGAGGATCTCGACGTCGTCGGCCCGCTCGTCATGGTCCTCTACGCCGGCTCCAGCGCGGTGGACACCGACTTCAACGTCCGCCTCAGCGACGTCTGGCCGGACGGCCGCGCGTTCCACGTCCAGAGCGGGATGCTTCGCGCCCGCTACCGCACCGATGACGGCGCACCTGAGCTGCTCGATCCCGGGAAGATCTATCGACTCGAGGTGGACATGTGGGCGACGGCGATGAGGTTCAGGGCCGGGCACCGCCTCCGCGTCGACATCTCCTCCGCCGACTTCCCCCGCTTCGACAGGAACACCAACCTGGGCGGCGAGCCCGGCGCTCCGGTCGTCGCCACCCAGACGATCTACCGTGACCGAGACCATCCGTCCCACCTTGTCGTCCCCGTCGTCGACACCTCGGCGACGGAGGAATGAGCCGCAGATGGACACCGCACGCCTGCACGCCGACGCCCAGGTCGTCGACGCGCACAACGACCTGATCCTCCTCGTGGACCACATGGACAAGCGGGGCAGGACCGACCACTTCGCTGAGTTCTGGCTACCCGAGCTGCGTGCCGGCGGAGTCGACGTCCAGGTGCTGCCCATCTGGATCGACGAGGACCACCAGTCCGAGGGAGCCCTGCGCCGTACGTTGCTCCTCGCCGAGCGGATCCACGAGCTGGCCGCCCAGTACCCGGATGACGTGGCGATCTGTTCGACGGCGGCGGACATCGACGCGGCGAACCGGAGCGGCAGGATCGCGCTCGTCATGGCGATCGAGGGGGCACATGGCATCGGCCAGGACCCGAAGCTGATCAGGACCATGTTCAGGGCCGGCGTGCGCGTCGCGTCGATCGCGCACTACGGCCGCACCCTCCTCGCCGACGGCAGCGGCCTGGACGACACGGCGCGGGGCGGACTCACCCCGCAGGGCATCGAGGTGTTCACCGAGATGGAGCGCCTCGGCATGGTCTTCGACGTCAGCCATCTCGGCGTCAACGGCGTGGAGGACGTGCTGAACCTCGCCAGCCGGCCGCTTCTCGCCACCCACTCGACGTGCCTCGTCATCACCGACAACCATCGCAGCCTCGGCGACGACCAGATCAGACGGATCGCCGCACTGGGCGGCGTCGTCGGCGTCGCGGCCGCGATCCCCTGGTTCATCGACCCGCACAACCCTACGGCCGACCGCGTCGTCGACCACATCGAGCACGTCGTGGACATCGCCGGCATCGACCACGTCGGGCTCGGACCCGACATCATCGACGACTACTTCCAGGAGGTCTGGGGCGGCTGGCCGGCGCACGCCGGAGATCCGAGCGGCAACGCCGGGGCCATCGGCCCGTACGAACCCGCCGAGATCAAACGGCCGTCGGACCTCGTGAAGGTCACGGACGCGATGGTACGGAGAGGTTTCGGCGAGCAGGACGTCAAGAAGGTCCTCGGCGACAATGTGATGCGCGTCTTCCGCCAGGTCATGGGCGTCCCGTCGCAGCGGGAACGGCCGTCGTCGTGATGGCCGGGACCGACCTGCGGCGCCGGCTCGAGACGCTGCGAGCGGGGCACGGCGTGCCCGGCTTCGTCGTCGGTGCTCACCATGCCGGTCGCACTTCGGTCGCCGCCTGCGGCGTCGCGAACCTCGACACGCAGGCCGAGATGACTCCCGACACCGCGTTCCTGACCGGCTCCGTCACGAAAGTGTGGACGACCGCCCTGGTCATGACATTTGTCGAAGAGGGCAAGATCGACCTTGACCAGCGGATCGTGGACTACGCGCCAGACGTCCAGTTCGGCGCGGACACGACGGCGGCCGGGGCGATGACCGTCCGGCAACTGCTCAACCATTCCAGCGGTACTGACGCGGGCGACTATCTCGTCGACACCGGCCCGTACCCGGACGGGGTGGACCGTTACGTCGACCTGCTGCGTGACGTCGGAAAGCTGCACGAACCAGGCGCCACCGCCTCCTACAACAACGCCGGCTGGTTCGTCGTCGAGGTGATTCTCAAGCGACTGACCGGCAAGAACTTTCTCCAACTGCTCCAGGAACGGGTGATCGACCGACTCGAGCTCGAACGAACCAGCGCAGACCCCGGGAACGCCGGCATGCATCACACCGCCATCGGCCACTTCCCCGCGGCGCCGGGGCACGTGCCGACCACGCGGTTCATGTTGCCGGAGACGCTGGCCGCGGCGGGATCGACTCTGATCACGACGGTCGGCGACACGCTCCGTTTTCTGCGCGCATTCCTCGACCCTCCGGACCTCGTGAATCGGCTCCTCGCGCCGGCGTCCGTCGCGGCCATGCGCACACCGACGGTCGCAGAACCGCCCGGGCCCGAGACCGGCTACTGCCTGGGCTGGCGCTATACCGCACGCGAGGGCGGACTGGTGTACTCCCACGGCGGCGGCTCCAACGGAGGCACGGCGTTCGCCGTGCTCTCCCCACGCGACGACCTGGCGTACATCGCCTTCGCCAACTCGAACGCGTCAGCCGCTCTCCACGCGGATGCGCTCGAACTGTTCCTCCCTCCCGAACGGTCTCCGCTGCGCCTCCCGCACCAGAACCACGACGCAGAAGCCCTTGGGCTCAGCCGGTGCGCCGGAACCTACCTGCGTAAGAGCAGAAGGCTCACCGTCACGCCGCACGGCGAGAGGCTGCGCGTGAGGGTCGAACCCGTCCTCGACGACCTCCAAGGAGCCGAGATCTACGAGACGGGAGCCGCCACGGAGTTCGACGCCGTCCCGGACGGCCCGCACTCGGCCGTCGCCGACATGGCCGGCCTCTTCGACGGCCGGACCCGCCTGCACTTCTCCCAGGCGGATCACACCGGTCGCTACCAGCTCGTCTACCTGGATGGCCGCCTCGCGCGCCGGGTAGAGCCCGCACTTCCTGGAAGGGATGAGGATGACTGAACACGTGCGACAGGGCGAGCCGCCTCGGGGCGAGGTCTCGCCGCAGCTGACGTCCGTCACACGCCTGCACCGTGGGCTCCGGGTGCCCATGCGCGACGGCGTCGAACTGGCGTTGGACCTCCGGCGGCCCGACCTGCCAGGTCCATTGCCCGTCATCTTGATGCGTACGCCCTACGACAAGGTCGGCGGTCACCGGGCCGAGCTGTACGAGCGGTTCGCACAGGCGGGCTACATCATCGCGTTCAACGACTGTCGCGGCCGGTTCAACTCCGACGGGGTGTTCCAGCCGTACGCCGACGAGGCCGACGACGGCTACGACACGGTGGAATGGATCGCCGCGCAGGAGTGGTGCGACGGCAACATCGGGATGATCGGCGGTTCGTACGCGGGTCAGACGCAGTGGTTCGCGGCCTCCCGACGCCCGCCGCATCTGAAGGCGATCGTGCCGATGTGCTCGCCGCCAGGCTCGCCGTGGCGGAACGAGCCGATCCTCGGCGGCTGTTTCATGTTGGGCATCGCCGAATGGGCCGTCGCCATGGGCGCACGCTCCTGGCAGACAGCCGATCCGGGAAGCGTGCTCACGGGGCCGCAACCGTACTTCGACACCCTGCCGCTGGCCGCTGTGCCCGACAGCACCGGGGTGAGCCCGGACTGGTGGCGCGAGATGACCGAGCATCCCACCTTTGATGACTATTGGCGCCGGCGTTCGTACGACAACCATGCCGAGATGGACGTCGCGTCCTTGAACGTCACGGGATGGTGGGACCTGAACTTCCCGGGTGCCCCGTCGAACTACCAGGCCATGCGAAACAGCCGGGCGAAGTCCGGGCAGAAGCTGGTCATCGGCCCGTGGCCGCACTGGATCAACACCCACCGGGAGCTCAACGGCGTCGACTTCGGCGAGAGCGCGATCATCGAGCTCAACGACTACGTCCTGCGCTTCTTCGACCGTTGGCTGAAAGGCGTGCCCAACGGGATCGAGGAAGACAAGCCGGTCCACGTCTTCGTCGTCGGCGCGAACGAGTGGTGGGCGGAAGACGACTGGCCGCTGCCTGACGCGGAGGACATGCCGCTCTACCTCCACTCCGGCGGGCAGGCGAACAGCCTCGACGGCGACGGCATCCTGACCCTGGAACCCCCGAGCATGGAGGAACCTCCCGACAGTTACCGGTATGACCCGGCCGACTGCGGTGCCCGCCCGTGGAGCTTGCACGACGGTCCGATCGACGACCGTCCCGGCTCCAAGCGTAACGACTGCCTGTGTTACACGAGCGAGCCGCTGACCGAGCCGCTGGACGTTGTCGGCTGGATCACCTGCCAGCTCTACGCCTCCTCGTCAGCCCTCGACACCGACTGGCACCTGCGGCTCACCGACGTACACCCGGACGGAACCGCGCGCTTCCTGTGCCGCGGTGCGCTGCGCGCCCGGTTCCGTCGCTCATTCGAGCATCCCGAGCAGCTCGAACCCGGCATCCCCACGCTCTTCGAGATCGGCATGGACGCCTGCGGCGTCCGCTTCCTCCCCGGTCACCGCATCCGGGTCGAGGTCAGCAGCTCGGGCTTCAGCCGGTACGACCGCAACACCAACTCGGGCGCGAGCAACTTCTTCACCGATGACACCGTCGTCGTCGCGGAGCAGCGCGTGTACCACGGCCCGGACCAGGCCAGCCGCATTCTGCTGCCCGTCGTGCGGCGCCACGCCGGCCCGGCGAACGATTGATCCCCAAGGAGCGAAGGTGAGCATGACCCCTGCCAACGAGACCGCGGGTAAGCGCCCCGTTGTCGCTGACGACCTGTTGAAGCTGCGCTTCCTGATGGGCGCCGACCTCGCGCCGGACGGCCGGACCGTCGTGTACGCGCTCTCCAGGGCCGACACCGAGTCGAACACCGACCACGCCGACCTCTTCCTCCTGGACCGCCGGAGCAAGGCGTGCCGACGCCTCACGTACGCGGACACCGTGCATGTCGCGCCGGTGTTCTCCCCGGACGGACGGTGGATCGCCTTTCTCTCCGCCCGTGGCGGGGCTCCGCAGATCTTCGTGATGCCGGCGGACGGTGGCGAGGCGCGACAGCTCACCTCGCTCCCGCGCGGCGTCAGCGGCGGACCTGCCTGGTCCCCTGACGGCACGCACATCGCGTTCGCCGCGGGACCGCAGGGCGAGCCGCGCGACCCGGCCAAGCCGTACCGGGTCACACGTGCCGTGTGGCGGGCGGACGGCATCGGCGTTCTCGACGACGCCGGGACCGACATCTATGTGGTCGAGGTCGGCGGCGGTGAGCCACAGCGGCTCACCGACGACGCGGCGCTGAACTTCGAACCGGTGTGGACGTCCGACGGCACGAGCATCGCCTACCTCGCCTCCCACGACCCCGGCGCCGCCCCGATGACCATGCACTTGCGCATGGTCGACCTGGACGGCGGCGTCAGCGAACTCGCACACGCCGGCCTGATCTCCAGCCATACCGCGTGTCCCGACGGACGGATCGCGTACCTCATCGGCTACGAGCCGGGCCGGCTCCCGGGCACCAAGGCGGAGCTGCGTGTGGTCGATCCCCGCACCGGCGCGCATGACCCGCGTACGACCGGGCTCGACGCCGGTGTCGGCGGCATCCTCCAGCCGGACATGCCGGCCGTGCAGATGTCGCTGGGACGGCTGGTCGTGTCCGACGACGGCGCCCACGCCTACACGATGGTGCAGCGTGGCGGGGAGGGAGAGATCGTCAAGGTCGCGTTGTCCGGTCCGGAGTCGTACGAGCCGGTGGTGGCGGGCGAACGCGTCTGCGCGCCCGCATGCCTGCGCGGCGACACGTTGTTGTTCGCCGGTTTCGGCATGACGGAACCCGGCGACCTGTACACGTTCGACGTCGCGGCTCGACGTGAGGAACGGCTGACCGAGCTCAACGCCGCACTGCTGGCGGAACTCGATCTGCCGTCCGCCCGGCGGCTGGAGTTCGTGAGCGGCGACGGCGCCACCGTGGAGGGATGGTTCCTGCCGCCTCCCGACGGCGGCGACGCGCCGTACCCCACGTTGCTCGGCATCCACGGCGGTCCTCACACCGGCTGGGGTCACACCTTCAACTTCGACTTTCTGATGCTCGCGGGGGCCGGCTTCGGAGTTCTGTTCGTCAACCAGCGCGGCTCGACCGGGTACGGCGACGACTTCGCGACGACGGTCAACAACGACTACGGCAACCTCGACTACACGGACCTGATGAAGGGTGTCGACCACGCCGTCGAGCTGGGACTCGCCGACCCCGACCGGCTTGGAGTGTTCGGCATCTCGTGCGGCGGTTTCCTCACCGGATGGATCATCGGGCACACCGACAGGTTCAAGGCGGCCTGTCCCGAGAACCCGTTCTTCAACTGGTTCAGCATGTACGGCACGAGCGATACCGGCCTCTGGCAAGGGCCGACCGTGATGGGCGGCGCACCGCACGAACGCCGCGACGACTACGAACGGTGTTCACCGATCACCTACGCCCACCGCTGCACGACACCCACCCTGTTCCTGCAGCACGAGGCCGACCACCGGTGTCCGCCGGAACAGACCGAGCAGTACTACGCCATCCTCAAGGCGAACGGGGTGCCGGCCGAGATGCTGCGATTCCCCGGCACCTCCCATCACGGCTCCCTCGTCGGGCCCCCATCGCACCGTCTGGCCCAGAACGAGGCACTGCTGGATTGGATGATCCGTTACGTCTGAGAGAGCGCGTGCACCACAATGCCGTGGCCCGGACTTACTTGGACAAGGTAATTTTTACTTGGCCAAGTAAGAGGGGCATGGTGGAGCTCCGGGTTGGTTGATGCGCCAGGGAGCCTGATCTGAAGGACAGGTCGGCGCGAACGACGCCATCGCCCTGACCGCGTTCGGGTGGTTCACCGCCCCTATGGTGATCGGCGCTCTGGTGCGGGCCGTGCAGGACATCGCCGGCGGATCCGCCCTCATGGCGCCCGCTCGGCCTCCGTCAGCTGGTTCGGCAGGACGAAGGCCGGCCGGTAAGCAGCCCGGCGGGCGGCGGAAAAGCCGTTGCCGCCGGCCGAGCGGCGCTGACAGGATCCGTGGCCATGCCTTCCCTGGTCGCGCGTGACGGCGCCACACTCACCTACCGCCTCCACGGTGCCGGATCGCCGCTGGTCTGCCTGCCCGGGGGCCCCATGCTGCCCTCGTCCTGCCTCGGTGAGCTCGGCGGCCTGTCCTCCCGCACGCGCCTCGTCATGCTGGACCTACGCGGCACCGGCGGGTCGGCGACGCCCGCGGACTCCTCCGCCTACCGTTGCGACCGCCTCGTCGACGACGTGGAAGCCCTCCGCCTGCACCTCGGGCTCGACCGGATCGACGTGCTCGGCCACTCCGCCGGCGCCAACCTCGCCGTCCAGTACGCGGCCCGGCACCCCGAGCACACCGGCCGGCTCGTCCTGGTCACGCCCAGCACGCGAGCGGTCGGCATCGAGATCGCCGGCGAGTGGCGGCTCGAGACCGCGCGGCTCCGGGCCGGCGAACCCTGGTTCTCCCGGGCGTACGCGGGGCTGCGGGCGGCCACCGCCGGCACGGCCACGCCGGACGACTGGGAGGCCGTCACGCCGCTGACCTACGGCCGGTGGGACGCCGCCGCCCAGGCCCACCATGCCTCCGACGAGGAGCAGCGCAACGAGGAGGCGGCGGCCGCGTTCGGCGCCGAAGGAGCGTTCCGCCCCGCCGCCACCCGTACGGCGCTGGCCGCCTTCGACGGTCCCGTCCTGCTGCTCGCGGGGGAGGTCGACGTGGCCGCTCCGCTGCCCGCCATGACGGAGTACGCCGCCCTGTTCCGCGACGCCACGCTCACCGTCCAGCCCGGCGCGGGGCACTTCCCGTGGCTCGACGACGCGTCCCGCTTCGTGACCACCGTCGCCACCTTCCTCACCTGACGCCCACCCCACGACCGCCCCGGCACCCGCCGCGCGTTTCCCTCCGATGGAGCATGATGGAGGGAGGGACAGGTACGTAACGGCGGTCATGTCCTGACTGAGCCCCCAACAACGCGATAGGCGCGGGTGTAGCCTGCAGTGGTCCCTCTAGGGCCGCCGTCTGGTTGAGGAGTTGCGGATGCCGACCCGTGTCGCCGGGAACCGCCGCAAGTCAATCCGTCGATGGGACATGTTCGCCCGCGGCCGGACCACCCTGGACGCTCTCGAACGCCTCATCGGCGGCATGGGCACGGGGGTCCTGGCAATGCTCTCGCTCATGTTGCTGGGCGCCACCGCGCTCATGTCCCTGGTCGGCGTGGGGCTGCTGATGGCGCCCGCCGCGCTGCGCGCCCTGCGCGCGGTCGCGAACCGGGAGCGCTCCCGTCTGGGCGACTGGGGCCAGGGGTTCGTCAGCCCCGAGCCGGTGCCCGACGGGCTGCGCGCCGCGCTCGCCGACCGTACCGTGCGCAGGGAGCTCGCGTGGGTGGCCACGCACGCCTCCTTCGGGGTGTTCCTCGGCATACTCAGCACGACCCTGCCCGTCAAGGCGGTGCAGGACGTCACGTTCTGGGCGTGGTGGCGGCTGGTGCCGCCGGAGGAGGCGTCCGACGCCGGGCTGGGGCTCTGGACCGTGGACGACGGGCCGAGCGCCCTCGCCATCGCGCTGGTGGCCCCGGTGTGGATCGCGCTCGCCATGATCTTTTCGCCGCTGATGGCGTGGTTGCAGGCCTGGCCGGGACGCCGCCTGCTGGCCCTCGACGCCGACGCCGACCTCGGCGTACGCGTGGCGCACCTGACCGCGACCCGCTCGGCCGCGCTGGACGCGCACGCCACCGAGCTGCGGCGGATCGAACGGTCGCTGCACGACGGCACACAGAACCGGCTCGTCGCCGTCAACGTGCTGGTGGGTGCGGCCCGCCGGGCCGTGGCGCGCAATCCCGCCGCCGCCGAGGACATCCTCGGCCAGGCCCAGGACGCGGCCGAGCAGGCGCTCACCGAGTTGCGCGGGGTGGTGCGCAGCATCCTGCCGCCGGTGCTGGCGGAGCGGTCGCTGGCCGATGCCCTCGACGGCCTGGTCACGACCTTCCCGCTGCCGTGCACGATCGAGGCCGACATCCCCGTCAGGTGTGCCATGTCGGTCGAGGCCACGGCCTACTTCGTGGTGGCCGAGGCGCTCACCAACATCGCCAAGCACAGCGGGGCGCGGCGGGCGTCCGTCCGGGTGCGCCGCCACGACGACCGGCTGCAGGTCGAGGTGATCGACGACGGGAAGGGCGGGGC
>NZ_SMJZ01000190.1 GCF_004348345.1 Nonomuraea longispora
TCCCAGAGCGCCCTGTCGTCACTCACCCGGGCCGAGGGCTCACCCGCCGCCCGGTCGTAGCGGGCCGACATGCCCGCCCACCGGCCGCCGCGCAGGACCGCCAGCACGCCCCCGGCCGTCACCAGTATCGCTCCGGCGGCCGTCACGGCGGGCCACAGCGGCGCGACCTCCCAGGACAGGCCGGCGGCGCCGGACAACACGTTCTGCCCGCGCAGGCGTTCGCTCACGGTGTCGCCCGACAGCGCCGCCCACGCCGCCACCGCGGCGCCGGCCCCGCACAGGGCGAGCAGCGCCCCGACGGCCCGGCGTCCTGCGCCCTTCGTGGCCAGCACCGCTACCACGCCGGCCAGCCCGGCCAACGCCACAGGGCTGAGCACGGGGCTCAGCTCGCCGCCGCTCGGCGCCTCCGTCGCGGCGCCGTCGCCCAGGACCGTCACCCATGCCTGGCCTGCGGCCCACAACACGAGCAGGCAGCCGAGGGCCGTCATGACCACCCAGCCCCACAGCTCCCCGCGCCTTGACGTCCGCGCCTCGGGCTCCATCCGCGCTCCTAGCTCGGCGCGAGCTCTAGCGGGCCGGCGTCGAAGCAGGTGCGATCGCCCGTGTGGCACGCCCCCTCGACCTGGTCGACCTTGACCAGGATGGTGTCGCCGTCGCAGTCGAGCGCCACGGACTTGACGACCTGGACGTGGCCGGAGGTCGCGCCCTTGACCCAGAGCCGCGCGCGGCTGCGCGACCAGTAGGTGGCCCTGCCGGTGGTGAGCGTCCGATGCAGCGCCTCGTCGTTCATCCAGGCCAGCATGAGCACCTCGCCGGTGTCGTACTGCTGGGCGATCGCGGGGACCAGGCCGTCGGGGTTGCGCTTCAACCGCGCGGCGATCGTGGCGTCCAGGGACATGCACCCCATTCAACCAGCCGGCGCCACCGCCCCCGCCACCGGCGCGAGCCTCAGGTCAGGGCTTGGGGGAGGGTGTCGTAGATGGAGAACAGCGGCGCCAGGTTGGTCCTGCGCAGCCGCCGGAGCACCTGCCCCGGAGGCGCCACCAGAGCCATCGTGCCGTCCCTGTCGCGCAGGGCGGCGAGCACGCGCACCAGCACGCCGAGCCCTGTCGTGTCGATGAAACTCAGCCCGGTCATATCGACGACCAGCCGCGGACCGTGGTCCGCCACAGCCTCGTCGAGGCATTTCCTGACCTCGGAGACGTTGTCGACGTCGACCTCCCCCGTCAGGCTCACCACCACGAGGTCTCCGTGTCGGCGTCGCGTCATCTCCAGCACATCCGCGCCCATGCTCCTCATGACCCCTCCCGTGGGCGGCCCCGCCGAAAAGGTACACCTGTCCGCGCCGCGTCACGGTGGGTTTTACCGAGAATGCGGTACGTAATGGCGCTGGGCGGAGTACTTTCGGGTTCCCGAGCGTCCTGTGGGAGGACCGCCGTGGTGTACGTCGTCAGCTCCGCTCCCCGGGCAGCGCCCGAGCACGCTCGGCACGATCCGGCCGGGTTCGCCGCGGTCCGGCGGGTGCGCGATGGATAGCCGGATCCTCCGCCTCAGCTTCGCGCGGGGACACATCACGGAGCTGCGCAGGACCGTGACGGAGCACGCCGCCGGCGAGGGGCTGGCGGGCGGGTGCCTGGAGGACTTCGTGCTGGCGGTCAACGAGGTCTCCACCAACGCGGTGCTGCACGGCGGAGGCCACGGGCGGTTACGGGTGTGGCCGGGGGACGGGCGCCTGTGGTGCGAGGTCTCCGACGACGGCCCGGGGCTGCCGCCCGGATGGCTGGGCGACACGCGGCCGCCCAGGGGGATGGGCTTCGGCGGGCGGGGGCTGTGGCTGACGCGCATGGTGTGCGAGCACGTCCTGATCGTGTCGGGGCCGCGCGGCACGACCGTGACGTTCGCCTCCCCGGTGAGACGGTGATCAGGCGCCGGTGGCCACCGCCCCGGTCACGAGTGGGCCGCTGAGATCCACGAGGCGTGCAGGTCGGCGTACACGCCGGGCCGGCCCACCAGCTCCGAGTGGTGACCGCGCTGCACCAGGCGGCCCCCGTCGAAGACCAGCACCTCGTCGGCGTTCTCCGCCGTGGACAGGCGGTGCGCGATCGAGATGGCGGTGCGGCCGCGGGTGACGCCCTCCAGGGCCCGCGCCAGCCGTACCTCGGTGGCCGGGTCGACCGCCGAGGTGGCCTCGTCCAGCAGCAGCAGGTCGGGGTCGGCGAGGTAGGCGCGGGCCAGGGCGACGAGCTGGCGCTCGCCCGCCGACAGCGACTCGCCGCGCTGGCCGACGGCCGTGTCCAGGCCCCCGGGCAGCCCTTCGAGCCAGTCGGTCAGGCCCAGCTCTGTCATCGCGAGCCGGATCTCGCCGGTCGTGGCGGACGGCTTGCCGTAGCGGATGTTCTCCTCCAGCGTCCCGTCGAACAGGAAGCCGTCCTGGGGGACCATGACGATGCGTTCGCGCAGCGAGGAGAAGCGGATGCGGCGCAGGTCGTGGCCGTCCACGGTGACGCGGCCCGCTCCCGGGTCCATGAGACGCGTCAGGAGCTTGGCGAACGTGGTCTTGCCCGACCCGGTCTCCCCCACGACGGCGACGCGCGAGCGCGGCGGGATCTCCAGGGTGACCTCACGCAGCACGGGCACGCCTCCCGGGTAGGAGAAGTGCACGTCCTCGAAGGCGACCGAGATGGGGCCACGGGGCAGTTCCACGCCCCTGTCCCCGGGGTCGGCCACGTCCGGCGGGGTGTCGATGACGCCGAGCACGCGCCGCCAGCCCGCGACGGCGTTCTGGGCCTCGTTCAGCACCTCGGTGGCGGTCTGGAGCGGCGAGACGAACAGGGTGATCAGGAACAGGAACGCCACCAGCTCGCCCTGCGAGATGTCACCCGACAACCCGAGCCGCACCCCCATCAGCACGATGCCGGCGATGGCGACGGCGGCCACGATCTCGGTGAGCGGGAACACGAAGCCGACGATGGTCTGCGCCCTGGTCTGAGCGCGCCTGTTGGCGTCGACCGCCTGGTCGACGCGCTCGGCCGTACGGCGCTCGGAGGCGTACGCCCTGATGACGGTGGCGCCGACGACGGACTCGCTGATCGCGGCCAGCATGTCGCCGGTGCGCTCGCGGACGGCCGTGTACGCCCGCGACAACAACTTCTGGAAGCGCGGCAGCGCGATCATCAGGGGGATGAAGCACAACCAGACGAGCAGCGTGAGCTGCCAGGAGTAGACGAACATCAGCACGGTGGCCACGAACAGCTGGCCGAACGCCACGATGATCATCAGCCCGCCCCACTGCATGAACGTGCTGATCTGGTCGATGTCGTTGGTGACGCGCGAGACCAGGGCGCCGCGGCGCTCGGTGTTCTGGGTGAGCACGGACAGGTCGTGCACGTGCCGGAACCCGCGCACGCGCAAGGTGGCCAGTGACGACTCCGTCGCCTTGTAGAGGCGGACGTTCATGACGTACCCGGCGGCGGCCGTGAGCAGCACCGCGCCCGCGCAGACCAGGATCGCCCCGGTGATGTAGGCGGTGTCGGGAGTACCGGTCCTGAGGCCGGTGTCGATCGTCTGCTGGACGGCGATCGGTACGATGATCTTGCCGATGGTCGCGACGACGGCCAGCAGCAGCGTGACCACCAGCCCCTTGCGGAACTCCGGCGTGAGCGAGAGCCCCTGCCGGATGGTGGCCAGCGCGGACCGCTCGGAGTTGCCCCGGATGACCTCGGCCGTCATGCGCTGACCTCCTCTTCTTCTCCGGCCGGCACGTCGATGGCGGCGCGCTCGGCCTCCTCACGCTCGTAGGCGGTCACCAGGTTGCGGTAGCCGGCGCAGCGCCTGATCAGTTCGTCGTGCGGGCCGCGGTCGACGACCCGGCCGTGGTCGAGGTAGACGACCTCGTCGGCGAGGGCGATGGTCGCCATCCGGTAGGCGACGACCACGACGGTCGACGCCTCGGCGGCGTCCCGCAGCCCGTACAGGATCTTGGCCTCGACCTGCGGGTCCACGCTGGAGGTCGCGTCGTCGAGGATGAGCAGGCGCGGCCGGCGCACGACCGCGCGGGCGAGGGCGATGCGCTGGCGCTGGCCGCCGGACAGCGAGGTGCCGCGCTCGCCGACGCGCGTGTCGAGCCCGTCGGCCAGCCGCCCGACGAACCCGTCGGCCTGCGCCAGGCGCAGGGCGGCGCGCACGTCCTCGTCGCCGGCGTCGAGGCCGAGCGCGATGTTGCCGCGCACGGTGTCGTCGAACAGGAACGTCTGCTGCGGGACCAGGGCGACCGACTCGGCGATGCGGCCGTGGGCGAGCTCCCGCACGTCCACGCCGTCGAGCAGCACCTGCCCCCTGCCGGGGTCGACGAGCCTGACGAGCAGCTGCACGAGGGTGGACTTGCCCGAGCCCGTGGGCCCGACGAGCGCGACAGTGCGCCCGGCGGGCACGTCGAAGGTCACCTCGTGCAGCACCTCGGCCTCGCCGTAGGAGTAGGACACGTCGCGCACCTCGAGCCGGGCGGGCGCCGACGAGGCCGGGGCGGCCTGCCCGTACTCCATGGAGCCGGTCGCGTCCAGCACGGCCTGCACCCGCCCCCAGCCGACGACGCTGCGCGGCAGCTCGGCCAGCACCCAGCCGAGCGCCCTGATCGGGAAGGCCAGCAGCGTGAACAGGTAGGCGACCTCGACCAGGTCGCCGGAGTCGATCGAGCCGCCGGACAGCCGGGCCGAGCCGACGGCCAGCACCGCGAGCACGCCGATCGTGGGCAGGGCCTCCAGCATCGGGTCGAACAGCCCGCGCACGCGGCCGACCGCGATGTTGGCGTCACGCAGCTCGTGGGCGCGCCGCTGGAACCGTTCGGTCTCCAGGTCCTCCCTGCCGAGGGTCTTGACGACGAGCGCGCCGTCGAAGCTCTCGTGCGCGATCTCGCTGACCTCGGCGCGCAGTTGCTGCGCGCGGGTGGCGAGCGGGCTGAGCTTGCGCTGATAAACCAGGTTCAGTACGGCGATCGCCGGAAAAATCAGGAAACCGACGAGCGCCAGCACAAGATCCGTGAACACCATCGCGACCGCCGCCGTGACCAGCATGACGATCACGCCCACGGCCATCGGCAGCGGCGCCAGCGGCGCCCAGGCGGCCTCGGCGTCGGCGCCGGCGTTCGACAGCAGCTGCCCCGTCGGGTGCCGGTGGTGCCACGACAGCGGCAGCCGCAGGTACTGCTTGGTCACGTCCCTGCGCGACCTGGCCTGCATGCGGTACTGCAGGATGCCGGCCAGGATGCGCCGGCCCGCCACACCCAGGGCCTTGAGCAGTGCCGTGCCGAAGATCAGGAACGTTCCCGTCCACAACGCGCCCGCGACGGCGCGGCCCTCGCCGAAGGCGGGCAGCACGACGTTCTGGGTCGCCCACCCGAGGGCCCAGGCGGAGGCGACGGTCATGCCGCCGTAGACCGCGCTGGCCAGCACCGCCAGCGCGAACACCACCTTCTCTGCGCGAATGGCCACCCCAAGGACCCGCAGTCCTTGGCGCATCACGGCCGAGGTGACCTTGCTCGCCACTCGGTTGGGTCCTCTCATCACGGCATTTCTACGTATGTCACTATCACCCCTGATCATCTCGTTATTCCCGCGGGTAGGGTTGCTCGTGTGACTCACGCTCGTGGCGAACGCACCGCGCTCTGCGACCTGCTCGACCGGCTCGGCCCCGACGCGCCGACGTTGTGCGCGGGCTGGAGCACCTACGACCTGGCCGCACACCTGGTGCTGCGCGAGCGCAGGCCCGACGCGATGGGCGGCATCGCGCTCAAACCGCTCACCGGCTACACCACCTCCGTCCAGAACGCGCTCAAGGCCAAGCATCCCTATCCGGAGCTGGTCGCCAAAGTACGCCGGCCCGGCGGCGTGTTCGGGCTCGTGAAGGCCCTCGACGAGGCGGTCAACACGATCGAGTTCTTCGTCCACCACGAGGACGTCCGCCGCGCGCAGCCGTCGTGGGACCCACGCGAGCTGCCCGCCGAGCTGGAAGAGCTCTTCTGGAAGCGGCTGTCGTCCGGCTCCCGGCTGATGCTGCGCCGGGCCCCGGTGGGCGTGGTGCTGCACCGGCTGGGCGGTGGAGTGCTGCTGGCGGGCCCGCGCGGAGGTCCCAAGGTCGAGGTCACCGGCAGGGCCGGCGAGTTGCTGATGTTCTGCTTCGGACGTCAGGAGCACGCCAAGGTGGAGCTCACCGGCACGCCCGAGAACGTCGAACGGCTGCGCGGTGCCCCGCTCGGCATGTAGCCGGTCGCCGATGGCGCAAATCACGGCGCCATCGGCGCTCACGCCACATCTCTAGCCCTTACCATGGCAGAGGAAAGAAGCCCCCCGGTTAGGATCATGAACATCTTCATAGAAGATGCCAGTGATCGCCCAGATCCGGGTATATACGGCTGGGAATGGACTGCAGGAGGCCCCCCATGCAGGTCAAGAAGGTGATCACCTACGTGGCTGTCGCGTTCGTGGTCTTCTACCTGTTCACCCGGCCGGCCGAAGCCGCCGCCGCGGTCAACGGTGTGTTCGACGGAATTCTTCAGGGAGCCAATCAGTTGGCCACGTTCTTCTCCAGTGTTCTGACGCCCTGACCAACGGTCCTGTCCGCGTGAGGTGCTTCCAAGCGCTGCCGGATCGTGTTACGCAGGCAGGATGAGAGATCGCCCGAGCGGCACCACGATCCATCAGCTCGGCGCCACCGCGCGGCGCGTCCTCGAGCGAGCCGAGCTCGAGGGCATCGAGCTGATTCGTTTCCTGTACGCCGACCACGGAGGCGTGATCCGTGGCAAAGCGGCGTCCCGGTCACGGCTGGCCGAACGGCTCAACACCGGCATCGGGCACACAGTGGCCATGATGGCCATGAACATGCTCGACCAACTGCAGGACGTCGAGCACATGGGTCCGGTGGGCGAGGTACGCATCGTTCCCGACCCCGCGACCTACGTCACGTTGCCCCACGCGCCAGGTGCCGCGGCGATGTTGTCCGATCTGCGGCTGCCCGACGGCTCCCCGTGGGGCGCGTGCTCGCGGACCTTCCTCAAGGACGCCATCGCCGAACTGGCCGCCGACGGCTACACGCTGGTCGCCGCGTTCGAGCCGGAGTTCACGCTCGGCCGCCGCCTGCCCGACCCGTCCGGCGGCCCCGACCGGCTGGTGCCCGTCGACGACTCGCTCTGCTATGCGGGCACCGGCTTCGACACCGCCCACGACTACACGATCAAGCTCATCCGCGCCTTGGAGACGCAGGGCCTGCACGTCGAGCACTACCACCCGGAGCTCGGCCCCGGCCAGCAGGAACTGTCGGTCCACCACGCGCCGGCGCTGCGGGCCGCCGACAACCATGTCCTCTACCGCGAGACCGTGCGCGGCGTGGCCATGCGCATGCAGCTGTGGGCCTCGCTGGCCCCCAAACCGCTGGCCGACCAGGCCGGCAACGGCTCCCACCTGCACCTGTCGCTGTGGCGCGACGGCCGCAACGTCTTCGCCGGCGACGACGAGACGCGCGACGGCTTCATCGGCGGCCTGATCGCCCATCTGCCCGCCCTCACCGCGCTGACCTGCGGCAGCGTCAACAGCTTCCGGCGCCTGGCGCCCCGCATGTGGTCGAGCGCGTACGCCGTCTACGGCCCCGACAACCGGGAGGCCGCGGTCCGCGTCTGCTCCCCTCTCGGGGACACCGGTGAGCCCAACCTGGAGCTGAAGCCGTCCGACTCCTCCGCCAACCCGTACCTGTCGCTGGGAGCCGTCATCCACGCGGGCCTCGACGGCATCCGGCGCAAGCTCGACCCGGGCGCGGCCGTGAACGTCGACCCCGACACGCAGCCGGGCCGCTTCCAGCGCCTGCCGTCGTCACTGGACGAGGCGCTCGACGCGCTGGAGAACGACGAGGTGCTCATGGAGGCGCTCGGGCCGTTGCGGCGCAGCGGGTACCTGGCCGTCAAACGGTCCGAGGCGGCCGCGTTCGCCGCCCAGGACGCCTCCTACGAGCTGTTCCACCACCTTCGGGTGTTCTGAGGACGCTAGCGGACCGGATGGCCCGCCATCCGGAGCGTCTCCTTGACCTCGGAGATCTTCAGCGTGCCGAAGTGGAACACGCTGGCGGCCAGCACCGCGTCGGCGCCCGCCGTCACCGCCGGAGGAAAGTCCTCAAGGCGTCCGGCACCGCCGCTGGCGATCACCGGCACGCGCACGACGGCCCGGACCGCGCGCAACATCTCCAGGTCGTAGCCGTCGAGCGTGCCGTCGCCGTCCATCGAGTTGAGCAGAATCTCGCCCACGCCGAGTTCCTCGCCGCGGGCGGCCCACTCCACCGCGTCGATGCCGGTGCCGCGGCGGCCGCCGTGCGTGGTCACCTCGAAGCCGCTCGGCGTGTCCGGCGCGCGTCGCGCGTCGACGGACAGCACGACGCACTGGGCGCCGAACCGCCGGGACGCCTCGGTGAGCAGCTCGGGCCGGGCCATGGCCGCGGTGTTGAGCGACACCTTGTCGGCGCCGGCGCGCAGCAACCGGTTGACGTCGTCGACCGTACGCACGCCGCCGCCCACGGTGAGCGGGATGAACACCTGTTCGGCGGTCCTGCGCACCACGTCGAGCATGGTCTCGCGCTCGCCGGACGACGCGGTGATGTCGAGGAAGGTCAGCTCGTCGGCCCCCTCCTCGTCGTAGCGCCTGGCCAGCTCGACCGGGTCGCCCGCGTCGCGCAGGTTCTCGAAGTTGACGCCCTTGACGACGCGTCCGGCGTCCACGTCGAGACAGGGAATGACTCTTACCGCTACGGTCATGCTCGCAGTGCCTCGATTTCGATCTCGACCAGCATCCTAGGGTCGACCAGCCCGGCCACGCGCACCCCGGTGCAGGCGGGTCGCACGTCGCGGAAGACGTCGCGGATGGCGCGCCCGACGGGGTCGAAGTGGCGCTGCTCCACGACGTAATAGCGGACCATGACGACGTCGTCGCGGGTCAGGCCGCCCGTCGCGACGGCCGTCAGCGCGATGTCGATCGCGGTCAGTGCCTGCTCGTAGGCGTCGCCGAGGTGGCGCACCTCTCCTTCGACGGTGGCCGTGCACCCGGACACGATCACCCGGTCACCCGCGACGACGGCGCGGGCGTAACCATACCTTTCCTCCCAGACACCTCCGGAGAACACCCTCCGTCCGGTGTTCTCCATGCCGATGCTGCTGACGCTCATCCCGCCCCCTCCCGGCGAACTACACGCGTACCGCGGCAAGCGCGTCTTCCAGCGTGAACGCGTGAGCGTAGAGGGCTCTGCCCACGATGGCGCCCTCCAGTCCGTCGGGAACGAGCGAAGCGAGTGCGACCAGGTCATCGAGGCTGGACACGCCGCCGCTGGCCACCACAGGCCGGTCGGTGCGGGCGCAGATGCGGCGGTAGAGGTCGAGGTTGGGACCCTGGAGCATGCCGTCCTTGGTCACGTCGGTGACGACGTAGCGGGGGCAGCCGTCGGCCTCGAGCCGGTCGAGCACCTCCCACAGGTCGCCGGCGTCCTTGGTCCAGCCGCGGGCGGCCAGCGTGTCGCCGCGCACGTCGAGCCCCACGGCGATCCGGTCGCCGTGCTCGGCGATGACCTTCCGGCACCAGCCGGGGTTCTCCAGGGCGGCGGTGCCGATGTTGACCCGGCGGCAGCCGGTGGCCAGCGCGGCGGCCAGCGAGTCGTCGTCGCGGATGCCGCCGGACAACTCGACGTTCACGTCGAGCTTGCCGATGACCTCGGCGATCAGCTCGCGGTTGCCGCCCCTGCCGAACGCGGCGTCGAGGTCGACCAGGTGGATCCACTCGGCGCCGGCTTCCTGCCAGGCGAGCGCGGCGGCGAGAGGTTCGCCGTGGCGGGTCTCGGTGCCGGCTTCGCCCTGGGTCAGGCGTACGGCCTGGCCGCCGGCCACGTCGACGGCGGGCAGCAGGAGCAGCGACATCAGATCCTCCGGTCGAAGGCGAGGGTCACGACAACGGGTGTGAGCAGCAGGGACAGGACGAGAACACCGAAGCTGAGCAGGAGCGAGCCCCAGACCAGCCAGACGAGCACCTGCACGAGCAGGAGCCCGAGCGCCACCACGGCGTTCTGGGCGCGGCGGCGGCGGGCGAGCAGGCCGCCCTGGCGAGCGGCCCGCGCCGGGCGCGGGAGCATACGCGACAGGAGGGCGCGGCGGCGGGCGCGGCGTGCCTGCCGCAGCTCGTTGGCCCGGATGGCGCGGGCCCGCTCGGCCTCACGCTCGGCCCTGCGCCGGGCGCGTTCCTTGCTCACCGGGCCTCCCGGCCGGTTCGCCCGCTCACAGGGTGCCGAGCCAGTTGCGCAGCAGGGTGGCGCCTGCGTCGCCGGACTTCTCCGGGTGGAACTGGGTGGCCATGAGAGGGCCGTTCTCCACGGCTGCCACGAACGGCACGCCGTGCTCGGCCCACGTGACGAGCGGGTCGGAGAAGCCGTCACCCGCCCGCAGCTCCCAGTCGCGCACGCCGTAGGAGTGCACGAAGTAGAAGCGGGTGGCGGGGTCGAGCCCGGCGAACAGCACGCTGCCCGCGGGCGCCTTGACGGTGTTCCAGCCCATGTGGGGCAGCACGGGGGCGTCGAGCCGGCCGACTGTGCCCGGCCACTCGCCGCAGCCCTCGGTCTCGACGCCGTGCTCCACCCCACGGGCGAACAGGATCTGCATGCCGACGCAGATGCCCAGCACCGGACGCCCCCCGGACAGGCGGCGGCCGATGATCTGCTCGCCGCGCACGCCTTTGAGACCCGTCATGCAGGCCTCGAACGCGCCGACGCCCGGCACGACGAGACCGTCGCACGACAGCGCGGCGTCGAAGTCGGACGTCACGCTCACGTCGGCGCCGGCCCGGGTCAGCGCCCGTTCGGCCGAGCGCAGGTTGCCCGACCCGTAGTCGAGCACCACCACGTTCTTGCTCACCACCACAGCACCCCCGCCGTGATCGCCATTGCCGCGCCCAGCGCGCAGATCGCCGCACCGAGCTTGAGACCCTGTTTGGCCAGGGAGAACACCCCGCCGATGAGGAACAGCCCGATGAAGACCATCACGCCGGCGATGAGGTTGTCCGTCACAGGACGCCCTTGGTGCTGGGCACCCCCGTGGCGCGGGGGTCGGGCTCCGACGCCTCGCGCAGGGCCCTGGCCAGGGCCTTGAACTGGGACTCCACGACGTGGTGGGCGTTGCGCCCGTAGGGGACGTGGACGTGCAGGCAGACGGCCGCCTGGGCGACGAACGACTCCAGGATGTGGCGGGTCATCGTCGTGTCGTATTCGGGGCCGATCATCGGCGCCATGCCCTCGGGCTCGGAGTGCACGAGGTAGGGGCGGCCGGACAGGTCGACGGTGACCTGGGCCAGGGACTCGTCCAGCGGACACGACGCGCTGCCGAACCGCCTGATGCCCGACTTGTCGCCCAACGCTTCGCGGAACGCCGCGCCCAGCGCCAGCGCGGTGTCCTCGATCGTGTGGTGCGAGTCGATGTGCAGATCGCCCTCGGTCTTGACCGTGAGGTCGAACAGGCCGTGCTTGCCCAGCTGGGCCAGCATGTGGTCGTAGAAGCCGACCCCGGTCGACACCTCGACCCGGCCGGTGCCGTCGAGGCCGACCTCCACCAGGACCGAGGTCTCCTTCGTAACGCGCTCGACGCGGCCGACGCGGCTCACAGCACTCCTTCCAGGGCGGCGCGGAACGCCGCCATCTCCTCGCCGGTGCCGATCGACACCCGCAGCCATTCTGGCGGGCCCACCTCGCGGATGAGCACCCCGCGCTCCAGCAGGCCCTCCCACACAGCGCGCCGGTCGGGAAACCGTCCGAACAACACGAAGTTCGCGTCGGAGTCGGCCACCCGCAGGCCCTTGGAGCGCAGCCACGCCACCGTGTCGTCGCGCTCGCGCCGCAGCGCGTCGACGGTGCCCAGCAACTCGGCGTGGTGCCGCAGCGCCACGCGCGCCGCCGTCTGGGTGAGCGTCGACAAATGGTACGGCAGGCGCACCAGCAGCAGCGCCTGCACCACGGCCGGATGCGCGGCGAGGTAGCCGAGCCGGGTGCCGGCCATGGCGAACGCCTTGGACATCGTCCTGGTGACGATCAGCCGCGGATGGTCGGACAGCAGGGTGAGCGCCGACGGGGTGCCCTCACGGGCGAACTCCGCGTAGGCCTCGTCGACCACGACCACGCCCGGCGCGGCGGCCAGGACCGCCTCGATCGTGGCCAGCGGCTGGGCGGTGCCGGTCGGGTTGTTGGGCGAGGCCAGGAACACGATGTCGGGCCGGTGCTCCTCGATCGCGGCCACGGCCTTGCCCGGGTCGATCGAGAAGTCGGCCTCGCGGCCGGCCTGGATCCACTCGGTGCTGGTGCCGCTGGTGATGATCGGGTGCATCGAGTAGGAGGGCTCGAACCCGATGGCGGTGCGGCCGTGGCCACCGAACGCCTGCAGAATCTGCTGGAGCACCTCGTTGGAGCCGTTGGCGGCCCACACCTGCTCGGTGGCCAGGCCGTGGCCGAGATAGGCGGCCAGGTCGGCGCGCAGGGCGGTGGCGTCCCTGTCGGGGTAGCGGTTGAGATCGCCCGCCTGGGCCCGCACCGCCTCGGCCAGGTCGTCGACCAGGCGGGGCGAGGGCGGGTAGGGGTTCTCGTTGGTGTTGAGCCGCACCGGGACGTCGATCTGGGGCGCGCCGTAGGGCGTCTTGCCCCTCAGGTCGTCGCGGATGGGCAGGTCGTCGAGGTTCACTCGGTCTCCGTGGGCACTCGCCAGTCGAAACGGGCGCGGATCGCGGCACCGTGTGCGGGCAGGTCTTCGGCGTCGGCCAGGGCCGACACGTGGGCCGCCGCTCCCGCGAGCGCCTCGCGGGAATAGTCGACGACGTGGACGCCGCGCAGGAACGACTGCACCGACAGGCCGCCGGAGTGACAGGCGCAGCCGCCCGTCGGCAGCACGTGGTTGGACCCGGCGAGGTAGTCGCCGAGCGAGACGGGCGCGTAGGTGCCCACGAAGATCGCCCCGGCGTTCCTGACGCGGGCGGCGACGGCCGCGGCGTCTGCGGTGTGGATCTCCAGGTGCTCGGCGGCGTAGGCGTCGACGACCTTGAGGCCGTCGTCTATGGAGCTCACCAGCACGATGCCCGACTGCCTGCCGTTCAGCGCCTCGGTGATGCGCTCGGAATGCCGGGTCGCGGAGACCTGCCCCGGCAGCTCCTTCTCGACCGCGTCGGCCAGCTCGGCGCTGGTGGTGACCAGCACTGCGGCGGCGATCGTGTCGTGCTCGGCCTGGCTGATCAGGTCGGCGGCGACGTGGACCGGGTCGGCCGTCTCGTCGGCGAGGATGGCGATCTCGGTGGGGCCAGCCTCGGAGTCGATGCCGATGCGGCCCTTGAGCAGCCGCTTGGCCGCCACCACGTAGATGTTGCCGGGGCCGGTGACCATCGTGGCCGCCGGGCAGTCCTCGGTGCCGTAGGCGAACATGGCCACCGCCTGAGCCCCGCCGGCGGAGTGCACCTCGTCGACGCCGAGCAGCGCGCACGCGGCCAGGACCGTGGGGTGCGGCAGCCCGCCGTGCTCCTTCTGCGCCGGGCTGGTCACGGCCAGCGAGCCGACGCCGGCCTCCTGGGCGGGCACGACGTTCATCACCACGCTGGACGGATAGACCGCCCGGCCGCCCGGGACGTAGAGGCCCACGCGCTCGACCGGCACCCACCGCTCGGTCACCGTGCCGCCGGGCACGACCTGGGTGGTGACGTCGGCGCGCCGCTGGTCGCGGTGGACGAGCCTGGCCCGCCTGATCGACTCCTCCAGCGCCGCCCTGACCCTGGGGTCGAGCTCGCGCAGCGCCCGCTCGAGCGCCTCGGCGGGAACGCGGGTGGTGGCGATCTCGACACCGTCGAACCTGGCGGTCAGCTCCCGTACGGCTGCCGCCCCACGATGGCGCACGTCCTCACAGATGGGCCGCACCTTCTCCAGGGCGGCCTCGACGTCGATCTCGGCGCGGGGCAGCACGTCGCGCAGGTCCGCGGGAAGCGAACCGCGCATGTCGATACGGGAAATCACCATCACAGTTTACGGAGTCCGGGCGGCGGATCCTCATCCGTCCACCATGCGGACCATGCGGGCGCGGAATGCGACGGCCGCGGGGGCGGCGCTCGCCGAAGCCGCGCCCGCGGCCGCCGTCACCCCGGACCGGGCCTGCCGGGGCGGGAGCCGTGGCCGTCACGGGGGCACGGCCACGGCCGGGAAAAGCCGAAGGTGCCTACTCACTGCCCGCGCCGCGCACTCGTTAACGCGCCGTGCCCGGATATCTCATGACAACGGAAAATTTAAGTTACGGAGCTTTACGCCGTCCGTGTGTCGCGGTCGCCGGAGGGCGCGCGCGTGAGCCGGCCGCCCGCCGCGCGCATTCCCCAATATCGCTTGTCCCGTATGTCCGATTCCCCTACCCTCTCCGGCATGGGACAGTGGCACGGCCCCGGCGGCATCCTCGTCGAGGCGATCATCCTCGATGATCGCCCGCTGTTGCGCGTCTCCCATCAGGTCAACGGCAGAAGCTACCTGCGCGGCTACTGCACCACCGTCGCCGAGCTCGGCGAGCACGGCGTCGACCTCGCCGACCTCGTCGAGAAGACGCCCCTTGACCATCTGTAAACCCCCGCCGAACACTGACGGCCGGACGGACGGGGTACGGCAAGCACCATGGTCCGGCTGCCCGCCTACAGGCCGATGCTGGCCCAGCTCGGCACCCTGACCGCCGTCCAGGGCGCGGACTGGGCCGTCGAGATGAAGTGGGACGGCGTACGCGCGCTCGCCTACGTCGAGGACGGCGCCGTACGCCTGATGTCGCGCAACGCCAAGGACATCACCCCCGCCTACCCCGAACTGCAGCTCATGGGAGGCGCCACCGGCGGGCGCCCGGCCGTCATCGACGGGGAGATCGTCGCCTTCGACGAGGCGGGACGGCCCAGCTTCGAGGCGCTGCAACCCCGGATGCACCAGCGCAATCCCCGGATCGTGGCCGAGCTGACCAGGTCGGTGCCGGTGACGTTCATGGCGTTCGACATCCTGCACCTCGGCGACGACGCCGTCATCGCGCGGCCGTACATCGAGCGCAGGGACCTGCTGGAGAGCACGCTCACGCCCGGATACCGGTGGCAGGTGCCCGTCTGGTTCGCCGACCACGCCGAGCAGGCGGTCGACTCCTCCCGCCGCCTCGGCCTCGAAGGGGTCGTGTGCAAACGGATGAGCTCGCCGTACCGGCCGGGCCGGCGCAACTCCGAATGGACGAAGGTCAAGAACGTCAGCGCCACCGAGGTCGTGATCTGCGGGTGGAAACCGGGAGGCGGGCGGCGTACCGGCACGATCGGCTCGCTGCTGCTCGGCGCGTACGACCAGCGCGGCCGGCTGCGGTACGTGGGCCACGTCGGCACCGGGTTCACCGAGGCCATGCTGCGCGAACTGCGCGACCGCCTGACGCCGCTGGAGCGGCCCGGCCCGCCGTTCGACGAGCCGGTGCCGCGTGAGGACGCCCGCGACGCGCGCTGGGTCGAGCCGCGGATGGTCGGCGAGGTGCAGTACGCCGAGGTCACCGGCGACGGCAGGCTGCGCCACCCGTCCTGGCGCGGCCTGCGCCCCGACCGCGAGCCGTCGGAGGCCCGCACGACCGGGATCGCCCCGCCGGGCACGGACGCCGCCGCGGGCTGAACGGACGACACCCGAACCCATAAGCTACAATTTGTTTACAAATGATGACTTAGAGTGATCTGAGGTATCGACGTGTCCGGGAGGGACGCTGTGCCGAAGACACTGGTCATCGTGGTGGCCACGCTGGCGTGGCTGTCCCTCGCACCCGCCCCGCCCGCCGTCCACACGGTCACCCATTCCGGCACCCACTCCGGCACCCACCCCGGGCCGCCCGTCCAGAGCCAGGCACACTCCGGCGCCGCGTCGTCGCCGCTCATGCGCCCAGGACACGCCGTACGCTACTGGACCCCCGCGCGGCAGGCCGCCGCCGCGAACCCGCCGGAGACCGTGGCCGCCCCCAGGCGGGGCACGGCGGACGTCGCGGGCACACGGCGGCACAGCGTCCCCGCCTCCAAGCGCCTCACCCCGGGCAGCGACGCCAACGGATACGCCCGCGTACGGCGGCCGTACACACGCGCCGCAGACAGCCGGATCACCGGCAGGCTCTTCTTCGTCAACTCCGGCGGGCAGGGCGACTCCTGCAGCGCCTCCGTCGTCCGCTCCGCCGCGCACACGCTCGTCGTCACCGCCGCCCACTGCGTCTACAGCGTCCCAGCGGGCGCGGCGGCCGGCCGCTGGCACCAACGCTTCGCGTTCGTCCCCGCCTACGACGGGCGGGCGGACACCGTCGGCGAACGCGAACCGTACGGGCGGTGGGGCGGCCGGCGGGCGTGGAAACCCGACGGCTACACCGGCCTGACCGGCGGCGACTGGAACTCCGTCCACGACATCGCCCTCATCGAGGTCGGCCCGCGCAAGCGCACCCTCCAGGCGACCGTCGGCGCCTTCACCCCTATGCGCAGCCAGGGCGGCAGGCACACCGTCGTCACCAGGGGCTACCCGGGGGTGCCCGGCCGGCAGCCGTACGACGGGCGGGACCAGCTCTGGTGCCTCGGCCGCACCCGGCCGGCCACCGGCATGGTGCTCGGCGCCACCCTCCCCGCCGCCCTGCTTGCCGGGCGGTCCGGCACGGCGCTGCCGCCCGGCCGGCTGGAGACGCACAACTGCCACCTGCACAAGGGCCACAGCGGCGGGCCGTGGCTCATCCGAGGCACCCGGGACCTGGTCGGGGTGCTGTCGGCGGGCAAGGAGGACGGCTACGCCGCGGGCAACGCCGTCGCCAACGCGCTCAACGCGGAAGGCTACGGCGCCATCGTCCGCCAGGCCGACCCGAGCGGCGTGTACGACGCCCTGTCCATCACGCTCAAAAGACCCAGGAAACCGGTCAAGCGCGGCGCCACCGCCACCGTCACGGCCACCGTCCGCCTGCGCGGCCTGATGGCCGCCGCCCACGTGCCCGTCACGCTCACCCTGCCGCCCGGCACGACCCTCACCGCGACCAGCGGCGGCTGCGTACACGAACCCGCCAAGGCCGCCTGCACGATCCCCGCCGTCCACCCGCGCCGGCCGGTGCGCGTCACCGCCACGATCGCCGTCGCCCGGAACGTGCGGGCGCCCCTGCGCGTCGTCGCGCACGTCGCCTCCTCCGCCCTCGACCCCTCCCAGGCCGACAACACCAGCGCCGTCCGGCTCAGAACCCGCCCCTGAGCCGGAGCGCGGGGTCAGCCGGCGGGTTCGGGGACGGGTTCCTTCAGCGTCCGCGCCAGCAACCAGGCCAGGACGGGGAACACGACCAGGCACGCCAGCGCCACCCTCAGCGTCGCCGCCTCCGCCACCGCGCCCACCAGCGGGCTCGCCAGCCCGCCGACGCTCACCGCCAGCCCCAGGGTCACGCCACTGGCCGTCCCCACCCGGCCGGGCAGGAAGTCCTGCCCCAGCGTCACGTGCAGCGAGAACGGGGCGTACAGGGCGATCGACGAAGCGGCGACGAAGGCGTACGCGACAGGGCCGGGAACGAGCACCACGCCGGCCACGGCGGGGATCGCCAGCAGGTAGGCCAGCCGCATCGTGCGCAGCCGGCCCCAGCGGGCCGCCAGCCGGCCGCCCAGCAC
>NZ_SMJZ01000191.1 GCF_004348345.1 Nonomuraea longispora
CGGCCTCATCCCGTCACCGGCCCCCACGCCGAGCAGGCAGGCGATCGGCTCGCCCCGGGACCACAACGATCGGGTCGAGATCGAATGGCGGTCGATCCGCGAGCTCGCCTGGCTCTTCGACAAGACCGGCGACGACGTGGTGATGTTGCAGCGCGTCGCCTCGGACCTGGCCGGCACGTCCGGTCTGGTCGGCGACGACGAACAAGGCCACGCGTTCGCCGCATGGTACGCCGACAGCTACGAGTGGCTGACCGAATCCATGCGCCGCGTCGCCGACAAGAGCTTCATCTCGGCCACCGGCCTGCGCGATTTCGAACAGCTGTGGGAGTACTTGGAGGGGGAGATCATCCGGTCGCTTCCGCCCATCCCCGACCTGGCCTCGCCGCCGATCCCGCAGCCGCCCCCGCCCATGGAAGGGGCCTGATGTTCGACCCGTTCCAGGCGCTCGCCTGGTTTGCCGGCGTGTACGTACCCCGGGCCGACACGTCCAACCTGAGAGCGCGCGCCAAGGCCCTGCGCGAACTGGCCGCCTCGATCGGCATGGCCGCCGGTCGCACGGAAGACGCCGTCGATGCGGCGCGCAGGCGCAACGACAGCAGGGCCGTCGACCGGTTCGCGGACGTGTGGCCGTACGAGCTCGCTCCCCGCTACGCGGCCCTGCAGGAGGAACTGCGCGAGCTGGCAGATGGATGCGACGACTACGCCGACGCGGTCGACAAGCACCGGGACCAGTTGTGGATCATCGGCACCCAGCTGGCCGCCATCGCCTTCACCATGATGTTCGGCTTCGTCTATCCGGCGGCCAGGCTGATGGGGCAGCGGGCGTTCAACATGCTGGTCGCCAGGGCCAGACTGGAGCGCACCCTCTTCCAGAAGATCGTCAAGCTGATCCTGGAACAGCGGATCGGCAAGCGCCGCGTCGGCACCTACCTGGTACGCGAAGGGCTCGACGCGCTGGCCGACTCCGTGGTGTGGGCCGCGCTCAAGACCGGCGTGCACGCGGCCAGCTCCGCCGCCACCGGCCAGCCCATGAGCAACCTCTTCGAGTACGCCGGCAAACACTTCGCCGCCGAACTGGCCTACAACGGCGGCATCAAGGCCCTCAGCGACGTGCGCAGGTTCTTCCCCGCGACGAAGGTCACGGATACGCTGCTGGGCACCGGCTCGGCGGGCCGGTTCTTCCGCCGCACGGTCTCGGCGTCCACCATCTACCCGCTCGTCATCAGCGGGGAGCTGAGCGTGGCAGGGTCTCTGCGCTCGGCGATGGCGCACGCGCCGAGGGCGTTCATCTTCAAGCGCTGACCGAGGAGCGAGATGACCACACCACCGCCCACGGGCGACCCCGAACTCGACCGCGCGCTCGCCGAGATGGCCGCCCAGACGGCCAAGTTCGAGGAGGTCAGCCGCCTGCTGCAGGAGACCAGGGGGCGCGGCGAGAGCGCGGGCGGGCAGGTCGCCGTCGAGATCACCCCTCAGGGGTCGTTGGCCGCGCTGCACATCGACCCCCGTGCCATGCGGCTGGGCTCGAAGGCGCTGACCGAGGCCATCGTGGAGGCGTACCGGCTGGCCGAGGAGGACGTGACGGGACGGTCCTTCGACATCGCGAGGACCGTCACCGAAACCTGACGGCCACCCTCAGGAACAGTCGCAGCAGCTACAGCACTCGCCGTCACAACATTCTCCGCACCTGCGCAGGTAGCAGCGCTCCTCGCTCGGACGACCGCGCCGCCGGCTCCACCGGGGCCGCCACATCCCGCAGGTCCAGAACGTCGCGACGCCGGCCGCCGACTTGCGGATCCAGCCGGGCCGTTCGTACGAGGCGGTGGCGGAGCCGAACGTGCGGGTCACCGCCCGGCGTACCTCGGTGCCGAGCAGGACGTCCACCAGGTGCCGCTCGGCCAGCTCGACGTCCGTGAGCGCGAGGGTGAGCCCGTGCGCGGCGTCGTCGCACAACCGGCGGGCCTCGGCCGCCGTGGTGGCCGTGGCGGTCAGCGGGTTGAACGCTCCGCGCGCGTCGTCGTCGTGCTGGTCCTCGGCCGCGTCCAGCAGGTGCGCGATCCGGCCGAAGAACCGGCCCGCCTCCGCAAGGGCAGGGGCGTTGCCCGGTCGCCCGGCCAGCACCGCCGTGTGCGCGAACGCCGCCGCGACCGCGTCCTCCGAGGGCGCGGTGAGATCGAGCACACTGAGACCGCACGCGGGCCCAGCGCCGTGTCCAGGGCCGTGTCCCGGGTCGCGGCCGGGGTGGTGGCCTGGTTCGTGTCCGGGGTGGTGATCCGGTTCGTGTCCGGGGGTGTGCCGGGGGTCGGACACGGGCGGTGCGGTGGCCAGGTGTTCCAGGTCGAGCTGGCGGTCCACGGTCGCGGCCAGCACGGCGGTGTCGAAGCCGACGCCGGCGCCCAGCCGGGCACCGCCCGCCTCCCAGCGGGCGGCCAGCCGGCGGCGGGCCGCGGTGCCGAAGGCGGCGTCCCCGTCGGCCACGTGGTCGCGCAGCCTGCCGGCCGCCAGCACGAGCGAGACCGCCGCCGCCAGCCGTGCCCCCTCGCCCCGCGCGTCCACCACCTCGGCCGGGCGGAAACCCCGCAACGCGCACGGCCCGGCCGTGCGGCGCGGAGCGGCGGCCGGGAGCTGGGCCTCGGTGAGCACCGACAGGAGCAGCGCGTCGTAGTTGGTGGTCAGCCGGGCCCCGTGCCCGTGCCCGTCCCTCAACGTCAGGCACAACCCGCACAGATGCGCCCGCCACGCGGCACGCAACGACGGGCACCCATGGTCACCGCAGGGGCGGATGATTCCGAACACACGACCTCACAGACGTTACGGCTGCACACGAAGAGAAAAGGGTAGGGCCCGCCGCTTACAGGTGGCCTGCACGGTCATGAAACGGTTTACGGTTTTCCGCCATAGAGGTCGGCGGATCGCCCCATGGTGGCAGGAGCCCACTCCCGCCCGCGGGGTCGTCCTGGCGGCCAAGGCGCTGGTCGTGGGGCCGGTGATGTTCGCGGCCGGGGTGTCGTCCGGGGCGGTGGCGGCGGCCTGCGTTCTGGAGGGCTGAGCTCCGGCCGTCCACGAGCCGCACCGGTACGAACGCGACAAAGGTGGTTGTTTCGGGTGGGCATCGGGCAAGGATGTGGCCATGACCATCATGCTTTGCGACGGCCGCCCGATGCCGCGTCTCGGCCTGGGCACGTGGCCCATGAACGACGACGGAGCCCATCAGGCCGTGAGACACGCCATATCGCTCGGCTACAGGCTGATCGACACCGCCGCCAGCTACGGCAACGAGGCCGGGGTGGGAGCCGCCGTGGCCGAGGCGGGCGTGGCCCGCGATGACCTGTTCATCACCACGAAGCTGCGCGGGTCCCACCACGGCTACGACGCGGCCATGCGCGGCTTCGAGGAGAGCCGGGCCAGACTCGGCCTCGACTACGTGGACCTGTACCTGATCCACTGGCCGCTGCCCGGACGCGACCTCTACGTCGACACCTGGCGCGCCTTCGCCGACCTGCGCGAGCAGGGACTGGCCCGCTCGATCGGCGTCTCCAACTTCACGCCGGCCCAGATGCGGCGGCTGGCCGAGGAGACCGGCGTGCTGCCCGCCGTCAACCAGGTCGAGCTGCATCCCGGCTTCGCGCAGCGCGAGCTGCGCGCCTGGCACGCCGAGCACGACATCGTCACCGAGTCGTGGAGCCCGCTCGGCCGCGGCTCCAAGCTGCTCGACGAGCCCGTCGTCGCCGACCTCGCCGCCGCCCACGCGCGCACCCCCGCGCAGATCGTGCTCCGCTGGCACCTGCAGCTCGGGGCCGTGCCGATCCCCAAGTCGGCCCATCCGGAACGGATGCGGCAGAACCTGGACGTGTTCGACTTCAGCCTGACGGACGAGGAGATGGCCAGGATGGCCGAGCTCGACAGCGACGGGCGGCTCGGCGGCGACCCGGACACCCACGTCGAACTCTGACCCGATGCCGCACCCGGCGCGGCCGGGGCACAGGGCTAGAACGAGGTGTGCGTCAGCCAGTGGTCGAGCAGCGCGCGGTCGCCCGTGACGTCGCGGGCAGGCACGCGCCGGGTGAACACGAGCATGAGCTCCGTCACCGGGCCCGACACCACGACGTCGCCGTCACCGTCCCCGCGCTCGCAACGGATCCCCTCCGGCGTCCTCGTGATCACCCAGCCCTGCCCCGAGTCCGGCCGGATCACGATCGTCTCGCCCCGGCCGCGCAGTTCGGCCAGCTCGGGCTTGAACCGCACCGCGGAGGGCTCCGCGAGCAGCCCCATGCCCTCGGAGATCACGTCGGCCGCCAGGTCGTCGGCGACGTCGAACGGGGCGCCGGTCGTGGCCGCCGCGTCGTAGTGGTGGATGACGGTGTCGCCCAGCATCCTGCGCAACCAGAACATCGGCGGCGTCGGCCCCGCCATCGACCAGACCCGGGCGCCGGCCGGCGCCTCCTGGACCGCGTCGATCACCTTCTCCGCTCCCTCCGTCAGCCACCGCTCCCACGTGTCCTGAGGACCGGGGTCGTCCGCGGCGGGGGCGGCGATGGGTGCGTCCGCTGCCTGGTGCACCAGCTCGGCCGTCCACCGGTGGGCGTGCCCGATGTGCCCGGCCAGGTCGCGCAGCCGCCACTCGGGGCAGGTCGGCACCTCGGCGTCCGGGTCGCCGCCGGCGACCGCGCGGGCGAACCCCGCCGTCTGCTCCCGCAAGTCCTCCGCGAGCCGCGCGGTGTCCAATGTCGTCATGGGCGAGAACTCCTCTCAACAGGTACACCGCTACCGTAGAAACTCCAGTCGGGTGGAGGTTCAAGTGCCTGTGAGCGACGACACGCTGGGGATCGGCGACCTGGCGGCGCTGACCGGCGTGCCCGTGCGGACGATCCGCTACTACTGCGACGAGGGCATCATCGCGTCGGTGCGGACGGTCGGCGGGCACCGCAGGTTCGACGGCGCCGCGGTGGAGCGGCTCGGCATGGTCAGGCGGCTGCGCGGGCTCGGCCTGGGGCTGGCCGCGATCGCGCGCGTGCTGGCCGGGGAGCGTTCCGTGGCGGAGGCGGTGGCGGAGGAGCGGGCGGCCCTCGACGTCCGGCTCGCCGAGCTGGCCTGGCGGCGGGCCGCGCTGCGCGCCGTCGAGGAGGCGGGGCCGGCCGAGAGGGCCGCCCGGCTGGAACTGCTGGCCGCGGTGGAGGACGGCGCCGCCGCCCGCGACGCGCTGGCCGCCTTCTGGCGGCGCCAGATGGTGGCCATCCCCGCCTCCGGCAAGTTGGCCAGCGCGTTCGTGGACCTGGCCGTGCCCGCGCCGCCCGCCGATCCGGCCGTGCCCCAGGTGGTCGCGTACGCCGAGCTGGTCGCCCTGGTCGCCGACCGGTCGTTGACGCGCCTCCTGCGCGGCCGGGCGCTGGAGAACCTGAAGGAGATTCACGACGAGGACGAGCTGATGTACGGCGTCGGCGAGGCGTGCGCCCTGGTCGAGCCGCTCGTGGTCGCGGGGGAGGCGCCACGGCCCGGCCCCGAGCTGGACCGGTACGTCGCGGTGCACGCCGCCGTGCGGGGCGTCCGCGACACCCAGGGGTTCCGGCGCGAGCTGCTGGCCAACGTGGAACCCGACCGCGACCCGCGCTTCCGCCGCTACTGGCGGCTCGTGAGCGAGGTCAGCGGGGAGAAGGCCACGCTCGGCTCGACCCACCTGTGGCTCGCCGACGCCCTCGAACGCGACCTCACCGCCTGACCCGCGCCGCTCCGCCTGCCCGTGGGAGGAAGCGCGGCAGGAGCACGGCCGCACCCGCCAGCAGCAACCAGGCCGACGTCACGACCACCAGCCAGGTCCAGCCCGCGTGGCCGCCCGTGGTGCCGCCCACGCCGCTGCCCAGGTAGTACGCCAGGGTGTATGCAATCCTGCCGCGCTCCGGGCCGCCCGGCTCCGTCCCGGGGGTCGTGGAGATCACGCTGTCGCCGCCGGTGTTCAGGACGATCGGCGTGAGCCGGCCGGCGGGCGAGCGGCTGACCCCGGCGGCGCGGGTGTTCAGGGACCACGTGTGCGCCGGGCTGACGGACCTGGGCCCGGGTTTCCGAGGCGAGCGACCCGCTCGTGAGGGGGACCAGACTGGGGTGATGACTCAGGACGGAGATGCGGGCGTGCCGGGCTCGCTGGCGAAGGTGCTCGCGGACGTGGCGGCGGAACGGGCGGCGCAGGACGCGCGGTGGGGCACGCAGGTCCTGCCCGACGGGACCGGCGGCGACAGGGCGGTGGCCGAGTCCGGCGTGGCCCGGCACGCGACGGACACGGCCGCCCGCGAAGGGGCGCTGACGTGGCGGCACGTCCTGGCGGAGGAGGTGCTGGAGGCGTTCGCGGAGACCGAGCCCGGCCGGTTGCGTGCCGAGCTCGTCCAGGTGGCCGCCGTGGCCGTCAAATGGGCCCAGGCCCTCGACCGCCGCCCTTCGGGACGGCCGGGAAGCACCACCGGCGTCCCGCCCTGACTCACGCGGGCGGCGGGCCGGCCCTCGTCGTGTAGATCGTGACGGCGTACGGGCGGGGCGGCGCCGGATAGACCTCCTCGGCCAGCCGCGACAGCGCCGCGTCGGCGTCGAGATAGCGGTGCAGCCGCCCGGCCTCCGGCCAGGGGTGCACGGCCACCAGCACTCCGTCGCCGGGCACGAGCAACCCGGCCAGGCGGGCGCTGACCTGGCGCAGGCGGTCGGGACGGCCCAGGTAGTAGAGGGTCTCCGAGCAGAACACCAGGTCGAAGCGCTGCTCGGGCACATGGGTGAGGATGTCGGCCTGGACGAAGCGCACCCGCCCGCCGCCGGGGACCCGCCGGCGGGCCCGCGCGAGCGCCCGCGCGGAGACGTCCACGCCGACGATCTGCGCCTCGGGATAGGCCGCCGCCAGCGTGCGGGTGAACGCGCCCTCGGCGCACCCCACCTCGATGATGCGTCGGTACGGCCTGCGCGGCACGTGCTCCAGCGTGGCCTCGTACTTCTGCCGCTCGTAGGTGTCGGTCGACAACCTCCACGGGTCGGGCACGCGGTGCCGCCAGTCGAAGAAACGGCCAAGGACCATGCCCTGGGCCTGCGGCGGGAGCAGCGACAGGGCGCGGAAGAACGTGCGGTGCATGAGCTCTGGGATGGGCGGCATGGCGGTGGCGCGGCCTCTCTCGGATGGGACGGGTGAGCGTCTCCGTGTGCTGAGATGACGTCGTTACGTCAGCGGATTCCCTCATGACCACCGTCTATGCCCGCCATCGGCGCCGCCGCGCAGGCGCGAAAGGGGAGAAAACGGTTAAGATCACCCGAACTTCGTTCTGCGCGACTGGAGGACATCCCATGATCCGCCGGCATGCCATCGGTGACCTGCTGCGGCGCTCGGCCGCCCGCCATCCCGCCAAGACCGCCATCGTCTACGGCGACGTGCGGCAGAACTACGCCGACCTCGACCTGACGGTCAATCGCACGGCCAACGCGCTGGCGGCGCGCGGCGTCGGCAAGGGCGACCGGTTCGCGGTGCTGAGCCACAACAACCACGCGTTCGTGGTCGCGTATTTCGCGCTGGCCCGGCTGGGCGCGATCTCCGTGCCGATCAACTTCATGCTCGGGAGCGACGAGGTCGCGTACATCCTGCAGCATTCCGGCGCGACCGGGATGCTGGTGGAGGAGGCGCTGCTGCCGGTGGCCGCCGCGGCGGCGGGCCCGCGGGTCGCCGTACGCGGGGTGATCGGCACGGCGGCCGGTGAATGGGAGGCGTTCGCCGACTGGGAGGCCTGCGACGACGCGTCGGAGCCGCAGGCCGACATCGCCGACGACGACCCGATCCAGCTCATGTACACCAGCGGCACCGAGTCGCGCCCCAAGGGCGCCATGCTGTCGAGCCGCAGCCTGATCTCGCAGTACGTCACGTGCGTCGTCGACGGCGAGATGAGTCCTGACGACGTCGAGGTGCACGCGCTGCCTCTCTACCACTGCGCGCAACTGCACTGTTTCCTCACACCCGGCATCTACCTGGGCGCCACCAACATCATCCTGCCGGGGGCGACCCCGGCCGTGATCCTGGCCACGATCGAGGGCGAGCGCGCGACGAAGGTGTTCTGCCCGCCCACCGTCTGGATCGGGCTGCTCCGCCACCCCGACTTCGCCCGCCGTGACCTGTCGTCGCTGCGCAAGGGCTACTACGGCGCCTCGATCATGCCCGTGGAGGTGCTGAAGGAGATCTCCACCCGCCTGCCCGAGGTGCGCCTGTTCAACTTCTACGGCCAGACCGAGATGGCGCCCGTCGCCACGATCCTCGGCCCCGACGAGCAGCTCACCCGGCTCGGCTCGGCGGGCAGGCCGGCCCTGAACGTCGAGACCAGGATCGTCGACGACGAGGACAGGCCGGTGCCGCCCGGCGTGGTCGGCGAGATCGTGCACCGCAGCCCGCATGCCATGCTCGGCTACTGGAACGACCCCGGCAAGACGGAGGAGGCGTTCCGCGGCGGTTGGTTCCACAGCGGCGACCTGGGCGTCATGGACGCCGACGGCTACCTGTCGGTGGTCGACAGGAAGAAGGACATGATCAAGTCGGGCGGCGAGAATGTGTCGAGCCGCGAGGTGGAGGAGGCCATCTACCAGCATCCGCAGGTCGCGGAGGCGGCCGTGTTCGGCGTGCGGGACGAGCGGTGGATCGAGGCGGTGACGGCCGCGGTGGTGCTGCGCGAGGGCGCCGGGGTGACGGCCGACGAGCTGATCGTGTTCCTGCGGGAGCGGCTGGCCGCCTTCAAGACGCCGAAGCGGGTGGTGTTCGTGGAGTCGCTGCCCAAGAACGCCTCGGGCAAGGTGCTCAAGCGGGAACTGCGCGACCGGTTCTGACCGGCCGCCGACGACGGCGGCCGGTCAGGGAGCGGTCGCTTCACGTACGCCGCCACCGACCAGCGGACCGGCCGGCTGGTGGCCTCATCCCGCAGGCCCACCTTCCCGGTGACCTCACCTTCCCGCCCTTGGCACCGTGAGTTGCCTCCTCGAAGCTTGCTGACGGTAGTGACGCATCGAGCGCGACGGCAGGTTGCCCCCGCCGCGGGGTCACCAGGCCCGGGGTGCCGCGGTCAGGAGGTCTCGGCGCGCGTGACCGTGAACGGGACCAGCTCGCCCAGCCCTCGCACCGACAGCCGGTCGACCGCCCGCAGCCGGAACGCCCGGTCGTCCTCCAGCTCCTCCGCCAGCTGCGGATCGGCCAGGACCGTGCCGGGCAACGACAGCGCGGTCAGCCTGCTGGCCAGGTTGACCGTGGTGCCGAACACGTCACCCATGCGCCACATCACCGGCCCGGCCGCCAGCCCCACCCGCAGCTCCGGCATGTCCCTGCCCCGGGCGTGGGTCTCCACCAGCCGCACCGCGATCTCCGCCGCCACGTGCGCCTCGTCGGCCACGAACAACACCGAGTCGCCCAGCGTCTTGACCACCCGCCCGCCGGACGAGGTCACGATGTCGGCCGAGCGCCCCTCGAACCGGTCGACCAGACTGGCCAGCTGGCTCAGCTTGATCTGCCGGCTCAGCCGGGTGAACGCGACCAGGTCGGCGAACCCGACGGACAGGCGCACCGCGCTCATGTCCTGGCCCGCGATGCGCCCCGCGGCGGCGGCGAGCTGGCGCTGCCAGGCGTAGACCAGCAGCCGCGCCAGGTCGGGCACCACCAGCTCGGCCCGCCTGCGCCAGGCCCGCGGCCGCTCCTCCAGCGGCACGCCCGCCTGGTCGAGCGACTCCACGCCCACCTCGGCCTGCGACTCCGCCAGCCTGGTCGTGGCCCGGCCGATGGAGCGGGCGATCAGCAGCATGTGCTCCTCGTCGTAGGCGCCGGAGCCGACCATGCGCAACATCGTCCTGAGCGCCTCGACGTCGGAGTCGGTGAACTCGACCGCGTCGTCGGCCACGTTGGGGAGCCCGAGGGCGCGCCAGAGCCGCCGCGCGCGGTAGACCGGCACTCCCGCCATGTCGGCGACCTGGTGGCTGGTGTAGCGGCGCGGCTCACGAAGGAACGCCTCGCGCAACGCGTCCCCATCATCGAGCGGCACGTGGGCAAGATAACATTCGTCGCTCCCTGTCAGGAGCCCAGTGCGAGGTCAGCGCGATCACTCCAGCAGCGCCCGCAGGGCCGGACGTTCGCCGGCAGGCACGTAGTCCGCGTAATAGTCGTACATCGCCTCGCGGGTCAGCCGGGCGGCCAGCGGCCCGTCGCCGGCGCGCACCGCGGCCAGCACCTCCTCGTGGTGCTCGATCGTCTGCCGCATCAGCGCCCGCTTGTCGGGGGCGGCGGCGAGCTTCTCCGAGATGAGCCCGAGCACGATAGAGCGGACGACGTCCGTGCAGATCTGGATCAGCTTGTTGCCGCTGGCCCGCGCCACCACGTCGTGGAAGGCGACGTCCTCGGCCACGAACGCGTCGTGGTCGGCCGCGGCGCGCATGCGCCCGACGGCCGCGTCCATCTCGGCGAGCTGCCCGTCGGTGCGCAGCCGGGCGGCCAGCAGACTGGCCGACGAGTCGAGCACCATCCTGAACTGCACCAGCTCGGCCAGCGACAGCTCCGCGACCCTGGCCAGCGTGGTCATCGACTTGTGCAGGGCGGCGGGCGTGAACGGCAGCACCTCCGCCCCGTGGGGATCGCCGGGACGCGAGCGCACCAGGCCGCGCGCCTGCAGCACCCGAAGCGCCTCCCGCACGGTGGATCGGCTGACCGAGAACTGCACCATCAGCTCGCGTTCGCTCGGCAGGCGCTCGCCCGGACTGAGCGAGCCGCTCTCGATGGCCTCCTCGACCTGCTCCACGACCCGCTCGTAGGCGCGTACGGCACGCACCGGCTCGAACCGCGGACCACCCATGCAATCCCCCTTGACCCGAGCCGCCGACGACTGGCAATGTGCAGCCTACTGGTCCGACCAGTGCACTAGCCAGGAGGCTGAAGACATGAGGCGCATCGGCATCTGGATCGCCGTCGGCGGTCTCCTGCTGGGCACGGCCGCCTGCGGCGGCGGCGACGGCGGGGGGTCCGCCCCCAAGGCGCAGTCGTTGTCCGTCGGGTTCGTGGCCGAACCGGCGAACCTCGACTTCACCTCCACCGAGGGCGCCGCGATCCCGCAGGCGCTGCTCGTCAACGTCTACGAGGGCCTGGTCAAGCTCGACCAGGAGGGCAGGATCGTGCCGCTGCTGGCCGAGAAGTGGGAGATCTCCGACGACCGGAAGACCTACACCTTCACCCTGCGCGACAACGTCACGTTCTCCAGCGGCGCGCCGTTCACCGCCGACGACGTGGTGTTCTCGCTCGACCGGGTGAAGTCCGACTGGAAACTCAAGATCAAGTCGCAGCTCGACGTCGTCGACAAGGTGGAGAAGAAGGACGACACCACCGCCGTGGTCACGCTCAAGCAGCCGAGCAACGGCTTCCTCTACTCGATGACCACCAGGCTGGGCGCGATGTTCAGCCGCACCGGGGTGTCCGACCTGGCCAACAAGCCCGTCGGCACCGGCCCGTACGTGCTCGGCTCGTGGCGGCGCGGCGACTCCGTCCAGCTCGACGCCAACCCCTCCTACTGGGGCACGAAGCCCCCGCTGTCGTCGATCACGCTGAAATACTTCAAGGACGCGACGGCGATGAACAACGCGCTGCTGACCGGCGGCATCGACGTCATCTCCAGCGTGCAGGCGCCGGAGTCTCTGCAGCAGTTCGCCGACCCCAACCGCTTCGAGGTGATCGAGGGCACCACCAACGGCGAGGTCGTGCTGTCGATGAACAACGCCCGCCCGCCGTTCGACGACAAGAAGGTCAGGCAGGCGGTCCGGCACGCCATCGACCACAAGGCGCTGCTCGACACCGCCTGGGCCGGGCGCGGCGGGCTGATCGGCTCGATGGTGCCGCCCACCGACCCCTGGTACGAAGACCGCACCGGCGACTACCCGTACGATCCGGCCAAGGCCAAGCAGCTGCTCGGCGGCAGGACGTACAACGTCAAGATGCGCATCCCCAACCTGCCGTACGCGGTGAGCAGCGCCCAGGTCGTCAAGTCGCAGCTGGCCCAGGTGGGCATCACGGCCGAGATCGAGCCGCTGGAGTTCCCCGCCCGCTGGCTGGACCAGGTGTTCACGAAGGGCGACTACGACCTGTCGATCATCAACCACGTCGAACCCCGAGACATGGGGATTTTCGCCGATGAATCCTATTACTTCGGTTACAACAATCCCGAGTTCGGCGAACTCCTCGCCTCCGCCGACCGGGGCACCGAGCAGGAGCAGAGCGACGACCTCAAGCAGGCCGCCAAGCTCCTGTCCGAGGACGCCGCGGCCGACTGGCTCTTCCTCTTCCCCAACCTGATCGTGGCGAAGAAGGGCGTCACCGGCCTGCCGAAGAACGCCATCTCGGAGTCCTTCGACTTCACCGCACTCGCCAAGCAGTGACGTTCTACCTGCTCAAACGACTGGCGGTGCTGCTCGCCGGCATCGCCGTGGCCGCCGTGGTCGTGTTCGCGTTCATGTCGCTGCTGCCGGGCGACCCGGCCGAGATCGCGCTCGGCGTCAACGCCACGCCCGAGGCGGTGGCCGCGCTGCGCGAGCAGTTCGGCACCGACCGGCCGCCCGTCGTGCAGTTTCTCGACTGGTCGGGAGGGCTGCTCCAGGGCGACTTCGGCACCTCCTACGTGACCAGCTCGCCCATCGGCCCGCAGATCGGCGACCGGCTCGGCGTGACGGCCGTGCTCGTGCTCGGCGGCATGGCGGTGGCGCTTGTCCTCGCGGTGCCGCTGGGCACGTTCGCCGCCGTGCACCACCGCGACCCGCTCGGCGCGGTGATCAGCGCGGCCAGCCAGGTGGGCATCGCCGTCCCCGCGTTCCTGGCCGGCATCCTGCTGGTGTACGTGTTCGCCGTGCAGGCCCAGGCGCTGCCGTCCGGCGGCTACGTGCCCTTCGCCGAGGACCCGGGGGAGTGGCTGCGCGGCCTGCTGCTGCCGTGGGCGTCGCTCGGGCTCGTCCAGGGCGCGGTGCTCACCCGCTACGTGCGCAGCGCCGTGCTCGACGTCATGCGGGAGGACTACCTGCGCACCGCCCGCGCCAAGGGGCGGGGCAGCACGGGCGCGCTGTGGCGGCACGGGCTGCGCAACGCCTCCGTCCCCGTGGTCACCGTGCTCGGCCTGCAACTGGCCACGCTGCTGATCGGCGCGGTCGTGGTCGAGCGGGTCTTCGTCATCCCCGGCCTCGGCGACCTGCTGCTGAACGGCGTCGCCGGGCGGGACCTGCTGCTCGTCCAGGGCGTGGTGATGGTGCTGGTGGCGGCCGTCCTGCTGATCAACTTCGTGGTGGACGTCGCCTACCACCTGCTCGACCCGAGGCTTCTGCGGTGAACCGGAGGACACGATGAGGGGCAGGGCGAACGCCGGGCTGGTCGCCGGCGGCGCGCTCGTCGGGCTCGTGGTGCTGACGGCGGTGGCGTCGTTCTTCTGGACGCCGCACGACCCGACGCTCGTGGACGCCGCGCGGAAGCTGCGCGAGCCGGGCGGCGGCTACCTCCTCGGGGCCGACAAGTTCGGCCGCGACACCTTCAGCCAGCTCATGGTCGGCGCGCGCACCACCCTCTACGTCGGCGTCGTGGCCGTCGGCATCGCCGCCGCGCTCGGCGTCCCCCTCGGCGTGATCGCCGGGATGACGCCGCGCGGCTGGCTCTCGGAGCTGATCATGCGGGTCAACGACCTGGTGTTCGCCTTCCCCGCGCTGCTGCTCGCCGTCATGCTCGGCGCGGTCTACGGAGCCGGCACGCTCACCGCGATGATCGCGATCGGGGTGGCCACCGTGCCCGCGTTCGCCCGGGTTGCCCGCGCCGCCACCCTCCAGGTGATGGTGACCGACTACGTCCTGGCCGCCAGGGCGGCGGGGCGCCGGCGGCCGGCCATCGCCGTGCGGCACGTGCTGCCGAACATCGGCTCCATGCTGATCGTGCAGGCGTCGGTGTCCTTCGCGATCGCGATCCTCGCCGAGGCGGCGCTGTCGTTCCTCGGCTTCGGCACCCGCCCGCCCACGCCGTCGTGGGGCCGGATGTTGCAGGAGTCGCAGGAGCTGCTGTTCTCCACCCCGCGCCTGGCGCTCTGGCCGGGCCTCGCCATCGCGCTGGCGGTGCTCGGCTTCAACCTGCTCGGCGACGGCCTGCGCGACCACCTGGACCCCAAGCTGAGGAGGGTCGAGGAGCGGTGAGCACGCTGAAGGTCGAAGGGCTGAGCGTCCGGGCAGGGGCGCTGGAGCTCGTACGCGAGGTGTCGTTCGCGATCGCGCCCGGCGAGCGTGTCGGCCTCATCGGGGAGTCGGGGTCGGGCAAGTCGCTGACCGCGCTGTCGCTCATGGGCCTGCTCCCCGAGGACGTCACCGCCTCGGGCACGGCCCGGCTGGGCGGACGTGACCTGGTCGGCGTGCCGGAGAGCCGGGTCAAGGACCTGCGCGGGCGCGAGGTGTCCATGGTCTTCCAGGAGCCCATGACCGCGCTCAACCCGCTCATGCGCGTCGGCGCCCAGGTCGCCGAGGTCATGACGCTGCACGGCACGCCCCGCCACGACGCCCGTGAACGCGCCGTCGCGCTGCTGGACCGCGTGCGCCTCCCCGAGCCGGCACAGGTCGCCCGCGCGTACCCGCACCAGCTCTCCGGCGGCCAGCGGCAGCGCGTCATGCTCGCCATCGCCCTGGCCAACGGCCCCGGCCTGCTCATCTGCGACGAACCCACCACCGCGCTCGACGTCACCGTGCAGAAGCAGATGCTCGAACTGATCGACGAGGTCGCGCCCGCGCTGCTGTTCATCACCCACGACCTCGCCGTCGTCGCCTCCGTCTGCGAACGGGTCCTGGTCATGTACGGCGGCCGCGTCGTCGAGAGCGGCCCCATCCGCGAGGTCTTCACCCGCCCTCGCCACCGCTACACCGAAGGGCTGCTGGCCGCCTCCAGACTCACCCCGCGCGGCACCCGGCTGCCCACCATCCAGGGCAGCGTCCCCCCGGCGGGCCGCTTCCCCGGCGGCTGCGTGTTCAGGAACCGCTGCCCCCACGCCACCCCCACGTGCGAGGCGGCGCCGGCGCTGACAGGAGAGGGACATGCCTTCGCATGCTGGCACCCCGCTGGTTGAGGCGAGCGGCCTCAACCGCGTCTACCATCGGCCCCGCACCTCGCTCACCAGGCCGGGCGCCGCCGTCCACGCGCTGCGCGACGTGTCGCTGACCATCCGGCGCGGCGAGCGGTTCGGCATCGTCGGCGAGTCCGGCTCGGGCAAGTCCACGCTCCTGCGCCTGCTGTGCGCGCTCGACCGGCCCACCAGCGGCTCCATCCGCTTCGACGGGCAGGAGATCTCCGGCCGGCCGGAGAAACGGCTGCGGTTCCTGCGCGAGAACCTCCAGATCGTCTTCCAGGACCCGATGAGCTCGCTCGACCCCCGCATGCGCGTACGCGACCTCGTCGCCGAGCCGCTCGTCGCCCTCGGCCTCCCGGCCGGCGACCGGGTGAAGGAGCTGCTGGCCGACGTCGGGCTGCCGCCCGAGGCCGCCGACCGCTACCCGCACCAGTTCTCCGGCGGGCAGCGGCAGCGCATCGCCATCGCCCGCGCGCTCGCGCCCCGGCCGCAGGTGCTGGTCGCCGACGAGCCGGTCAGCGCGCTTGACGTGTCCGTACGCGGGCAGATCCTCAACCTGCTCGCCGACCTCGTCGACGACCTGGGCCTCACGCTCGTCTTCGTCTCGCACGACCTGTCCGTGGTGCGGCACGTGTGCGAGACGGTCGCGGTCATGAACGCGGGCGAGATCGTGGAGACCGGGCCCGTGGACGACGTCTGGGAGGCGCCCGCCCACCCGTACACGCAGGAGTTGTTGCGGGCCGTACCGACATTGGAGGGTTTGTGGTGATCGAGGTCGACGCCGGCGGCGTGGTGGAGTTCACGCAGGCGCTGGTGCGGATCCCCAGCACCAACGACCCGGCGCGCGGCCGCGACGAGCGGCCCGCCGCCGAGCTCGTCGCGGCGAAGATGCGCGAGTGGGGCTGGGAGCCGGTCGTGTACGAGGCCGCGCCGGGACGCCCCAACGTCGTGGCGGTCGTCGAGGGCGGCGGCGGCGACGGGCCGACCCTGATGTTCGAGGGCCACACCGACGTCGTTACCGAGGGCGACCTGTCCACCTGGACCGTCGACCCGTTCGGCGGCGAGATCCGCGACGGGCGGCTGTGGGGTCGGGGCAGCGCCGACATGAAGTCCGGGCTGGCGGCCACCCTGTACGCCACCCGCGCCCTGCAACTCGCTGGACCGTTCCCCGGCCGGATCAAGGTGTGCGCCCTGGCCGACGAGGAGGGCCTCATGATCGGCGCCCACCACTTCGTCTCCGAGGGCCTGGCGGCCGACGTGGACGGCGCGATCGTCGCCGAGCCCGAGGCGGGCGAGATCTGCGCCGTCGCCAAGGGCGCCCTGCGGCTGCGCGTCGACCTCACCGGCAAGATGGCCCACGGCGCGATGCCGCAGCACGGCCGCAACCCCATCCAGGCCGTGGCCGAGCTGCTCGCCGGCCTGCGGGCCCTGCAGGACGAGCTGCAGACGCTGCATCCGGCGCACGAGCACCTCGGTGAGGTCTACGTGACGCCGACCGTGCTGCGGGCCGGGTCCGAGGAACAGGTCAACGTCATCCCCGCCGTCGCCTCCGTCTTCATCGACGTGCGGACCATCCCCGGGGTCGAGCACAAGGTCATCGCCGAGCGGGTGGCGGCGCTCGCCGGCCGCGACGGGATCACCGCCGAGGTGTCGACGCTGGTGGACCGGCCGCCGGTCGACGTGCCCGTTGCCGACCCGGTGGTGGCCGCGCTGGCCGCCGCGCACCGCACCGTGACCGGGCGCGAACCGGTGTACGGCGGCGTGCCCGGCTCCACCGACGGCACCGTGCTGACCCACTGGGGCGGCATCCCCTCCGTCGTCTACGGGCCGGGCGGCAAGTGGATCGCCCACCAGGCGGACGAGTTCGTCGAGGTCGCCGAGATCGTCCAGTGCGCCAAGGTGTTCGCCGAGGCCGCCCGCCGGTTTCTGACCGGGGACCACTGATGCGCGCCGGCCCCGCCAACCCCCTGGTGGACGTCCCCGGTCTGCGCGTCGGCCACGCGCAGCGGGCCGGCGGCGGGCACCGCACCGGCACCACCGTGGTCGTGGCGCCCGCCGAGGGCGCGGTGGCCGGGGTCGACGTACGCGGGGCCGCGCCGGGAACCAGGGAGACGGAACTGCTCGACCCGCGCAACCTCGTGGAACGGGTGCACGCCGTGGTGCTGTCGGGCGGCAGCGCGTTCGGGCTCGGGGCGGCGTGCGGAGTCGTGGACCGGCCCGCCGACGCGGGCATCGGGTATCCGGTGGAGGGCGGTGCCGTACCGATCGTTCCGGCGGCCGTCATCTTCGACCCCGGCCGGGGCGGCACGTTCCGCGCCGTCCCCGACGCCGCCCTCACCCCTTCCCCTCGGCCGGTCACCACCGCCCCTTCCCCTGGAGGTCCCGCCTTCCGGCCCGCCGGCACGTCCGGTCCTGGTGGCGGGTCCGCGTCCGGCGGGGGATCCGGCCGCGAGGTGACGTGTACGACGGCGCCGGCGAGCGCGAACGGGTCGGTCGGGGCCGGAACCGGCGCCGTGGCGGGCGGGCTGGCGGGAGGCGTGGGGACGGCGAGTGCCGTGCTGCCTGG
>NZ_SMJZ01000192.1 GCF_004348345.1 Nonomuraea longispora
GGTGGTGGGCCGGGTGGTCGAACCGATCGTGGGGATCGTCGTCCAGCCCAGTAGGACGCTCGCCGTGCCCAGCGCCGTCACACCGATCACCGCGGCGGTCACCGTGATCCACCGGGTCCTGGCGCGTGTGCGACGGCCGGGGAGCGTGGGCCGCCGGTCGCCGCCGGTCCCCGTATGGGCGTTGTCCGGCGGGCCGGTCGTGCCGCCTGCCCGGACCTGCGCGGTGCCGGCGGCGGACGGCCGTCCGGGGGTGTCGGCGGCGTCGTACAGGAGCCTGGCCGCCTCCTCCGCGGGCATCCTGGCGGCGGGGTTTCTGCGCAGCAGCCCCATGATGACCGGCTTCAGGGCTCCTGCCCTGGCCGGTTGCTCGGGTTCGTCGCGCAGCACCGCCGCCACGGTCGCCGCCCAGGAGTCGCGCTTGAACGGCGGCTCGCCCTCGACGGCCGCGTAGAGCGTGGCCCCGAGCGACCACAGGTCGGACTCCGGGCCGGCGGGATCGCCGTTGAGCCGCTCGGGAGGCATGTAGGCGGGCGTGCCCACCACGTTGCCGGTCGCCGTCAGCCCCGCCTCCGCCTCCATCGAGGCGATGCCGAAGTCGGTGAGCACGACCCTGCCGTCGTCGGCGAGCAGCACGTTCTCCGGCTTGACGTCGCGGTGCAGCACCCCGGTCGCGTGCGCGGCCCGCAGGGCGCCGAGCAGCCGACCGCCGATCACCGCGACCTGCCCCACCCGCAGCGGCCCGTCCTCGCGGATCACCTGCGCCAGAGAGCGGGACGGCACCAGCTGCATCACGATCCACGGGCGGCCGTCCTCCTCGACGACGTCGTGGATGACGATCACCGACGGGTGGTCGAGGCGGCCCGCCGCCCTGGCCTCCCTGATGGTCCTGCGGGTGAGCTCGGCCAGCCGCGCGTCGCCGACCCCGGAGTAGCGGACCTCCTTGATCGCCACCGTGCGGTCGAGCAACTGGTCATAGGCGCGCCACACCACGCCCATCCCGCCCTCGCCGAGCGGCTCCAGGAGGCGATAGCGGTTGCTGACCTGCTTTTCCACTCAGCGAAGCCTACTTCGCCGGTTTGAACGTCGCGCAGAACCCTTCGAAGAAGTCGTAGTCGTCCTTCCAGTGGCTCTTCAGAGTGTGCCAGTAGATCGCGTACGCCCGCCCGTTGTCGGTGATGAAACCCCGGTTGCGCACACGGGTCTTGCCCGTGTTGGTGTTCCAGGTGAAGTCCCAGTCGGCCGCGGCCTTCATGTAGTCGTACTTTCCGGTGTCGACCTTCTTGATGTCGATCTTCTCGTAGCCCCCGAAGTTGTGCTTGAGGCTCGGCTCCTGCTTCTTCCAGTCTTTGTACGGGTCGCTGCCGGGCTTGGCCGCCTCTTCGATCATCAGGTAGGCGTTGGACGCCGCGCCCGGTCCCTTGAACTTGACCTGCCTGCCGCTGCGGTCCCACACGTCCCAGCCCTTGGGTAACCCGATGGAGAAGCCCAGCTTCTTGTCCTTGTACATCTTCCACCCGGCGGGCAGCGCGTTCGCCGGCTCGGTGGGCTTCGGCTCGGAGCTCGGGCTGCTGCTGGGACCGGAATCCTCGGACGGGCTCTGCGACGGTGAGTCGCTCGGGGAGGGGCTCGGCGACGCCGGCGCGGGCGCGGAGGAGTCCGGCCCGCCCGACGCCCGGTCGTCGGGGGCCGAGCGCAGGCCGAGGTAGCCGCCCACGCCGGCGACGAGCACGACCGCCGCGGCGGCCGCGACGACCATCCCGGCCCGCACCTGACCCGGCCTGGCCGCGTCCACCGTCGGCTCCGCCGCCGGCCGGGGCTCCTCCGTCATCGGGGAGAGCCGCGCGCCGGTCTCAGGGACGGCCGGGGCCGCCGCCGCGAGTTTCGGGTCGGTCGGCGTCTCGTCCACGGCCGGAGCGGGGGCGGGCCGAGGCCTGCTCGCCGAAACGGGAGGGAACGGCACCTTGCGCGGCTTGGCCTGCGCCGGCGCCTCGAGCGGCTGGGCGGCGGGGAACTGCGCCGTCGGCGGCGGGCTCGCCTGCGCGATGGCGGCCCGCAGCAGCCGCTGCGTCTCCTCGTACGTCAGCCGCTGCACGGGCTCCTTCACCAGCAGGCCGCTGATCACCTCGGTCAGCGGTCCCGCGTGCGGCATGGGATCGGGCTCGTCGGTGAGCACGGCGTGCATCGTGGCCAGCGCCATCCCCCGCTCGTGGGGGGAGCGGCCCTCCACCGCCGTGTACAGCGTGGCGCCCAGGGACCACAGGTCCGACTCGCGCCGCGCGGGCAGCCCTTTGAGCCGCTCGGGCGCGATGAACGCCGGGGTGCCCGCCAGGCCCGTCACCGTCAGCTGGGTCTCCGTCTCCAGCGTGGCGATGCCGAAGTCGGTGAGCACGACCCTGCCGTCGTCGGCGAGCAGCACGTTCTCCGGCTTGACGTCGCGGTGCAGCACGCCCGCCTCGTGGGCGCGGTGCAGCGCGTCGAGCACGGCCAGACCGATCTCGGCCACCCGCTTGTGGGGCAGCGGCCCGTCCTGCTTGATCACCGTGCCCAGCGAACGTGACTGGACGAGCTGCATGACGATCCAGGGCCTGTCATCCTCCTCGATCACGTCGTGTACGACGATCACGTTGGGATGCTCGAATCTCGCCGCCGCTCTCGCCTCGCGCATGGTGCGCCGGTTCAGCAGCTGTACCTCATCGCCCAGTGCGGCGGCGTACCTGACCTCCTTGACCGCGACGGTGCGGTCAAGGAGTTCGTCATAGGCACGCCACACGATGCCCATTCCGCCCCTGCCGATGGGTTCCTGCAGCTGGTAGCGGCCGGCGATGCGGCGTCCGTCCTGCTTACGATCCGACGTCAACGGCCTCAAACCCTCCTCTAGGCCAAGAAATACTCCCATAGGCAGGGATCAACGGCGACTCGCCTGACAGGTAGTCCGCCATGTGAGAAGCATTGCCCAGCAGGTGGAGGCGTGGGTGTAAGGTTTCAGACATGACTTGTCGCTACGCGTTTATCGAGCCGGCTCCAGGAGGGCCGGTCGGAGACTAGCGACCACCTGGAGTCGGCAGAGGCAGAGACGCCCCGTCTCTGCCTTTTTGGTTTCCTGCCGGTTCCAGAGAGCCGGCCCGAGCGAGGGATCGAGATGTCATCGACCTTGGAACGGCACGCGGTGGCGGTGGGCGGCCTGCTCGTGGGCGAGGGTCCCGCCGTGGTGATCGGCGGCCGGGTGAGCCTGCGCGAGCACAACGGGCGGGCGGACGCGTACGAGGTGCTGCGCGAGCGGGCGGGGCGGGCGGCGCCGCTGCTGGTGGAGCCGTCCTCGGCCGCCGACCTGCCGGCGATCGCCGCGCTCGCCGGCGCGGTGGTGGTGGGCTCGACGTGGACGCGCGACATCCCGCTGGTGCGGGCGGCGGCCGGGCTGGGCCTGCCGGTCGTGGTGGAGCGGCGGGCCTCGGGGACCCTGGAGGAGTGGCTCGGACTGGCCGGCTACTGCGCGGCCGAGGGTGACGGGCAGGTGATCCTCTGCGAAGGGGGGTCGCTGGATCTGGGGGTGATGCGGGCCGCGCGGGTGGCGTCCGGGCGGCCGGTGCTCGCCGACGTCTCCCGGAATGTCGGGCTGTCCGCCGCCGCGGTCGCCGCCGGCGCCGACGGTCTCCTCCTCCCCGCTCCCGTCCCGGCCGCCTCCGTCAACGCCGCGAGAACGCCCTCCGCCTCCGGCGCGTCCGGTTCAGGGAACGGCGGAACGGGGTCTGCCGGGCACGGGGGCGCGTCCGGGAACGGCGCCGTCGGTTCCGGACGCGTCGGCACGGGCGAACCGCCGCAGGCCAGGAGGGCCGGTTACGCGGGCGTCGTGGCCCGGGAGTTCGCGGCGGCAGGCGGAATCGGCCTGCCGGGAGCGATGGCGGAGCCGGGGGCGATCCTCCAGGCCGGCCCGGAGGCGGCCCTGCAGGTGGCGGAAGAGGCCGTGACCGTCGTGGGCGCCCTCCTCCGTCCTGAGTCGCCCGCGACGCTGCCGGAGTGCAGGGAGGCGATCGACCGGGTGGACGCGGCCCTGGCGACGCTGCTGGAGCGCAGGGCCGCGCTGGCGGGCATCGTCCAGAGGATCAAACCCGTCGGCGGTTTCGCCGGGCGCGATCTCGACCGGGAGCATGCTCTCGTCAAGCGGATGGCGTCGCGCGCGCCGTCGCTGGGGGAGGCGCGGCTCGCCCCCATCATGAACGCCGTCATCGAGGCAGGCCTCCACCTGGCCGAGGAACGCGCCCACCGCTGAGGCGGCACCCCCGCGCGTCTCGCGGGGACGCTGCCGCACGGGCCTGCCCACTGCACTCGCGTCGTTCTCCGTGCGCGGGCCTGCCGCCTGCGTTCGTGCCGGTCGTTCCCCGTGTGCGGCCGCCGCGCCGGACCGCCGTTCGCAGGTGCGCCGTTCGCGCCGGGTGCCGGCGCTCGCGGGCGCGTCACCGTGCGCTTGTTCAGGGGGTGCTGACGCGGATGTTGTGCATGGTCCGGCCGGGGCCCCTGGCGATCTGACGGGTGACGAGGTCGGCGAAGCGGCGGTAGCCGGCGCCCGTCGGGTGGTAGCTGCGGGCGTTGACCTGGAGATCGCCCATGTCCACGTGCAACCCGTTCAGGTATGGTTCGGGCCGTCCCACCTCGTGTCCGGTGAAGGCGTCGTACGCGTCCACGTACTCCACGCTGCCGGGGGCCTCGAAAGAGTCGAGCATGCGGTCGAAGCCGGCGGCCACCGCGCCGACCGTGTCGTTGAGGCGGCGCGTCATGCCGTTGAGCCACCGCTGGTCCTGCGGGCTGAGGTTGTCGACGCTCTCCACCGGGTTCGCGGGGAACGGCCGCGGGTAGCCGAGGACGATGACGCGGGCGCCCGGCGCGCGTACGCGAAGCTCTTTGAGGACCGTGAGGACGCTGGAGCTCAGCTCCTTGATGCGGCGCTCGACGGCGGCCTCCTGCTCGACGCAGGCAGACGAGCCGGGCAGCTTGACGATGCAGCCCGTGAGCACCTTGGTGAAGCCGGCGTCGTTGCCTCCGATGCTGAGCGTCACCAGGCTGGTCCTCGGGCCGGCGCGGCCGACCTGGGGCGGCCGGCCGTGCTGGCCCGATAAGAGGTCGGCCGTGGTGGCGCCGCTGCAGGCGAAGAACTCGGTGCCGCCGTTGAAGCGGTAGGCCTGGGCCACCAGCGGCACGTACGAGCCCGTCGCGCGGTGGCAGCGGTCGGCGCCGTCGTTGACGGGCTGGTCGTCCAGATCGTAGACGCCCTCGCCGGAGGAGTAGGAGTCGCCGAGCGCGACGTACGCGCCGCTCTGCGCCACCTCCACGGGCGTCAGCCGGGTCACCTGGGGGAGCCGGCCGGCCGGCTCGCCGGTGGTGGGGCAGCCCGCGTCCCCGACCGAGCACGCGAGCTTCTCCAGGACGCCCAGCCGCAGGCAGGCGAGGGCCAGCGCGACGCCGAGCGCGGCCGCGGTGACGATCCGGGCGATCCTCCGTTTCGTCTCGTCCAGCGTGTCCTCCCCGAACGACCACTCCTGCATGCGCCATCGAGCCTACCCAGCCGGTGATCCATCCGGGCGGCCCGCGCCGGCCGATATCCTGTGGGCGACGCGGTGGCGCGCGATGGGCCCCGGAGTGTCGGCCGGGACCATTAAAGTCGGATCGCACAACCCATCGAGGCCAGGAGGCGCCGCTCCATGTCGTCCAGCGACTCGTTCGTCCATCTGCACGTGCACACCGAATATTCGATGCTGGACGGGGCCGCCCGCCTCAAGCAGATGTTCAAACAGGTCGGCGACCTGGGCATGCCGGCGATCGCGATCACCGACCACGGCAACATGCACGGCGCCTACGACTTCTACAAGCAGGCCACCGGCGCGGGCATCAAGCCGGTCATCGGCATCGAGGCCTACGTCGCCCCCGAGACGCGCCACAACAAGAAGCCCGTGCTGTGGGGCGAGCCGCACCAGAAGAGGGACGACGTCTCGGCGGGCGGCTACTACACCCACATGACGATCTGGGCGCGCAACAAGACGGGCCTGCACAACCTCATGCGGCTGTCGTCGCGCGCCTACACCGAGGGGTTCGTCCGCAAGTGGGCGCGGATGGACGCCGAGATCCTCGCCGAGCACGCCGACGGCCTGATGGCCACCACGGGCTGCCCGTCGGGCGAGGTGCAGACGAGGCTGCGGCTCGGCCAGTACGACGAGGCGCTCAAGGCCGCCGCGAAATACCAGGACATCTTCGGCAAGGGCAACTTCTTCCTGGAGATCATGGACCACGGCCTCGACATCGAGCGCCGGGTCCGCGACGGGCTGACCAGGATCAGCGCGGAGCTCGGCATCCCGCCTCTGGTCACCAACGATTCCCACTACACCTACGAGTCGGACGCCGCCTCCCACGACGCCCTCCTGTGCATCCAGACGGGCAAGCAGTTGTCCGACCCCGACCGCTTCCGCTTCGACGGCAGCGGCTACTACATCAAGACCGCCGACGAGATGCGCGCGGTCGACTCCTCCGACCTGTGGGCCGAGGGCTGCCGCAACACGCTGCTGGTCGCCGAGAAGGTCGACCCGACCGGGTTCTTCGAGTTCAAGAACCTCATGCCGACCTACCCCGTCCCCGACGGGATGACCGAGGAACAGTTCTTCCGCCAGGAGGTGTGGAAGGGCCTTGAGCGGCGCTTTCCCGGGGGCGTCGACGAGGAGCACCGCGCCTGGGCGGAGAAAGAGCTCGGCGTCATCATCCAGATGGGCTTCCCGAGCTACTTCCTCGTGGTCGCCGACTTCATCATGTGGGCGAAGAACAACGGCATCCGCGTCGGCCCCGGGCGCGGGTCGGCGGCCGGTTCGCTGGTGGCGTACGCGCTGGGCATCACCGACCTCGACCCCATCCCGCACGGCCTGATCTTCGAGCGCTTCCTCAACCCCGAGCGCGTGTCCATGCCCGACGTCGACATCGACTTCGACGAGCGCAGGCGCGGTGACGTGATCCGCTACGTGACCGAGAGGTGGGGCGCCGACAAGGTCGCCATGATCGCCACCTTCGGCACCATCAAGGCGAAGGCCGCCATCAAGGACGCCGGCCGCGTCCTCGGCTACCCCTACGCGCTGGGTGACCGGGTCTCCAAGGCGTTCCCGCCGGCCGTCATGGGCAAGGACATCCCGCTGTCGGGCATCTTCGACAAGGACCACCCGCGTTACGCCGAGGCCGGCGAGCTGCGCAAGCTCTACGAGGACGACGTCGACGTCAAGGCGACGATGGACCTCGGCAAGGGCTTGGAGGGCCTGATCCGGCAGACCGGCGTGCACGCCGCCGGCGTGATCATGTCGGCCGAGGTGCTGACCGACTACATCCCCATCATGCGCCGCGACTCCGACGGCGCGATCATCACGCAGTTCGACTATCCGACCTGCGAGACGCTCGGCCTGCTGAAGATGGACTTCCTGGGCCTGCGCAACCTCACGATCATCGACGACTGCCTCAAGATGATCGAGTCGACCAGCGGCGAGAAGATCGACCTGCTGGAGTTGCCGCTCGACAACCGCAAGGCCTACGAACTCCTCGCGCGGGGCGACACGCTCGGCATCTTCCAGCTCGACGGCGGCGGCATGCGCTCGCTGATGCGGCTCATGCGCCCCGACAACTTCGAGGACATCTCCGCCGCCCTCGCGCTCTACCGGCCAGGCCCGATGGGCGCCAACTCCCACACCAACTACGCGCTGCGCAAGAACGGCCAGCAGGAGATCACCCCGATCCACCGCGAGCTCGAGGAGCCACTGAAGGAGATCCTCGACACGACCTACGGCCTGATCGTCTATCAGGAGCAGGTCATGGCCATCGCCCAGAAGGTCGCCAACTACTCCCTGGGCGGCGCCGACCTGCTGCGGCGGGCGATGGGCAAGAAGAAGAAGGCCGAGCTGGACAAACAGTTCGTGACCTTCGAGAAGGGCATGCAGGACAACGGCTACTCCACCGAGGCCATCAAGGCACTCTGGGACATCCTGCTGCCGTTCTCCGACTACGCCTTCAACAAGGCCCACACCGCCGGTTACGGCCTCGTCGCCTACTGGACCGCCTACCTCAAAGCCAACTACCCCGCCGCCTACATGGCCGCGCTGCTGTCCTCGGTGAAGGACGACAAGGACAAGTCGGCCCTCTACCTCAACGAATGCCGGCGCATGGGCATCAAGGTGTTCCCGCCGGACGTCAACGACTCCGACTTCGACTTCACCCCGCGCGGCACCGACATCCGGTTCGGCCTGTCGGCCATCCGCAACGTCGGCGCCAACGTCGTCGACGGCATCATCGCCGCCCGCAGGGGGAAGGGCCGCTTCGCCGACTTCAAGGACTTCCTGCGCAAGGTGCCCGCCATTGTCTGCAACAAGCGGGTCATCGAGTCGCTGATCAAGGCGGGCGCGTTCGACTCGCTCGGCCACGTGCGCAAGGGCCTGGTCATGGTGCACGAACAAGCCGTCGACGCGATCATCGACATCAAGAAGAACGAAGCCATCGGCCAGGACTCCCTGTTCGGGGCGGTCGAGGGCGGCGAGGACCAGACCTTCGACGTGCAGATCCCGCTGGGGGAGTGGGACAAGACCACCCTCCTGCAGTTCGAACGCGAGATGCTCGGCCTCTACGTGTCCGACCACCCGCTGTTCGGCGTCGAGCACATCCTCGCGGCGGGCGCCGACTGCTCGATCGCCGCCGTCCAGGACGAGAGCCGCTCCGACGGCCAGGTGGTCACCGTGGGCGGCATCCTGAGCGGCGTGCAGCGCAAGGTCACCAAGAAGGGCGACACCTGGGTGCTGACCCAGCTGGAGGACCTCGCGGGGTCGATCGAGGTGATGATCTTCCCGTCGGCCTACCAGCTCTGCTCGACGATCCTGGCCGAGGACGCCATCGTGTTCGTCAAGGGGCGCATCGACAAACGCGAGGACGTCGCGAAGATCATCGCGATGGAGGTGACGGCCCCCGACCTGACCCAGGAGGCGGGCGGGCCGCTGCTGGTGAGCCTGCCCCTGACCCGTTGCACGCCTCCCGTGGTCGGACGCCTCAAGGAGATCCTGACGACGCACCCGGGCACGTCCGAGGTGCACCTGCAGGTGCACAACGGGCCGAAGACGACGGTGATGCGCGTCGACGACCGCCTCCGCGTGACCCCGTCCCCCGCCCTGATGGGCGACCTGAAGGAGCTGCTCGGCCCGGCGTGTCTGGGCGCCTGACGGAGGTTTGCTCTTCTTTCTCTACGGCTCCGCACGGGAGGGCCCGCCCACCGCACGCGGTCGGACTGTCCAGGGAGACGCTCACCGGGTGCGCGTGGCGGGCCGCCGTGACGCGCGCACTGTGGGCCGTCCGTGTGTGACACAGGTAGGCCCGGTGTCCGCATGGCCGGTCGGGCGGCGCACAGGGGCGTCCTTCGGGGTTCGGGTGGGGCGGTGGGTGACGAGGCGGGTCCGGTCGGGAAAAGCGAACTTGCGAAGCAGGCTAGAGACGTGGTTCTTCACCGCGCCCGGCGATCTCCCGGTTCGAGGCTCCGGCGGCGAGCAGCTTGGCCACCTGCGCCTCCCTGGACGACAGGCGCTCCCCCTGGCAGTTCTGTTCCCGCCCAGTCCGTCAACTTCGGTGTGCACGTCGTCATCCTGGCCCGCACGCCCACCGTCACGGGGCTGCTCATCATGGCGAGGCCGCGGCCGACGACCACCGGTGCGGGGCGTGGGCGGACCTTGCCGTCGCCCTCGCACGGCGGGTGAGGCAGGATCGCAGGGTGAGCGAACTGCACTACCTGACCGCGACCGAGCTGGCCCGCCTGATCAGGACCCGGCAGGCGAGCGCCGTGGAGGTCCTCCAGGCCCATCTCGACCGCATCGAGCAGGTCAACCCGCACGTCAACGCCATCGTCACGCTGGCCGCCGAACGGGCGATCGAGGCGGCCAAGGCGGCGGACGCGGCCGAGCCGGACGGTCTTTTGCACGGGTTGCCCGTCGCGCACAAGGACCTCGTCGACACCGCGGGCATCCGCACCACCTACGGCTCGCCGTTGTTCGCCGACCACGTCCCGGCCAAGGACGACCTGGTCGTCGAGCGGCTGCGCGCCGCCGGTGCCATCACCGTCGGGAAGACCAACACCCCGGAGTTCGGCACCGGCTCCCACACCGTCAACGAGGTGTTCGGCGCCACCAGGAACCCGTACGACCTGTCCAAGTCCGCCGGGGGCAGCAGCGGTGGGGCGGCCGCCGCCCTGGCCACCGGCATGGTCCCGCTCGCCGACGGCTCCGACATGGGCGGTTCGCTGCGCAACCCCGCCTCGTTCTGCAACGTCGTCGGCCTGCGCCCCACGCCCGGCCGGGTGCCCGGCGTGTCCGACACCGCCGCCTGGTACACGCTGTCCGTCCAGGGCCCCATGGCCCGGACCGTCGACGACCTCACGCTGATGCTCTCGGCCATCGCCGGGTTCGACCACCGTTCCCCCTACGCGATCAGGGAGGTCTTCACTCCCGAGCCCGAAGAGGGTGTGGCGGGCCTGCGGGTGGCGTGGAGTCCCGACCTGGGAGGGCTGCCGGTCGACCCGCGCACGGCGGCGGTGACCGCGACCGCGCCGGCCGTGTTCGAGCGGCTGGGAGCCACGGTCGAGGAGGTGGAGCTCGACCTCTCCGGCGCGGAGGAGGCGTTCAGGACCTACCGGGCGTGGAACTACGCGCTGTCCTTCGACGACCTGACCGGCCTCGGCCCCAACACCGCCTGGAACGTCGAGCGGGGCCGCGAGGTGACCGGGGCCGCGCTGGCCGCGGCCGAGCGCGCCCGCAGCCGCCTCTACCAGCGCATGTCCGCCTTCTTCGACACCTACGACGTGCTGATCGCGCCGGTCAGCCAGGTGCCGCCGTTCCCCATCGAGCAGCCCCACGTCAGCGAGATCAACGGCGAGCGGCTGCCCGACTACCTCGCGTGGATGCGCTCCGCCTACTGGATCAGCGTCCTGCACGCACCGGCTGCCTCCGTGCCCGCCGGGTTCACGACGGACGGCCTGCCGGTGGGGGTGCAGATCGTCGCCCGGCCGTTCGGGGACGCCAGGGTCCTGCGCGTCGCACGCGCGTTCGAACAGGCCACCGGCCACGGCCGGCAACGCCCACGGTTGTGAGAGACGGGCACCGCGCTCGTCGTGGTGCCCTGCTCATCGTTGGGGCTGGTCCTGCGGTGACTGGTGTCGTCACGGTGGTGGGGGATGGCTCTGCGTTGACCGGGTCGTGCGTGGTGGTGGGGGTTGGTTCCGCCCTGACCGGTGTCGTTCACGGTCGTGGAGACGGCTCCGTGCTGACCGGTCGCCGTGTGTCCTCGTGGCACCTGCTGAAGCCGTGTGCTGGTGCGGGCGGTTCCCGGGGCATCGGGTGGCCGGGGGTTCATGGCAGGTTGCCGTACGGAGGCCGCAGCGTCGGCTCGCCGTACCCGTGCATGCCCTCCAGCAGCCCGAACAGCCCCACCGCGAGCAGCGGCCAGGACACGAGCACCCCAGGGGCGGTCAGCTTCAGCGCCCCGGGCACGACCTTGGCCCCAGGCACCACGGCGGCCTCCACCATGACGGCTCCGATGGTGAACGTCGACCCCGTCCACAACGTCAGCGCCGCCGCCAGCACCCCACCCGCGCAGAGCCCGAGCAGCACCGGCAACATGAACCGGCGGGCCGCGAACCAGGCCACCCCGCCGCAGAGCAGGCCCAGTCCGCCCGTGATCACCGCGAACCAGCCGTCCGCGGCGATCAGCGCCTGCGTGGACGGATCGGCCAGTACCGATGTGCCGTCCTCCGTGACCGTGTACGGGGCCCGTGGGGAAACGCCTGACCAGAGCAGCCCCGCGGCCACCCCGAGAGCAGCGAGTGTGAGGACAGTTACCGCAAAAGCGCGTACTTCCCTCGTCACGCCACTCCCCTTCACATGTGCGTCCGAATCAGCTCGATGGTATCCCCCGGTTAGGCTCACTTCGTGATTGCAGAAGAGGTCTGGTTGATAGAACCCTCCGGTCCGCTCCGGGGAGACGTCGAGGTGCGCGGTTCCAAGAACGGCGTGTCCAAGCACATGGTCGCCGCCATGCTGGGCAGCGGCGAGAGCAGCATCCACAACGCGCCCGACGTGGGCGAGGTGGAGATCACCGCGGCCATGCTGCGGGCGCTCGGCATCGATGTGGAGATCTCGCGTACGGAGATCAGGATCGCGCCGGGGCCGCAGATCGAGCCGCGGGTGCCCGACGCGTTCACCGGCCTGAACCGCATCCCCATCCTCATGCTGGGCCCGCTGCTGCACCTGGCGGGGGAGGCGTTCGTGCCGCTGGTGGGCGGCGACCCGATCGGGCGGCGGCCGGTGAACTTCCACGTGGAGGCCCTGCGGGCGATGGGCGCCGAGGTGGAGGTCGGTGACACCGGCGTCTTCGCCAAGGCCAAACGGCTCAACGGCACCCGGATCGAGCTGCCCTACCCGAGCGTGGGCGCCACGGAGACGGTGCTGATGTCCGCGGTGCTGGCCGAGGGCAAGACGGTGCTGAAGAACGCCGCGATGGAACCCGAGGTGGTGGAGCTGGCGCTGTTCCTGCAGCGGATGGGGGCGCGGATCGAGCTGTCGCCCGACCGCAGGATCGTCATCGAGGGCGTCGAACGGCTGCGCGGCGCCTCCACGTGGCTCAACGGCGACCGCATCGAGGCGTTCTCCTACCTGGCGGCGGGCCTGATCACGCAGGGCGAGGTACGGGTGCACGGCTGCCCGCAGGACCGCCTGGTCACGGCGATCACCACGCTGGCCAGGATGGGCGCCCAGTTCGACATCAACGACGAGTACCTGTGCGCGACCGCGCCGCCCGAGGGCCTGCGCGCGGCGGCCGTGCAGACCGACACCCATCCCGGCTTCATGACCGACTGGCAGACGCCGCTCATGGTGTTGTTCACGCAGAGCCAGGGCATGTCGGTGCTGCACGAGACGGTCTTCGAGAACCGGTTGGTGTACGTGCCGGCGCTGCAGCGGATGGGCTGCGAGATCGAGGTGTTCGACCAGTGCCTGGGCGGTCCGGCCTGCCGCTACCACGACACGAACGCTCGCCATTCGGCCGTCGTGCGCGGCGTGTCGCAGCTCAAGGGCGCCGACGTGACGCTGCCCGACATCAGGGCGGGTTTCTCGGCCGTGCTGGCGGCCGCGGTGGCCGACGGCCCCTCGACACTGCGCGGCGTGCACCACATCGAGCGGGGCTACCACCGGCCGTTCGAGCAGTTCGCGTCTCTGGGTCTGGACATCCGCCGGAAACGGTAAAGGATCACACGCGGGCGTTTGGCGCCGATCCGGGCGCCGCAGACCTTCAGCGTGACCGTACTCAGATCCGTCGGTGCGCTCGGGCTGGCGGGAGCGCTCGGTGGAGTGCTGACGGCGGCACTGGCCGTGCCCGCCGTCAGCGGGAGCGGCATGGCCGCCAAGAACGTCGCGAACACGTTCCTCGACCTGCCGCCCGCTCCGCGTGAGGAGCCGCTCGCGCAGGTGACCAGGCTGCTGGACAAGGACGGCCGCCAGTTCGCCCAGTTCTACGAGGCCAACCGGACGAACGTTCGCCTGGGTGCGGTGGCGCCGGTGATGCGCCAGGCGATCGTGGCCATCGAGGACGCCCGCTTCTACGAGCACGGCGGGCTCGACGTCAGGGGCACCTTCCGGGCGCTGCTCACCAACACCCAGGCGGGCGGCATCCGGCAGGGCGGCTCGTCCCTGACCCAGCAGCTGGTCAAGAACATCCTGGTGGAGGCCGCGCGTACGGACGCCGAACGCGACAAGGCGCGGGCCCCCAACCTGGCGCGCAAGATCACAGAGCTGCGGCTGGCGCTGGCGCTGGAGGAGAAGTACCGCAAGGACGAGATTCTCGAGCGTTACCTGAACATCGCCTACTTCGGCGCGGGAGCGCACGGCGTGGAAGCGGCGGCCAGGCGCTTCTTCTCCACCTCGGCGGCCGAGCTGACCCTGACGGAGGCGGCCACGCTGGCGGGCGCGGTGCGGATGCCGTACTCGACCGACCCTTCGCTCGGCCGGGAACACCGGGAGCGGCTGAAGGCGCGGCGGGACCTCGTGCTGGACCGGATGGCCGGGCTGGAGCTGATCACGCGGCGGCAGGCCAGCGCCGCCAAGAACGCGCCGCTGGGCCTGCGGCTCCGTCCGGAGCCCGGCGGCTGCGCGCAGAGCGCGTACCCGTTCTTCTGCCTGTACGTGCAGCGCGAGTTGCTGTCGAACCCCGTCTTCGGCAACACCGCGAGCGAGCGGCGCAAACGTATGGCCAGGGGAGGGCTGGTGATCAGGACCAGTCTCGACCCGATCGCGCAGCACGCCGCCGAGCAGGCCATCCGCCGGCACGTGTCGCCGGAGGACACCGAGGTGGCCGCCGAGGCCATGGTGGAGCCGCGTACCGGGAGGATCAGGGCGATGGCCGCCAGCAAACGGTTCGGCCGCAACTCGGGCAACCGCAAGAACGGCCCGAAGACCACCTTCAACCTGCCGGCCGACACGGCGCACGGCGGCGGGCAGGGGTTCCAGGCCGGGTCGACGTTCAAGGTGTACACGCTGGCCACGGCGCTCAAGCAGGGGTGGCGGTTCGGCGACGGCTTCAAGACACCGGGGGCGCTCGTGCCCGGACAGGGTTACCGCAACTGCGCCGGCCGGCCCGTGAACGACCCGAACACGCGCATCCTCAACGCCAGCGGCGAGGGGGAGGGCGGGCCGCACAGCATCGAGACCGGCACCTGGAAGTCGGTGAACATCTTCTTCATGATGCTGGAGCGCAAGGTCGGTCTCTGCAACGTGGTGAAGACGGCCAGGTCGCTCGGCGTCGTCAGGGCGGACGGGAAGCCGCTGCAGGAGGTGCCGACGTTCACCCTCGGCGTCAACGAGATGGACCCGGTGACGGTGGCGGCGTCGTTCGCGACGTTCGCCGCGCGGGGCCGCTACTGCCGGCCGCTGGCCATCGTGGAGATCATCGGCAGGGACGGCAGACGCACTCATGTGCCGCCCTCGTGCGAGCAGGTCATCGAACGGCCGGTCGCCGACGCCGTCAACCACGTGCTGAAGGGCGTGTTCACCGAGGGCACCATGAGGGGCCAGGGCATCGGCCGTCCGGCGGCGGGCAAGACGGGCACGAACAACGGCTACACCTCCGCCTGGTTCGCCGGGTACACGCCGGCGCTGGCCGCGGCGGTCAGCGTCGGGGACATCCGCGGGTCGTACCGGTTTCCCCTGACGGGGGTGCGGATCGGGGATCGTTATTACGGCTCGGTGCAGGGGGCGTCGCTGCCGGGCCCGATCTGGGTGGAGTCGATGCGGCCCGCGCTGCGCGGGATCGAGCCGCGCGGCTTCCCCGGGCCGGACATGTCGCGCTTCGGCGGCGGTCACACACCTGGTCTGGAGGAGGCGCTGGCCGAGGAGGAGCAGCGTGAGGGGCGGCGCGGTGACCGCCAGGCCCGCCGGCCGCGCCACCTCTTCGAGTGGCTGCTCGGGCGCAGGCCGCGGCGGGTGGAGATCACGCTGCCGCGCCCGGACCGGAACGACGGCGGCCATCGGGACCGGCCCGGGCGGCGGAACTGACTGTCAGCCGGTCCTGCCGATCGGGGCGGTGACGGCCCGGGTGAGCGTGAGGAGGTTGTCGGGCGCGGTCTCGATCTGCAGGCCGCGCCTGCCCGCCGAGAAATAGATCGTCTCGAAGTCGAGCGCCGTGGAGTCGACCACCGTGGGGAGCTGCTTGCGCTGGCCCAGCGGGCTGATGCCGCCCACGACGTAGCCGGTCACCCGCTCCACCTTGGCGGCGTCGGCCATCGCGGCCCGCTTGCTGTTGAGCGCGCCGGCCAGCGCCTTGAGGTCGAGCTTGCCCGACACCGGTACGACCGCCACGGCGAGCCCGCTCTCTACCTCCGCCACGAGGGTCTTGAAGATGCGTTCGTACGGCACGCCGAGCGCGTCTGCGGCCTCCTCCCCGTAGGCCTGCGCGGAGGCGTCGTGCGCGTAGGGGTGGAGCGTGAACTCGGCCTTGGCCTTGGTCAGCGCGACGGTCGCCGGGGTGCCGCCCTTGCCTTTGGAAGTACTCACGACACTCGATTGTAGCGAATCTACAATGTAAAGGCGCGGCCAGGGGTGTGCCCGAACGCCCGCCTGAACACGTCGATGAAGGCGCTCGCCGAGGCCCACCCGCACCGGTGGGCGACCGCGGTCACGGAGAGGCCGTCTGCGAGCAGCAGCAGCGCGTGGTGCAGCCGGAGCTGGGTGCGCCACTGGGGAAAGCTCATGCCGAGCTCGCGGCGGCACAGCCGGGCCAGCGTGCGCTCGCTGGTGCCGGCCTCGACGGCGAGCTGGGCCAGGGACCTGCCGTCGGCGGGGTCGCGGTGCAGGGCCGCGCAGACGGCGGTCAGCCGGGGGTCACGGGCGGCGGGCAGGTGCAGAGGCTGCTCGGGGGCGCGTCTGAGCTGGTCGAGCAGCACGGCGCTCAGTCGTTCCCGCTCGCCGCCCGCCGGGCCGTCGTCGCCGGTGTAGGCGATGATCAGCTCGCGGAGGAGAGGGCCGACCGCGAGCACCGCGGGACGGCCGAGGCCCAGCGGGTTGTCGGAGAGCCCCACCAGGCGCAGGTCGGTGTCGCCGCGGGCGCGGTGCTCGTGGACGGTGCCGGCCGGGATCCAGATGGCCCGGCTGGCGGGCGCCACCCAGATGCCCGAGCCGGTGGTGACGGAGAGCACGCCTCGGCAGGCGTACACGATCTGGTGGGTGTCGTGCCGGTGCGCGTCGATGCCCGCGCCGGGGGCCAGGGGCCGCCGGCCGGTGGGTGCCTCGGGTGTGTGGCGGATCTTCGGCATAGGTTGGCAATTTATCGGAAGCGCGCCAGTTCTGCCATGTGCAGGATCGGAGCGTGAACAGGATCCCCATGCTCGCCGCCGGTCACGCGACCGTGGACTTCTACCAGGGCGCGGTGCCCGCCCTCGTGCCCTTCCTGGTGGCCGGACGCGGGTACGGCTACGTCGCCGTCTCCGGCATCGTGCTCGCGGCGACGTTGTCGTCGTCCATCGTGCAGCCGCTCTTCGGCGTGCTGACCGACCGGTGGCGGATGCCGTGGCTCATCCCTGTGAGCATGGTGACGGCAGGCGCCGGGGTGGCGTTCGGGGGCGTGACGGACTCGTACGTGCTGACCTGGCTGGCGGTGGCGCTGTCCGGGCTGGGCGTGGCGGCCTACCACCCGGAGTCCGCGCGGCTGGCCAGGCTCGCCAGCGAGGGCAGCCACGTCCGGATGAGCTGGTTCTCGCTGGGCGGGACGCTGGGCTTCGCCTGTGCTCCCGTGCTGGTGACGCCGCTGCTGGCGGTGTGGGGGCTCGGCGCGTCGCCGTTGCTCGTGGCGCCGGCGCTGCTGGGGGCGGTGGTGACGCTGCCGGCGATCCGGGCGCTGTCGGGGAGCGGCCGCGTGGCGCGGGCCGACGCGCCGGTGTCCCGCCGGGACGACTGGCCGTCGTTCGCCCGGCTGACGATGGTGATCGTGTCCCGCTCGGTCGTGTACGTCGGGCTGAGCGCCTTCGTGGCCCTCTACATGGGGGGAGGGGC
>NZ_SMJZ01000193.1 GCF_004348345.1 Nonomuraea longispora
GGGTGCGTGTGGGGCAGTCGGCCGCCGTCTCGGCCGGCTCGGCGGGTTCGGCGGTCGTCGACGGGCATGTGGTGGGCGTGGGGCTGGACGACGGCGACGGAGCCCTGGTGGAGTCGGCCTTCTTGGAGGTCCGCGGCGTCGGGGTCTTCGACTCGGACGGGACGAAAATGACCTCGGAACGCGAGGGGTCGGGTTTCTTCGGCGAGGGAGGCTCGTGCGAGCGGGTCGTCGAGGAGTTGGACGGGACCTCGGAGGATTCGACACCGGCGGGCTGGACGGGGCTCTCCTCGGTGATCTGGGAGCGCAGCCCGGGCACCGTCATCACGATCGTGCCCGCCACGAGGAGGGCACTGGCGGCGGCCGCCCCCGCACGCCACCAGAACAGGTTTCGAACGCCGCGCCGCTCGATGCGGGCACGGATGATCTCCAGTCCTTCCGGCGAGGGCACGACCGCGTCCGCCTCCGCACGGAGCGCACGACGCAGCGCGTCGCCGTACTCGTCGGGGGGCTGGGTCATGACATTTTCTCCAGAACGGATCGCAACGCGGCCATGCCACGAGCGGTGTGGCTCTTGACCGCCCCCTTGCTGATGCCCATGGCGTGGGCGATCTCAGCTTCGGACAGATCACCGTAATAGCGTAGGACCAGTGCCTCTCTCTGTCGGGTCGGCAGGGCTCGTAATGCCTCGATGACGGCGGAGCGTTCCAGCTCGCCGATCGCGCCGTTCTCGGCGCTCGGGGCGTCAGGCAGGCCCTTGGGAGCGTACTTCTCGACGACCGCTCGGTGACGCAGCACGGAACGGGACCGGTTGACGACGGATTGACGCAGGTAGGCGAGTGCTTTGTCGGGGTCACGCAGCCTACGCCATGCACCATGGATGGCGACGAACGCATCCTGCACGACTTCCTCAGCGGTTGCCATGTCGCGCACCAGCAACACGGCCAGACGCACCAACGACCGGAAGTGCGCGCTGTAGAGCGCGGTAACGGCCATGTCGGCATCCCACCCGACCTGCACCGCCCCCATCGACCTGTCGGCCAGAAGGGTTTCGGTGGTCACATCAGTGGGACGCGCGGCCTTCCCAGAGGGTTTACGCTCTTCCGGTTCTTGAGGTTTCCCCGGTTCCTTAGGGTGCATTACCCAGTCGTGTTCCTCGCCAGGTGGCGCTCGCCCGACCCTGAATCGTGTTCTTTTTTGCTGAAGTGTCGCACACTCACCCTAACCGTGTGGATCTTCCTACGCACGACACAGCTGATTACCGATTCGCAACGGACTCCCTGACGGCGGGCTCTCGATAGGCTACCGGTGTGAACGACTGCCTCTTCTGCAAAATCGTGGCCAAGGAGATGCCGGCCGAGATCGTCTACGAGACCGGCAGGACACTGGCGTTCCGCGACATCAACCCGCAGGCCCCCACCCACGTGCTGGTCATCCCGAAGGGGCACTATTCCGACGCGGCGGCGCTGGCCGACGCCGACGACGGGCTGGCCGACGAGGTGCTCAAGGCGGCCCACGCCGTGGCCGTCATGGAGGGGGTGTCCGAGGACGGCTACCGGGTGGTGTTCAACACCGGGGCCGGGGCCGGGCAGACCGTCTTCCACGTGCACGCCCACGTGCTGGGCGGGCGCGCGCTGACGTGGCCACCGGGATAGCCGGGACCTCTGAGGCCCAACCCGGCGATATTGACGCGAGCAATCGGCGTCGTCCCGGATACGATGGGCTCAGAAGACACCGAAAGAGACCGGGAGGCATCAGGCCGCTGGCCTGCCCATGTCCGAACTACACGAATCCCGACGCACGGCACCTCCCTCGCGCACACAAGCCAAGGTGCTGATTCCGGACGAATACCCGATGGTCAGCCTCCTCGGCTCCCGTGACGAGTTGCTCCGCGTCATCGAGGGCGCCTTCAAGGCCGACATCCACGTACGCGGCAACGAGATCACCGTCACGGGCTCTCCCGACGAGAGCGGCACCGTGGTGCGGCTCTTCGAGGAGCTCGTCGAGGTGCTGCGCAGCGGCGGCGAGCTCACGCCCGACGCGGTCGAGCGCAGCATCGCCATGCTCCGCATGACCTCCGACCGCCCCGCCGAGGTGCTCTCCCTCGACATCCTCTCCTCCCGCGGACGCACGATCAGGCCGAAGACGGTCAACCAGAAGCGCTACGTCGACGCGATCGACAAGCACACGGTCGTCTTCGGCATCGGCCCCGCGGGCACCGGCAAGACCTACCTCGCGATGGCCAAGGCCGTGCGGGCGCTGCAGGAGAAGCGGGTCAACCGGATCATCCTGACCCGGCCCGCGGTCGAGGCGGGCGAGCGGCTCGGCTTCCTGCCCGGCACCCTCTACGAGAAGATCGACCCCTACCTGCGGCCGCTCTACGACGCGCTGCACGACATGGTCGACCCCGACTCGATCCCCAAGCTGATGGCCGCGGGCACGATCGAGGTCGCGCCGCTCGCTTATATGCGCGGAAGATCTCAACCGGTCGGCACGGGAGTGCTGACTCCGGATGGGTTCCGCTCCATCGGAGAGCTGGAGGTCGGCGACCTGGTCATCGGTTCGAATGGTGAGCCGACCCCCGTGCTGGGCGTCTACCCGCAGGGGGAGCAGAAGGTCTACCGCCTTTACAGCCAGGACGGGGCTTCGGTGCTCGCCTCCGAGGACCACCTCTGGACTGTCCGCACCCGTGATGACGCCAACCGAGGAAAGCCGTGGCGGGTGCTGAAAACGAAGGAGATGATCGGCGACCTACGGACAGCGCACCACCGCAAGTGGGAGTTGCCGATGCTCAGTGCGCCGGTCCAGTTCCCTGAGCGCGACGTTCCCCTGGACCCGTACGCACTCGGGTTGCTTCTGGGAGACGGGCGTGTCACCGGGTCTACGACCCCCGCTTTCTCGACGAACGACGCGGAACCCGTTGCAGGACCGGAGCGTTGCCTGCCTGGAGTGCGGGCGAGGTGGCGGGGAACGCCAGACTATGCGCTCAACCGGGTGAGGCAGCTTGGGGACAGCATGACGATCGCCAACCCGATCACCCACGCCATGCGTGAACTGAATCTGCTGGGCTGCGGGTCGTACACGAAGTTCGTGCCTGAGGTCTATCTCCGTAACACTCCAGAGATCAGGATCGCGGTTCTGCAGGGTCTGCTGGACGCAGACGGAGGCTCTGTCACCCAGCAGGGCCGCACATGCCGGATTCAGTTCTCCACCATCTCGCCACGGCTACGTGACGACGTGGTCTCCCTCGTCCAGTCCCTCGGAGGTGCGGCCTACTGGCGCGCCCGTCCGTTGAGCGAGCTGAAGCCAGGGCCGGCGAAGGGCAGACAGGTCCGTCATCGCCATGATGCTTACGTTCTGGACATCCGGCTTCCGCAGGGCATCGAGCCCTTCCGGCTGTCACGGAAGGCGGACACCTACAAGGCGCATGGTGGCGGCCGCCCCATGCGCTACGTGGACCGCATCGAGCCGCGCGGCACGGCGGAATGCGTGTGCATCCAGGTGGCGGCAGAAGATTCGCTCTATGTCACCGAGGACTTCCTGCTGACGCACAACACCCTCAATGACGCGTTCATCATCCTCGACGAGGCCCAGAACTCCTCGGCCGAGCAGATGAAGATGTTCCTGACCCGGCTCGGGTTCAACTCCAAGATCGTGGTGACGGGCGACGTGACGCAGGTTGACCTGCCCGCGGGCACGGTGAGCGGGCTGAAGGTGGTCCAGGAGATCCTCGACGGCATCCCCGACATCCACTTCTCCCGGCTGAGCAGCTCCGACGTCGTACGCCACAAGCTGGTCAGCGACATCGTCGACGCCTACGGGCGCTACGACGCCACCCGGGCGGCCCAGGAGCTCAAGCCCGTCCAGCAGCGGGGGAAGCGGCGGGTGAGCGACCGTGAGCATTGAGCTGAACAACGAGTCCGGCGTCGGGGTCGACGAGGAGTCGCTCGCCGCCCTGGCCGCTCACGTGCTCGGCGAGATGGGCATCAACCCGCTCGCCGAGCTGTCCATCGTGATGGTCGACGAAGACGCCATGACGCAGCTGCACGAGAAGTGGATGGGTGAGCCGGGCCCGACCGACGTGCTGGCCTTCCCGATGGACGAGCTGCGTCCCGGCGGCGGCGCGCGCGGCGAGTCCGACGGCGCCGCCGATCCGGCGCTCCTGGGCGACGTCGTGCTCTGCCCGCACGTCGCCGCCAGGCAGGCGGCGGAGGCGGGCCACGGCACGGCCGACGAGCTGGAACTGCTGTGCACGCACGGCATCCTCCACCTGCTCGGCTACGACCACGCCGAGCCCGAGGAGCACAAGGAGATGTTCGGCTTGCAGGCCCGGCTCCTCGAGTCGTGGCAGGAGGTGCGCAACTCGCGGTGAACGCCTGGTTGCTGCTGGCCATCGCACTCGTGATCATCGGTGGCCTGATCGCCAGTGCGGAAACGGCACTGACGCGCATCTCCAGGGTGCGCGCCGAGGAGTACGCGCGCGAGAGCCGTCGGGGGGCGGCGCGGATGCAGGCCATCGTCAACGACCCGCCGCGCTACCTCAATCTGCTGCTGCTGCTCAGGCTGAGCTGTGAGCTGGTCGCGACGGTCATCGCCACCCTGCTGTTCATCGACCTCATGCACGACCAGGGCTGGGCCTACGTCTGGGCCGCCGTCGTGATGATCGTGATCAGCTACGTGGTGGTCGGGGTGATGCCGCGTACGCTGGGCCGCCAGCACGCGGAGCCGGTCGCGCTGGCCAGCGCTCCGATCGTGTACGGCCTGACCCGTATCTTCGGCCCCCTGCCCAAGCTGCTCATCCTGCTCGGCAACGCGCTGACCCCCGGCAAGGGGTTCCGTGACGGCCCGTTCACCTCGGAGGCCGAGCTGCGTGACCTGGTCGACCTGGCCGAGGAGCGCAGGGTGATCGAGCCCGACGAGCGCGAGATGATCCACTCGGTGTTCGAGCTGGGCGACACGCTGGTGCGTGAGGTCATGGTGCCGCGCACCGACATGGTCTACATCGAGCGCGGCAAGACGATCAGCCAGGCGCTGTCGCTGGCGCTGCGCAGCGGCTTCTCCCGCATCCCGGTCGTGGGGGAGAACGAGGACGACGTCGTCGGCATCGCCTATCTGAAGGACATCGCCCGCAAGATCCACGAGTCGGGCGGGAACGGCGGCGACACCGTCGAGTCGATCATGCGTCCGGCCGCGTACGTGCCCGAGAGCAAGCCCATCGACCAGCTCATGCGGGAGATGCAGGCCAGGCAGATCCACATCGCCATCGTCATCGACGAATACGGGGGCACGGCGGGCCTGGTCACGATCGAGGACGTCCTGGAGGAGATCGTCGGCGAGATCACCGATGAATACGACCAGGAAGCGCCGCGCGTCGAGCCGATGCCCGACGGCGGCATGCGGGTGACCGCGCGCATGCCGGTCGACGAGCTCGGCGAGCTGTTCGACACGGAGATCGAGGTCGACGACGTGGAGACCGTGGGCGGCCTGCTGGCGCACGCGCTCGGGCGGGTGCCGATCGCCGGCTCGCACGCTCAGGTGGCGGGTCTCTCGCTGACCGCCGAGAGCCTCGCGGGGCGCCGCAACCGCATCAGCACCGTGGTGGTGCGCCGGGTGGCGCCTCCGGAGGACGAAGCCGTTCCCGCCGCCGCCGAGCAGGAATGACCCGCGAGCGGGACGTATACGGATGGATGCCGCAAGCGTTCTACAAGTGGTCTGCAAGCCCGGCACGGCAGTCTTCTCACCAAGACATCCAGTGCGGTGGGTGTCAGGGAGCGCCAGGAGCCGGATGGGGTTCGCGGCATACTGGCGCTCCGGGGGGCGACGGCGTCACGGCCTGCTAGGGGGTCGGGACGCCGGTCGGCGCAAGGGTGTTCTCGTCCAGGAAAACCGGATGAGAACACCCTTTTTGCGTGTTGGTGGGGACTTTGGTGGATTGCCGCTTTCGTCGGTTGGGGAGGCTGCGTCGAGGGGGAATCATGAGGCGCGAACCAGGGATCATCGGCTGCGGGCTGCTGGCCTGCGTCCTGGCCGGATGCGGCGGCGGGACGGCGGGAAGCCGTCTTGATCCGGGGGCCATGGCCCAGTTGCGCGAGGTGCTCAGCGAGGAGCCCCGGCTGCCCGACGGGTTCACGCCCAGGCCGGGGGAGGCGTGGCGGATCCCGTTCGACAAGGCGGGCAAGAACTGCCGTACGATGCTCCGCCCCGCCGAGGGGCGGGCCCCGCGCCAGGCGCTGACCGCCCAGGTGGCCGTCAGCTACACCGGCGACAACCTGGGAGAGCAGGCCGGGGTCGCGCTCGCCAGGTACACCGGCGGCGGGGCCGCCGACCACCTCGACGAACTGGCCGACGCGCTGGAGTCGTGCCGGCGGGTCAGCTCCCCTTCCGGCACCGACCTCCGCTCGCACGAACTGACCATCGAGGATGCGGGGGACGAGGCCGTGGGTGCGCGGCTGACGGGCCGGCTGAACGGCTACCCGTACGCGATGGACGTGGTGTTGTCGCGGGCCGGCGACACGCTCGTGTCGGTGGTGCACACCGGCCTGGATGACGTGGACGCCGGCCGTACGTGGGCGATGGTCGACGCGGCCATCACCATGGCGGAGGACCGCTGACGCCGCCGTGCCCGCCGCTCGGAGAAGTCGTTAGCCTGTTGGCGTGACTCTCGACCCGGAAGACAGCAAGATCATCACGCTGGCCAGGTCCGCCAGGGCCCGTAACGGCTCCGCGGAAGGGGCGGCCGTGCGTGACGAGACCGGCCGCACGTACGCGGCGGCGAACGTGGCGCTGGAGGCGCTGACGTTGTCGGCGGTGCAGGTGGCCGTGGCCATGGCGATCTCCAGCGGGGCCCAGTCGCTGGAGGCCGCCGCGCTGGTGAGCGAGGGCGGGCCGAGCGCCGCCGACGAGGCCGTGGCTTCGGAGCTGGGCGTCAAGGCGCTGCTCGTGGCCGGCCCCGACGGCACGGTGCGAGGCTGACATGCCGATGTCGCCCTTTCTGGCGCGACTGCGGGAGAAGGTCGGCACCGACCTGCTGATGCTGCCGTCGGCCGCGGGCTTCGTGTTCGACGACGCGGGCAGGCTCCTGGTGGCCCTGCACGGCGACGGAAAACTCTGGGCGGCGCCGGGCGGCGGCATCGACCCCGACGAGCGGCCGGCGGAAGCCGTGGTCAGGGAGCTGCGAGAGGAGCTCGGCCTCGAGACCGAGGCGCGAGGCCTGATCGGCGTCTACGGCGGCCCCGAGTTCCGCACCGTCTACCCCAACGGCCACCAGGTCGGCTACGTCATCGCGGCGTACGCCTGCGCCGTCGTCGCCGGACGGCCCGAACCCGACCGCGTGGAGATCAACGACTACCGCTGGGTGTCGGAAGAGGAGCTCGCCACGCTCAAGACGACCCCGTGGACCCCGCTCGTGGCGCCGGAGGCGTTCGCCTGGTGGCGTGAACACGTCCGCCGATAGGCCAGAATGCACAATGTGACTTCGCCAGACATCCATCGCGCCGGATTCGCCTGCTTCGTGGGAAGGCCGAACGTCGGCAAGTCCACCCTGATGAACGCCCTGGTCGGCAGCAAGGTGGCCATCACCTCGTCCAAGCCGCAGACCACCAGGCGCGTCATCAGGGGCATCGTGCACCGACCCGACGCCCAGCTCGTCATCGTCGACACGCCGGGGCTGCACCGCCCGCGCACGCTGCTCGGCGAGCGGCTCGACAGCCTGGTGTTGTCCACGCTGACCGAGGTCGACGCGATCGGCTTCTGCGTGCCGGCCAACGAGCCGATCGGCAAGGGCGACCGGTTCATCGCCGACAAACTGGCGGCGGTGAAGAAGACCCCGGTCATCGCGGTCGTGACCAAGTGCGACCTGGCGACCAAGGAGCAGATCGCCGAGCAGTTGCTGGCGGTGTCGCAGGTGGGGGAGTTCGCGGACATCGTGCCCGTGTCGGCGCAGTCGGGTGAGCAGCTCGACGTGCTGGCCGACGTGCTGATCGGGCACATGCCCGAGTCGCCGCCGCTCTACGAGGACGGCCGGCTCACCGACGAGCCCGAGCAGATCCTCGTCGGCGAGCTGATCAGGGAGGCGGCGCTGGAGGGCGTGCGCGACGAGCTGCCCCACTCGATCGCCGTCGTCGTGGACGAGATGATGCCCAGGGAGGGGCGCGACGACCTGCTCGACATCTACGCGCACCTGTTCGTGGAGCGGCCGTCCCAGAAGGCGATCGTCATCGGGCACAAGGGCGAGCGGCTGCGCGATGTCGGCACGAAGGCCCGCAAGCAGATCGAGGGGCTGCTCGGCACCCGCGTCTTCCTCGACCTGCGCATCAGCGTGGCCAAGGACTGGCAGCGCGACCCGAAACAGCTGCGCCGCCTCGGCTTCTACGACTGAGCCCGCGCCGGCTCCGGCTGGTCAGCGTGCCGGGGGCTGCTGCGACCGGGCGAGCCGCTCGCCAACGGAAGGGCTCGCCTCCGCCGCCGGGCTCTCCTCGGTCGCGCACGGGGTTTATGTGCTCTACGTCTCCTGAGGTCGGCCGCGCGCCACCCGCCCGCCCGACCTCAAGGGCCCGGTCCTCGCCGCTGGTGGCCCGCCCCGTGACGCGCGGACCGTCCCACCGGTCCGCTGCAGAGTGGCCCCGGCGGGCGGTTCGGGGCGGTGCCGGTCAGCCCTGCGCGGGGCAGTGCGGGCGGGTGGCGACGAGGGCCGGCCGGAGCAGGCCGGTGACGTCGTCGCGGTCCGCCAGCCCGCGGACCTGACGGGCGAGCGCCGCGATGGCCTCCTGCGGGAGCACGCGCGAGGCGTTCAGCCGGTACTTCTCCTCCAGCTCGTCGATGCTCAGCGGATGTTCGGGCCCGCCTCGCGAGCTGTGCACGCGATGCTCCAGCCGCCGCCCGTCCTTGGTACGGACGCGCAGCACGGCCGAGAACGCCAGCGGGAACTCCTCCGTGCACATCTCGTCGGCCACCACCCGCACCCGCGCGGCCAGGGCGAGCCGCTTCTCGTCGCGGAAGGCGGCCTCGGTGAAGTCGTCGAGGTGCAGCCCGAGCCCGCCCCCGCCGACCAGCGCGCTGGCCACGGTGTACGGCCCCGAGAACTTGGCATGGTACGGAGTCCGCGGCCGCGCCTTCTCCTCGTACGGCTCGCCGATCGTGCGCAGCGGCGCGGACGCCACGCCCAGCTCGGCCTCCGCCACGTCCTCGGCCCGCAGCCCCTGCGCCCGCAGCGCGAGCGCGGCGTCGATGCCGGGGTGGGTGAAATGGTTGGAAGGGTACGGCTTGTAGACCGTACGCAGCAGTTCCCACCGATCGCCGAGCCCGTCGGTGATCGCGGCCCCGTCGTAGCGCCCGTCCAGGAACGCCTGGAAGAAGCCGAAACGCCCCTCGAAGACCGTCGGCGGCCCGGTCACCCCCTCAGCGGCCATCATGGCGGCGACGACGCCCGCGTGGGCCGCCCAGCCGCAGTGGACGCGCTTGACGGTGCCGCCGGTGCGGTTGGCCTCGATGACCCCGGCTCCCATGCTCGCGGCGATGCCCATGGCCGCCGCGATGCCGCCGGCGTCGAGGTCCATGAGCAGGGCCGCCGCGGCGGCGGAGCCGACTGTGCCGCAGATGGACGTGGCGTGCCAGCCCTTCTCGAAGAACAGCGAGTTGCGCAGCACGGGCAGGTAGGAGGCCATGCCGAGCCGGTTGGTGATCTCGTTGCCCACGGCGATGGCCTGGCACAGCGCCGCCCCGGGGACGCGGGCCGACTCCGCGACCGCCAGCGCGGCGGGCACGACGGAGGCGGACGGGTGCAGCACCGAGGGCAGGTGCGTGTCGTCGAAGTCGAGCGCGTGCGCGAGCGTGCCGTTGACCAGGGCGGCCGACGGCGCGGGCAGCGCGAGCGGGTGGCCGAGCACGGATGACTCGCCGGCTCCGCCCCACCGGCCGGCGAGCCGCCGCACCGCCTCGTGCGGCTCGTCGTGGCCGGTGAGCTCCAGGGCGGCCAGGCCGTTGCCGAACGTGTCGAGCACGCGGCCCGTCACGTCGTCCATGACGGGCTCGGGCAGCCCGGTGCGGGCGTCCGCGGCGAACTCGGCGAGAGCGGAGACGATGGTCGTCCCGGCCTGACCGGTCATGACGCGATCACCGCCAGCGGCCGTACGGGGGCGCCTGTGGCGCCGACGACGTGCAGCGGGTTGATCACCAGCAGGAACTCGGCCGCGCCGAGCTCTCGCAGCCGGGTCAGCCGCATGGTCTCCACGATGTTCACCCCGGCCTCCACCAGCAGGATGCGGTGCACCGGCAGCGTGGCGTGGCCGCGACCGGCCGCGATGTGCTCGAACGCGATCGTCTCGCCCCCGGCCGCCGAGACGCCCTGCTCGACCAGCCAGCGGGCCGCGTCGGCGCCGGGCCCGGGCACGCCGCCCTCCTCGCCGGTGAACCGGGACGGACGGTCCCATTCCAGCGACCAGCCGGTGCCGATCAGCACCGCGTCGCCGGGCCGGATCGCCACGCCCGTCCTGTCCAGCGCCGCCCGCAGGTCGTCCCTGGTCACCTCGTATCCGGGCGGCAGCACGTCCACGCCGTGCACGGCGGTCACGTCGAGCAGCACGCCGCGCCCGACGTACGGGGGGAAGGTCTCGATGCCCAGCCGGGACAGCCCCTGGTGGGACTGGATGCCCGCGACCTCGACCCCGCCGTACGCGCGGCCGTCGTGGGAGACGTGGCCGAGCGCGTCGACGTGGGTGCCCACGTGGCCGCCGGTCACGATCAGCTCGTTGGCGGCCGATCCGCCGTCCTCGCGCACCATGTCACCGTGGCGGCGCTCGATGACCATCCGGAACCTCGGATGGTTCGGCGACTGGGGCATGCCCGTCCGCATGGGCTGGGCGAGGTCCACGACCTCGGCGCCGTCGAGCTGCTCCCAGAGCGTCGTCCCTGTCATCACACGATTTCCTTGTCCCGCAGGGCGGCCCGGTCGCCGGCGCTGCCGCCGATCCCGCCCCACACGTCGTCGTTGCCGGCGCCGCGGGCCCGGCCGGTCCACCGGATGGTGCCGGGCGGAGCTCCGGTGCCCTCGCCGGTGGCGGATCGATTCCCCGGGACGATCTGCTCTGCCTCCACGAATCGGCCTCCTCAGGTGGCTGGGTGCGTCCCGGCCAGGACTTCATCATGTATTGAAACAGCGTTACTGTGAGCGGAACAACCCTCCGTCTGCGAGAACATACCTGGAGGTACCACAGCGTCGTCGGTGACGTCTACGCGCTGGAGAACTGGGCGGCCTCCGACGACGGGGCCAGGACGCCTGGCGGGAGTTCCCTCGACACCCGAACTGTTGCTGACCTTCTACGCGCGTCTCGTTCCGGCGCCAAAGATAGGTGAGCCGACCCCGACCGTTTCCGCAGGAGGAACGATGCCGACGAAGAGCTCAGGCGCCGCGAGCGGCGAGGCCCCCGCGCGTGGGAGCACCGGGCAGGCCATCGCCACGGTGGAGCGCGCCACCGACGTGCTGATGCACTTCGCCGAGACGCCTTCGAACACGCTCGGGGTGACCGAGATCGCCGAGGCGCTCGGCATGTCCAAGGCCGCGGTGCACCGTATCCTCGCCTCGCTTCGCGTGCGCGGGCTCATCGATCTCGACCCGGCGACCCGGCGCTACTCGCTGGGGGTCGGCGCGATGCGTCTGGGCCTGGCCTACCTTGACCGCATCGACGTGCGCCGCATCGCCGAGCCCGAGCTCGTCACGTTGTCGCGGCGCACCGACGAGACCGCCACGCTGTCCATCCGCACCGGGCGCCACCGCATCTACGTCGACCAGGTGACCCCGGCCCGTGAGGTCATCATGAGCGTCAGCCTGGGCGTCGCGTACCCGCTGCACGCCGGCGGATCGTCGAAGGCCTTTCTGGCGTTCCTGACGGACGAGGAGATCGAGGACTATCTGTCCAGCGGCCCGCTCGAGCCGCTGACCGGCAACACCATCGTGGACAAGGCCAAGCTCCGCAGAGAGCTCGCGGCGATCCGCGGGGCGGGTTACGCCCAGTCGTTCTCGGAGCGCATGTCGGGCGCGGCCTCCGTCGCCGCCCCCGTCTTCGACCACCACGGCAGGCCGCTGGCCGTCGTCAGCGTCAGCGGCCCGGCCGAGCGCTTCGGCGAGGAAGCGGCCTACTGCGCCGAGATGCTGCTCGAGTCAACCGCACGCCTGTCCGCCCGGATGGGCTGGACCGCCCCTGAAAGGAGGTGACGGCCGGCGCCCCGTGGCCGGCCGTCCTGTATGCCGTCGATACGACCTGCTCGTCAAGGGCGGCACCGTTGTCCTTCCCCACCACGGGGAGATCCGCGCCGACCTGGCGGTCTCCGAGGGGAAGAGCACCTGCACATCGGACGGGCCGCCCCCCGCAGCGGGCCCGCGACCTGCGCACTCACCACGCCCTCGCCCTCGCCCTCGCCCACGACGTCGTAGCCCAGCTCGTCGCGGAAGAGGTCGAGATGCGGGCCGAACTCCGTGCCCCCGACGACTGCGGCGGTGATCCCCTCGATCAGCGGCTCTCGGCCGTTCTCGGTCACGTGCCCTCCGGAGCGCGAACGTGTTCCCTTTTGCGGAACACTGTTTCGTACTCGATCACCGTCACGCCAAGCTCGCCGCCCAACGGACCGCCAACCACCCGCCGTATCACCTGTGACCTGGAGGAACCATGCGCGCAGGAGTCCCGGGGCTGCCGCTGCTCGACTGGCACGTCGGCGAGTGGCGGGGGAGTACATCCACATGGACGCCGGAGGAGGGAACGCTGACCGGCACACCACGCACCTGCACTGCCGTGTCCCGGCTGACGGCTCGTACGACATCCTCCAGACCGCTGACCGGAGCCGTCAGCCGCGGCGGACCAGGGCCGCGACGGCCAGCAGGATCACCAGGACGGCCGACGCCAGCGCCGCGAACCAGCCGAACCTGATCACAGGCTCGATCGACAGCAGGTCACCGAGATCGACGGAGACCCGATCGCGAAGACCACGGTCGCCGGTCATGAAGGACACCAGCAGCAGCACCGCCGCGACTCCCGGAACGGCGGCCAGCGCGGCCAGCCGGGGCCGGCCGAGCACGCCGGCGAACCCGCACGCCAGCGCCGCCAGCCCCGCCACCAAGGTGTAGACGCCGGACGCGGCGTCGACGCCGCGCACGTCGCCGGCCACCGCACCCCCGATGAGCTCGCTGCGCGCCTCCACCCCGGCCCATGGCAGGACCGCGCAGGACATCAGCAGGGCGCCCGCGATCACGACGCCCAGCGGAACGCCGCGGCGGGCGCGCGGCCTGGTGTGCGTGGGCTGCGGAAAATCGGCCACACGATCAGGGTAAGCCGCACCCGCTCGCGCCACCACCGCCAACCGCGGAACCCGTTACCTCACGCAACGCTTCCATCACCGTCCCGCTGCCACGGCTGTCCCCGCCGCCCCGGGTGGTCGCCGGTCCGAGAGCCGTTCGTTCGCCCCACTCCAGTCGCGACCGCAGCTGGACCGCGTCGGCGGCCAAGGCGGACACCAGCGTGCCGGACACCGCCAGCGGCAGCACCGCGACCCCGTCGGCCACGGTCGTTTCCTCCGCGGACGCCGTCAGGAACGCGTTGCCGACGCAGCGGGCCGAGCCGTAGACGACGGGGGAGGTGTCGACCGCCGGGTCGCCCACGGTGAACTCCTGGCGGAGCAGCGGCAGGCCGTCGCACGTGGCGTCGAAGCGGGCGTGGCAGCGGCCCGGAGGCTCACCGTACCGGCCGAAGACGATCTCCTCCCGCCACAACACGCTCGCGTCCGGCTCCAGCGTCAGCCGGACCAGCAGGCGGTGCTCGCACCCGGCGGCGAGCACCGTCGGCTCCGGAGTGAAGCGCAGTTCGGCGCCCGCGCCCACCCGCGCGGTGACCAGCAGCTCCGACGCGCCTTCGCCGGGCAGGACCAAGGTGCTTGCGACCGAGCCCAGCTCCAGCGTGGTGCGCGGGGCGACGTCCAGGTCCAGGGCGAGCCGGTCGCCGCCGAGCGGGCCTGCCGCGGTGGAGACGAGGTGCACGGTGTACGGGCCGGTCTGGCGCAACGTCAGCGGCGGCGCCGAGGCCAGCCGTCGCACGACGGTCGTGCCGTCCGGCGCCCGTGCGGTCGCCACGGCGGCCCGCGCCCGCATGCCCCGACGTCCCGAGCCCGCGTGTCGGGTGCCCGCGTGTCGGGTGCCCGTGTGTCCGGTGTCCGTGTGCGCGGGGTTCGGGTGCGCGGGATCCGGGTCGCGCGTCGTGCCGCCGCGCATCAGGAGAGGGCCGCCGGGTGGGCGTGCGACCAGGCGCGCACCTGCTCCGCGACCCATCCGGCCACGTCGCCGGCCTCTGGGTCCTGCCTGATCGAGGTGAACAGGACAGGCCGCTCACCGCGTACGGCCGCCGCGTCGCGCGCCATCACGCCCAGGTCCGCCCCCACCATCGAAGCCAGGTCGGTCTTGTTGACCACCAGCAGGTCCGCCGCCGTGACGCCGGGTCCGCCCTTGCGCGGCACCTTGTCGCCGCCCGACACGTCCAGGACGAAGATCTGCCGGTCGGCCAGCCCTCGGCTGAACGTCGCCGTCAGGTTGTCGCCGCCGCTCTCGACGATCACCACGTCCAGCGGGCCGAACCGGTGTTCCAGGGTCTCCACGGCGTCGAGGTTCGCGGCGATGTCGTCGCGGATGGCGGTGTGGGGGCAGCAGCCGGTCTCCACGGCCAGGATGCGTTCCTCGTCGAGTACGCCGGCCCCGCGCAGGAAGTCGGCGTCCTCGGTGGTGTAGATGTCGTTGGTCACGACGCCCAGCGACAACGACGCGCCGAGCGTCCGGCACAGCGCGGCGACCAGGGCCGTCTTGCCGCTGCCGACGGGGCCGCCCACCCCGAGCCGCAGCGCCCTGCCCCTGCCGTCGGGAGCGTGATGGTGATCGTCATGGTGATCGTCATGGTGTGAGCTCATCGTCGAGGTCCTTCCTAGTACTCCAGTGACACTTTGCGATCATGGTATGGATCTGCGCTGGTAGTGGCAGTGTCGGGCTGTTGCTTGGTGGCGGCGGCGCCAGTCTGACCAGCGCAGAACGTGCGTGGTTGAGGGGCGCCGGGTCAGGACGAGTGAGGCCAGGAGCCGGCGGATCTCGGGCATGGTGAGCGGGATGCGGTCGTCGGTGGTGGGTGGCTGGACGGCAGCGATGGCGGCCAGCAGGGCCAGGGCGAGCATGGCCAGAGTGATGTGCCGGTGCCAGGGCGTCCAGCCGCGTACTTGGTAGTGGTCCAGGCCGACCTGTCCCTTGGCGGCTTGGAAGGACTCCTCCACCGCCCACCGGATACCCGCGATCTTGACCAGGGCCATGAGCGGCTGCCGGTCGGGGGCGTAGCAGCGGTAGAACGCCAGTTCACCGGTGGTCAGGTTGCGTCGGATCAGCAGCCACCGGTAACCGTCGGCCTGGCCTTCGTCGATGCGGGCCCAGGCCCAGGCATACCAGCGCGGTCCCTTGGCTCCCTGACCTGCGCGATAGCGGTGCCAGTGCCGATCGGCCACCCGCGCCGCGACCTCAGCCGCGCTCAGAACAACGCCTTGCAGTTCGACGCGCCGGTTACCGGCGATGGCCAGCACATAGCCCGTCCGGCGCGCTTCCAGTGCGGCACGAAGACGCGGGTCCTGGCCGTAGACCTCATCACCTGTCGCCCAGGCCGCCTGCACGCCGGCCTCCAGCGCGGCCACAAGCATCGCCGTGGCCAGGGCGGGCTTGGTGGCGAAGGCGCTCTCGTCCGGGACACCGGCGGCCTGGCAGCGGCCGGGGTCGGCCAGCCAGGTGTGTTCGGGCAGGTAGAGCCTTCGGTCTAGCAGCGCCCGCCCGGCCGGGGTGGCATAGGCCAGAAACACCCCGACCTGGCAATTCTCGATCCGGCCCGCTGTCCCGCTGTATTGCCGCTGCACCCCGGCCGAGCGAACGCCTTTCTTGACGAACCCTGTCTCATCCACGATCAGCACACCGCCGGGGCCGAGCCGGTCGACGGCGAAAGCACGCACGTCATCGCGTACGGCGTCGGCGTCCCAGCGGGCGGTGCGCAGCAGCCGCTGCAGCCTCTGCGGGCCGATCAGCGCGGCATGTTCGGCCAAGTTCCAGCAGTTCTTGCGGTCGATGTCGGCCAACAGCCCGCGCACGTAAGCCCCAGCAGCGTGACGCGGTTCGACCCGGCCGAACCGAGAGGCGATCCGGGCCATCAGCTCGTTGAAGATGACCATCCAGCCATCAGGGTCTACGCTGTGGCTCGCGGCCACCGCACGATCTTTTGTAGTCCTCACAAACTCTGAATGATCACGCGGTGGCCGTCGCCATGTGACCCCAACGCCTCAAGATCGCGAAGTGTCACTGGAGTACTAGGAGACGAACAACCGGATACCGGCCCGGGCATGCCGCTCGGCCAGCAGGTCAAGGCCCGGCGACGAGTACGCGGGCAACGCCGCCCAGCCGGCCCCCGCGCTGCCGGGCCGCTCGGACGTGCCGGGCGGGCAGGCGGCGGCGGACACGGCGGACAGCTCGGGTGTGAGGTTCGCCAGCAGGCCGTGCACGGCGACCGGGTCCAGCCCGAGCAGGCGGACCGCTGCCGTGGCCGGGCCGCTGACCGCGTGGTACGCCGCCGCCAGCGCCGCGTCCTGCGGCGTCGTCCCCGCCGCGTGCGCCGCGACCCCGAGCGCCACGGGATGATGCGGATGCGGTACGGCCCGCGCCAGCTCGTCCAGCACCGGCGACGGCCACACACGCCGGGCGACCCTGACCAGCAGCCTGCCCTGGGTCCTAGAGGCGTCGCGCTGGGCGGGCGAGGCGGTCCTGGCGTCCACCTCCCTGTCGAGCACCACCCACGGGTCCGCGTCGCTGCCGGCCGGGAGCCGGTCCGTTGGGGCGGTGGCGGGCGGCGTACGGACGGCCTGCACGCAGGCGGTGGCGGCGAGGGCGGCTGCGAGCGCGCCCGCCGTGTGGAGGCGGCCGCGCAGGAAGCGCGCCAGCGAGGGCATGTCGTGCACCGCCCCCGAGGCGATGGCCTGCTCGGCGCCGCCCGAGTGGGCGTGGCCGCCGGCGGGGAGACGGGAGTCGGTGAGGAGGAGCAGGGCGGGGTGCATCAGAACAGGAAGTAGCGCTGGGCCATCGGCAGGCGGGTGGCCGGGGCGGGCTCGATGAGCTCCCCGTCGACGCGGACCTCGAACGTGTCGGGCGCCACCTCGATCCTGGGCAGGGCGTCGTTGAGCGGCATCGCGGACTTGCCGCGCGACCGTACGTCCTGGACGGGGGCCAGGCGGCGGCGTACGGCGAGACGGTCGGCGAGGCCCGCGTCCAGGGCCGGGGGCGCGACGAAGTGCAGCGAGGTGGCGGCGGCCGTGACCGGGGACGCGCCGAACATGGGGCGGGGCAGCACCGGCTGGGGCGTCGGGATGGAGGCGTTGGC
>NZ_SMJZ01000194.1 GCF_004348345.1 Nonomuraea longispora
CAGCCCGCCCAGCCACCACGGCCGCGCCGTCATCCGCGCCACCGCCGCCCCGAAACCGAACAGCCCCAGCACGCTCATCACCACGGCCACCACCAGCCCCGACGCTCCGAAGAGGAACGGCGCCAGCGGCACCAGCGCTCCGGCGGCGAACGCGCAGAAGGAGGACCCGGCGGCAACGTACGGTGAGGGCAGGTCGTCGGGATCCACGCCCAGTTCCTCGCGGACGTGCACCCGCAGCGCCTGCTCGGGATCGGCGGACAGCCCCTCGGCCACCCGGTGCGCCAGCTCGGGGTCGAGCCCTCGCTCCTGGTAGAGGGCCGCCAGCTCGGCCAGCTCGCCCTTGGGGTTCCTGGCCAGCTCGCGCCGCTCGACGGCGATCTCCGCCCGCATCAGCTCCGTCTGGGACTTCACCGACGTGTACTCCCCGGCGGCCATGGAACACGCGCCCGCGACCAGACCGGCGAACCCGGCCAGCACCGCGCCGCGCCCGGCTCCCGCCGCCCCCACGACGCCGGCGATCAACGCGAAGTTGGACACGAGCCCGTCCATCGCCCCGAACACGGCCGGGCGCAGCCAGCCGCCGGTCACGTCCCGGTGGCTGTGATGCTTCTCGGGCGAGTGCGGCCGGGCGAGCTCGATGGTCATGCAGTTCCTCCGCTTTCATATGCCTCTTTCGGAAATGTAGGCATATGTCCAGAAGATCCGCAACGAAGGAGAGGCTTCCCTGACCTGGCCTTTCCGCCGTAACGCAAGCCCCTGCGGGTCAAGAATGCGCAATGTTTCACGTCACGCGACGTGACTGCACGAACGCGCACGGCCGCCCATGGGTGTTGTCGGAGACGTCCACCGGCGGCGCCGGGAGACGAGATCCGATCAGGCGTGCACCGGGGATGCGGTGGCAGGAATCTCGGTGCGAGGGCCGTGGATCATGGCCGCGCAGTCGGCGATGGCCTCCTCCAGGAGCCCGCACAGCAGCGCGTCCGGATCGGGGATGCAGGCCTGGACGATGCCGACCACCGACAACTGCACCGCATTGGGCGCGGCGTACCGGCGGAAGCCCTTCTGGGTGATCCTGGCCGCGCGGCTGAAGCGGCGCGCCTGCTCGGCGGCGTGGGGCACCTCCTCCATCACCCGAACGCTCGACTCGCTGAGCCGCCCCGGCGCAGCGCCGTCGAGCCTGGCCAGCATCTCCTCGGCCGCCAGCACCGACACCGCCAGCGCGAGCTGGCGCTCGGCCGCCGCCACCGGCAGCGCCGTGGTGGCGCAGCGCAGCGCGATCCGGGCGTCCACGCGCAGGTCGTCGCTGGCCAGGCCGATGATGGACGGGACGAGATGGACGAGCTTGGCCCGGCTCTCGTCGCCGGTGTTGTCGTTGACCAGGCGCGCGAGTGCGGCCAGCAACGGATGTGTGCAGGCCGGATGGTCGCTCCATCGTTCCCCGGCCAGGTAGGAGGCCAGCTCCATGAAGCAGGCACCGCGTTTGGGGTTGCGATGTCTGCCTCGGGACAGGACCGGCATGTGATCAAAGTGATAGTCCACGGGTGCTCCACTGCTCCACGCGATCGCCGTCTATCCAGTCTGCGCCGTCATGCGGCTCAAAGCCATCGGTTTTTCGTCCGGTCCCCTACCCGCCACGTCGCCCGTCTACCGGCTCCGTCTCAGGGGCGGCGTCTCAGGGGCGGCGTCTCAGGGTGCGGCGTCTCAGGGTGCGGCGTCTCAGGGGCGGCGACGAAGACCGCGACCGTGCGGGCCGGCACCGACAGGGCGCCGGTGGCCGGGTCGGCCGCCGAACCCCGCACCACCGCGTCTCCGGAGCCCTGCTGCACGGGGTGGAGCGACACGGCCCGTCCCGCCAGGCCGGGCATCGCCTGCACGTGCGCGTACGGTGTGGCGTTGAACACGACGGTGACGGACGTCCAGCGCGGATCGAGGCCGGTCGTGTCGACGTGCATGGTGATCAGGCCCTCCGCCGAGCCGGGGAACGACAGCCGCCGCCGCACCTCGTCCGCGGAGCCCAGGGCGAACGCCGGTGACGACGTCCTGATCCGCAGCAACTCGCCGAACGCGGCCCGGCACGCCTCGACGGCCGCGCGGCCAGGGCGCAGCCCCGGGTCCTCGAGCAGGGGTTTCGCGTACGGCCACGCGGCCTCGTTGCCGGCTCTGGGCGGCAGGCCGGCGCCGAAGCCGTTGCCCTCCGAGCAGTCCCACAACAGCCGGTTGAACCAGTCGCCCGAGTCGTAGGAGTTGCGGTCCAGCGACTTCGACCGCAGCCGCTCGCTGCCCGCGAGCACGAACGCCGTCCCCTGCGCCAGCACCACCGTGGCCAGCGAGAGCACCTGCATGCGCACCCGGTCGGCCATGGGCGTCCACTGCGGCAGCTTGTACGCCAGCGCGTCGAACAACGTCTCGTTGTCGTGCGCGTCGACGTAGGCCACCGCCTCACCCGGCGCGGCGGTGTAACCGGCGGGCGAGCCGTTGTAGTCCACCTCGCAGCCCTTCCTGCCCGACGGGAGGACGTAGTCGCGCAGGCTGCCCGTCAGCCCCACCTTGACCAGCTCCGTGCAGGCGGCCAGCCTGGCCCGCTGCTCCTCCTCGGTGCCGTTGACGGGTGCGCCGTTGGGAGCGCCCGCGAGGCCCGAGCCGAATCCCTGCACACGCGGGTCGGCGTCGAAGGGGCCGCCGCCGCGCACCGCGTCGCGCAGCCGGTCCGTGAACGTGCCGATGCCGGTGCCGGCCAGGTTGGCCTGCGTGGCCTGCTCGAACCTGGCGTCGCAGGCCACTTCGCCGAAGTTCCAGCCCTCGCCGTACAGGATGATCGACTTTCCGTCGACCCCGTCCTCGCGCAGGGTCAGCGCGTCGAGGGCCGCGCGTACGGCGAGCATGCCGGCCTTCGGGTGGTGGCCCATCAGGTCGAAGCGGAAACCGTCGACCTTGTACCGGGTCGCCCATGTGACCACGGAGTCGACGATCAGCCTGCCCATCATGGTGTGCTCGGGGGCGGTGCCGGCGCAGCACGTGGAGGTGGCCACCGTGCCGTCGTCGAGCAGCCGGTGGTAGTAGCCGGGCACGATCGGGTCGAGCACCTCGGTGGAGCAGGTGTGGTTGTAGACCACGTCCATCACGACGCGCAGCCCGGCCCGGTTGAGCGCGGCCACCATGCCGCGGAACTCCTTGGTGCGCTCGTCGGGGTCGGTCGCGTACGAGCCCTCGGGCACCGTGTAGTGCAGCGGGTCGTACCCCCAGTTGTAGGAGTCGGTCGCGGCGGTCCTCGCCACGCACTCCTGCTGCCGCTCGGACGCCGGCGGGAACGCGGCCAGGTCGCAGGCGGGCTCGCTCCGGTCGGCCGCCCGCTCGGGCACGGTGGCGAAGTCGAACACCGGCAGCAGGTGCACGTGTGTCAGCCCGTCCGCCGCCAGCGCCCGCAGTTCCCGCATCCCCGCGCCGTCGCCGCGGAAGGCGGCGTACGTGCCCCGCAGCGCGGCGGGGACGGTGGCGTCGGAGGCGGAGAAGTCGCGCACGTGCAGTTCGTAGATCGACGCCCGGTGCTGCGGCACGGCCGCGGGCTTGGCCAGCCGGTCCCAGCCGCGCGGTTTGAGCGCGGCGGCGTCGAGGTCGACGAGCCTGCTGCGCACCCCGTCGGGGGCGACGGCCAGGCTGTACGGGTCGGTCACCTCGTTCGTCACGATCCCCCCGTGCCTGGGGGAGTAGACCGTGACGAGGAACGTGTACTCGCGGCCCCACCACGTCGGCCGCCCGCGCACCGACCAGACGCCGGTCCTGTCGTCGCGCCGCATGCGGTGCACGCGGCGGCGCTCGCTCCCGGGCGCGTAGAGCGCCAGCTCGACCGTGCGTGCGGTCGGCGCCCACACCGCCAGCCTCGGGATCAGCCGTCCTGCCGGGCCCAGCCAGGCGGTGGCGGCCTCGGCGTAGACGTCGTCGAGCACGCCGGGCAGCTGCACGCCGGTCGCGGCCAGGAGCGTGCCGCCGGCGTCGCGTCCCACGGCCACGACCTGAGCGCGCAGAGCGCCCTTCACCAGGCCGGCGTCGCGCGGGTCCACCGTGAGCGCGGTGAAGGAGGCCAGGTGGGGCCACTGTCGGCGCTGCTCCTCGCTCCACGCGCCGGGTGCGAGCCGGATGAGCCGCGGGTCGCCGGTCAGCTCGCCCCCGCGCAGGGCGATGCCGCCGTCGGCGCTGAAGGCGAGCGTGTGCCGCAGCGACGGCTCGACCTGCCAGGCCACCGTGTCGCGGTCGATCCAGCACGCCCGCGCCTTGGCCGGGTCGACGTCGGCGCGCGGTGGCCCGGCCCCCTCGGCGCCGGTGCCGGCCGGCCGGCTGCGGATCACGCGGAACCTCCACCCGACGTTCACCCTGTGTGATGGCGATATTACCATTTGTCCGGCACGAGCGGCGTACCTGAGCGACGGCCGCCGCCATACTTGCTTGCAATGATTTCTGGAAATTTCAGCAACTCGCCCCGGTGCTCGGCGGCCCGCGCGCCGGCCGGCAAGCGCCGTCCGGCCGTCCATCATGTGATACAGGCGACTTCAACCTGCGGAAACGCCTGTGTATGCGGCGTCGTGCGGCTGGGGCGGCGGGCACGCGGATCAATGTAACAACTTGCAGAAATCTTGCGTTCCCATCTATCCCGGAGCGCCGCCTCGGCGTACCCTCCGGCGTACCCCGACCTCTGATCCAGACCAGCTGTGAGGACAAGGACATGCGACGACTCTTAGCGGCCGTGGCCGTGGCGGCGCTCACCCTGACGGCCACCGCCTGCGGTGGCGGAGGCGGCGAGGCCGCCGCTCCCACCGCCTCCGTCACCGACCCGGCGAAGATCACCGGTGAGCTGACCTGGTGGGACACGACCAGGCCCGACAGCGAGGGCCCGACCTTCCAGGCGTTGATCAAGGAGTTCGAGGCGCAATACCCCGGCATCAAGGTCAAATATGTGAACGTGCCGTCCGACCAGGCACAGAACCAGTTCCAGACGGCAGCGCAGGCCGGTACCGGCGCTCCCGACGTGATCCGCTCCGAGGTCGCGTGGACACCGCAGTTCGCCTCGCTGGGCTATCTGCAGCCCCTTGACGGCACACGGGCGGTGGATGACGGGTCCGACTTCCTGTCCGGGCCCTTGAGCAGCACCAAGTACAACGACAAGACCTACGCGGTGCCGCAGGTCACCGACACGCTGGCGTTGATCTACAACAGGCGGCTGCTCAAGGAGGCCGGCCACGAGGAGCCGCCCAGGACGGTCGCCGAGCTCAAGCAGGCCGCCCTCAACGTCAAGGACAAGACCGACGCCGACGGCCTGGCGCTCAACGTCGACTCCTACTTCCTGCTGCCGTTCATGTACGGCGAGGGCGGCGACCTGCTCGACGTGCAGAGCAAGAAGATCGTGGTCAACTCACCGGCCAACGTGAAGGCGATCGAGACGGTGGCCGACCTGATCAACTCCGGCGCCGCGCCCAAGCCCGCCACGACCGACAGCTACGCCAACGCCATGACGGCCCTCAAGGAGGGCAAGGCGGCCATGATCTACAACGGTCCGTGGGCGCTGTCGGAGATCTACCAGGGCAAGGAGTTCAAGGACAGATCAAACCTCGGCATCGCGCCCGTCCCGGCCGGCTCGGTCAAGGCGGGGGCCCCGACGGGCGGCTGGAACCTGGCGATCTACGCCGGGTCGAAGAACATCCCGGCCGCGTACGAGTTCGTGCGGTTCATGACCACGGTCAAGGCCCAGGCGAAGATCGCCAAGGAGATCAGCCTGCTGCCCACCCGCACCTCCGCCTACGCCGACCCCGCCGTGCAGGACAACCCCGACGTCGCCGTGTTCAAGCCGATCATGGACACCGCCGTGCCACGACCGTGGATCCCCGAGGGCGGGCAGCTTTTCCAGCCGCTGCTGGAGGGCTACCAGTCGCTCGTGGGCGGCCAGGCCACGCCCGCTGACATGCTCAAGAAGGTCGACGAGCAGTATCACGGGATCATGAAGGACTGGAGCTGACCGGTGGCAGTCTCGACCGGGCAGCCCCCGGCCGCGGGCGAGTCCGCCCGCGGCCGGAGCCGCCGCCATGACAGCCCCGGGAGGCTGAGACGCGCCCTGTCGTCCCACTGGTACGCCTGGGCGATGATCGCGCCGGTGGCCGTCGTGATGCTGGTGCTGATCGGCTGGCCGCTGGCCAGGGGCGTCTACCTGTCGCTGACCGACGCGACCGAGGCCAACATGGGCCGCACCATAGGGGTCAATGTGATCCCGTCCACGTACGAGTTCGTCGGCCTGGACAACTACCTCCAGATCCTGACCAGCGGCCTGTTCTGGGACAAGGTGCTCTGGACCGTGACGTGGACGGTGGCGTGCGTCGGCCTCCACTACGGCATCGGGCTCGGCCTGGCCGTCATGCTCAACCGCGAGCTGCGCCTGCGCTCGCTCTACCGGGTGCTGCTGATCCTGCCCTGGGCCGTGCCGGCGTTCGTGGCCGCGTTCATCTGGCGCTACCTCTACAACAGCGACTACGGCGTGATCAACGGCTTCCTCAAGGTGGCCGGGCTCTCCGGCGTGGGATGGCTGGACGACCCGGTCACCGCGAAGATCGCGGTGATCGCGGTCAACGTGTGGATCGGGGTGCCGTTCATGATGGTCGCCATGCTCGGCGGCCTGCAGTCGATCCCGGCCGAGCTGTACGAGGCGGCCGAGGTCGACGGCGCCTCGTCGTGGCAGCGCTTCAAGGCGATCACGCTGCCCGGGCTGCGGCAGGTCTCCACGACCGTGGTCCTGCTCGGGACGATCTGGACGTTCAACATGTTCCCGATCATCTTCCTGGTCACGCGGGGCGGTCCGGGAAGCGAGACCGAGATCCTCGTCACCTACGCCTTCCGCGAGGCCTTCACCGGCATCCGCAACTACTCCGGCTCGGCCGCGTGGGGCGTGATCATCCTCGCCATGCTGGTCGTGCTGGCCGTCGGCTACCGTCGCACCCTGCGCAGTCAAGGAGACCCCTGGTGACCCCCGTGACCCGGCCCCGCGGCGAGCGGGGACCCCTGGCCTCCATCGGCCTGCACGCCGGCCTGCTCATCGCCGTGGCGATCTCGCTGTTCCCCGTCGTGTGGCTGGTGCTCACCTCGCTCAAACCACGCGACAGCTGGCTGTCGGCCGAGCTGCAGCTGTTCAACGACTCCTCGCTCGACAACTACGCCCGCGTGCTGACCTCCACCCAGTTCCCGCAGTGGCTGCTCAACAGCGTGCTCACGGCGGGGCTGACCATGGTGCTCGGCGTGTTCCTCGCCGCGACCACCGGCTACGCCGTCAGCCGCTTCCGTTTCCCCGGCCACCGCTCGGTCATGTGGCTGCTGCTGATCACCCAGATGTTCCCCGTGGCCATCCTCATCGTCCCCCTCTACAACCTGATGGCCGGGCTCGGCCTGCTCAACCAGATCCCCGGCCTGGTGATCGCCTACATGACGATCGCGGTGCCCTTCTGCGCCTGGATGATGAAGAGCTACTTCGACACCGTGCCGGTGGAGATCGACCAGGCGGCGATGGTGGACGGGCTGACGCCGTTCGGCACGTTCTGGCGGGTCGTGCTGCCGCTGGCCCGGCCGGGCATCGCGGTGACCGCCTTCTACTGCTTCATGACCGCCTGGGGCGAGGTCGGCTACGCCACGGTGTTCATGTCGCAGGAGGACAAGCGCACGCTCGGGGTGGGCCTGCAGCAGTTCGTCGGCCAGCACTGGTCGGACTGGGGGTTGATGACCGCCTCCGCGGTGCTCATCGCCATCCCCGCGGGCGCGGTCTTCCTCCTGGTGCAGCGCCACCTGATCACAGGGCTCACCGCCGGAGCGACCAAAGCGTAAAGTATTCGATCGACAACTGTACGCGACGCCATCGCCGCAGGATCCTTGTCCACATGGACGGTTTCCTGGACGAGACCTGCGGCGGGGTGACGGAGCTGCGCGTCCACGGCGTCTCCGGCACGCCGCCGGCGGGCATGCTCAACCACCCCCATCCCCGACTGGTCGCCGGCGACGGCACGACGGGTTTCTACCGGCGCTGGTGGACGGCGGGCCGGCCGGTGAGCGACCGCGCCGACGTGCCGCGCGTGCGCCGGCGGGAGGCGTACGCGTGGGGCGGCCTCACCTCCGGTGGGCGCACGATCGCGTTGTGGCTGCTCCTGCTGCCGTTCTCGCTGGCGAACCTGTCCTACTTCATGCTGCCCAGGCCGCGGGGCGGCGACCGGCTGCGGCACGCGACGGAGGCGGCGCAGCGGCTGTTCGCCCTGCTGCTCACCGGGACCCTCGTCGGCGCCGTGACCAGGTCCTGCGTGGACCTCGTCGGCTGGCAGTGCACGGCCGCGGGACGGTCCTGCACCGACGAGTTCGCGCCCGAGTGGTTGCGGTGGATGGGCGAGATGTGGGCGTACGAGCCGTCCAAGCGCCTGGCCGTCACCTCGCTGGCGCCGCTCCTGGTGGTCGTCCTGCTGTGGTGGATCGCCCGCCGCACGTGGCGCCGCGACGAGCGCAAGGTCGTCCCCACGCCAGAACCCGCCCAGGGTCCTGCCGAAGACCCCGGCGACGGGTCCGGGGGCGATGCGGGGGACGATCTCGAAGGCGGTTCCGGCGGGGAGCGTGGGGCGGCGCGTGAGCGGTTGCTGCTGGAGCGGGCGCGGTTGTGGCACGGCGGCGCTCCGGTGTGGCGGCTGCGCGTCGTGCACGTCGGCTTCGCGATCGCCTCGATCGGGCTGGCCGTGGCCGCCCCGTTCGCGGGCACCCCGCTGGGGCTCTCGCTCACCTGGGCGAACGCGGGTGTCGAGCTCGCCGCCGCCGTGCTGGTGGTGTTGCCGTGGACCGGCCGGCGGCTGGACCCGCGCTCCGGCGCGCGCGAGCCCGCCTGGCTCAGGGTCGCGTGCCACACGCTGCGGGTGGCCGCGCCGCTGGTCTTCGTGGTCACGTTCTGGGCGGCGATGGGCGGGCTGCCGCAGAGCGCGGAGGGGCTCATGCTGCCCGGAGTGGGCGCGGGGCAGGTCCAGTTCGCGCTCATGCTGGGGCTCGGGGCGTTCATCCTGGCCGCAACCTGGGTGCTGGCCCGCATGGACGGCCCGTGCCGCGACCCGCTCGACCGGCCGGCGATGGGCGGGCTCGCCGCGTGGTTCATGCTGATGGTGGCCGCGGGCTCCGCGAACGTGCTGGCGCTCGGCGTGCCGTTCTGGACCGCCACGTTCTTCGGCGTCCCCGGCACCCCGGACGAGCCGGGGCCGCTCGGGAGGAAACTCTTCATCGACGATCCGGTCTGGTGGACGGCCGCCCTGGTGCCGCTGCTGGCGGTGGCGTTCGGCGGGGTGGCGGTGGCCCTCTGGCTGATCCGCCGCGCCGAGACGCGCAGGCTGGCGCCCGAGCTGACGGAACACTACGGGGAGCGCGGCGGACCCGCGGTCGCGCGCAAGTGGGCGCTGGCCGCGCTCACCGACCGGGCCGGGCTGGTGCTGGGCGTCCTCACCGGCATCGGGGTGGCCGGGTTCGCCGTGGTGACCGTGATCAGCCAGCTACGTCTGTACACACCGACGGCGGGGTTCGCGGGTCTGCTCGCCTCGATCGGGAGCTGGGCCACGGCGGCGACCGTCGTCGGCCTGGCGCTGCTGGGCCGCCGCACCTACGGCAGCTCACGGCTGCGCAGAACGGTCGGGATCGTCTGGGACGTGTCCACCTTCTGGCCCAGGGCCATCCACCCGCTGGCCCCGCCCTGCTACACCGAGCGGGTCATGCCCGAGCTGATGGCCCGGGTCGGCCGGCTGGCCGCGACCGACCGTGACACCGTGGTGCTGTCCGGGCACAGCCAGGGCAGCGTCATCGCGGCCGCGCTGGTCCTGCAGCTCGATCCCGTCATGCGCGGGCGCGTCAGGCTGCTCACCCACGGCTCGCCGCTGCGCCGCCTGTACGCCCCCTTCTTCCCCGCCTACTTCGGCGGCGACGGCCTGCCCGCCGTGCGTGAGGCGGTCGCCTGGCGCAACCTGTACCGGCTGAGCGACCCCATCGGCGGCCCCGCGTTCCGCCGCGTCGACCCCCTGGCCGCCGAACCCGGCCGCGGCAACACGGTCGACCGGTTCTGCTGGGACCCGCTCCGGCCCGCGCCCGGCGACCCGCTGCCGGAGGCGCGCTGGCACTCGGGTTACTGGCTCGACCCGCCCTACCACGACGAGCTGGCCAGACTGATCACCCCGAGCCTGCCGCCCGATCGCACGGTCCGGTAGGGGCCGGGGAGGTGACGCGGCTCACCAGGTCAGGACGAGTTCCTCGGGGGCGCGGTGGATCAGGGTGGCGGCCATGGTGACGTCGTCGCCGGCGAGGCGGATCCCGGGCAGCTCGCGTACGAGCAGTTCCAGCGTGACCCGCAGTTGCTCGCGGGCCAGCAGCGCGCCGGGGCAGCCGTGCACGCCGTGCCCGAACGACAGGTGACGCGCCGGCTCCCGCGCGATGTCGAAGACGTCCGGCTCGGTGAACACGGTCTCGTCGCGCCCCGCCGAGGCGAACGACACGAACACCGTGTCGCCTTCGCCCAGCTCCGTGCCGCTCAGCGTGAGCGGCCTGGTGACCCGGCGGCGGAAGCCCTGCACCGGCGCCTCGAACCTGGCCGCCTCCTCGATCGCCGCCGGGATCAGCTCGGGCCGCGCGCACAGCAGCTCCCACTGGCGGCGGTCGCGCAGCAGGTGGTGCACGGCGGTGCCGAGCAGCGCGGTGGTGGTCAGGTGGCCGGCCAGCATGAGGTTCTGGGTGTTGGAGACGATCTCGTCGCGCTGCCGGCCGGTCGGTTCGCCGGGGCCGGGGGCCAGGCCGCGGACCAGCTCTCCGGTGAGGTTCTCCTGGTCGCGCGCACGTGCGGCGTGCGCGACGAGCCGGTGCCGCAGCGCGGCGACCTCGCGGGCGGCGGCGATCTGCTCGTCCTCCGGCATGGCGGTGAAGATCAGGTTCTCGGCGCGGTCGCCCGCCCGGACGGCGGCGGGTACGTCGGCGGGGTCGAGTCCGAGCAGGTGGCCGATGACCGTGGCGGGCAGCGGCCGGGCGTAGCCGCCCATCCACTCCACCCGGCCCTCCGCCGCGAACGACCTGACCAGCTCGGCCGCGGTGGCCTGGATGAACGGTCGTGCGGCGGCGACCTTGGCGGCCGACAGGCCACGGGTGAGCGGCCTGCGGTAACGCTGGTGCGCCTCGCCGTCCGAGCTGAGCACCACGGGGGCGTTGCCGGGCGCGGCGGCCAGCTCGGCGAACGCGCGCCGGCTCGGCGTCACGTCGCCGCGGAAGGCGCCCTGGGAGGAGAAGTCGGCCGGCCGGCTCAGCACCTCGCGCACGTCCGCGTGCCTGGTCACGAGCCAGGCGTCCAGCTCGCCGGAGAACGTCAGCCCCGAGGTGGCGCGGGCGCGGGCGTAGACGGGGTACGGGTCACGGTAGAAGGCCTCTCGATCCACACGTTCCATCGTGGTGGGCGGCGCGCGAGGCCCACAAGATCTGAAATTTTCTTTTGGTTCATGCGTAAGCCTTGAAAGTTATAACCATGAACGATTGAGTTCGGTCGTGCAGACCCTCAGATTGCTGGCCGCCGCCGCGCTCGTGTTAGCCCCCGTGGCCCTGAGCGTGCCCGCGCAGGCCGATCCCGCACCCCCCGCAGAGGACGCTCCCCCGGCGTCGTCCTACCCGCCGCCGTCCACGCTGATCACCAAGGCCGCCGAAGGACGGCAGCGGCTGGAGACGACCAAGAGGACCCGGCCGGTCGCGCCGGGCATCTCGCTCACCTCGTTCGACACCTACGACCCGCTCGGCTGGCTGCGCGCCGACGCGATCACCGCAGACCTCGGCGGAGCCAGGGCGGACTACGTGTTCTCCGGCGAGGTGTCCAAGACCGAGCCGCTGTCCGGTCCCGCCAGGCGTTCCCACGCCGTCGCGGCCGTCAACGGCGACTTCTTCGACATCAACAACTCCGGCGCCGCCCAGGGCATCGGCGTCCAGGACGGCACGCTCGTCCAGTCGCCCGTCGCCGGGCACGAGAACGCGGTCGCGATCACCGGCGAGGGCGTCGGACGCGTGCTCAAGATGTACTTCGAGGGAACCGCCACGCCCGACGGCGGCTCGCCGATCACGCTCACCCAGTTCAACCAGATCGTGCAGGACGGCGGCGTGGGCCTCTTCACGCCGCTGTGGGGCTCCTACAACCGCGCCCGCGCCGTCGAGGGCGCCACGTCCGTCGCCGAGGTCGTCATGAAGGACGGCGTCGTCACCGAGGTACGCACCTCCGCGGGCACCGGCCCGATCCCGGCGGGCACCTCGGTCCTGCTCGGCCGCGACGCCGGAGCAGAGGCGCTGTCCGCGCTGGAGCAGGGCGACCGGGTCGACGTGAAGTACCAGCCCAAGGCGTCGGACGGCAGTACGGTCAAGGCGGCCGTCGGCGGCAACTGGGTGCTGGTCAAGGACGGCGCCGCGCAGAACTCCACCGACACCAGCGCCCACCCGCGCACCGCCGTCGGGTTCTCGGCCGACGGCAGAAAGATGTACCTGCTGACCGTGGACGGCCGCCAGGCCGACAGCCGCGGCGTCACGCTCAACGAGCTCGCGGCCATGATGGTCGAGCTGGGCGCGGCCAACGCGCTCAACCTCGACGGCGGCGGCTCCTCCACCATGCTCGCCCGCGAGCCCGGCTCGGCCGACGTGCAGGTGGAGAACAGCCCGTCCGACGGCGGCGAGCGGCACGTCCCCAACGGCCTCGCGCTCTACGCGCCCGGGGGCAGCGGCAAGCTGAAGGGCTTCTGGCTGGAGACCGCGAGCGACCCCGCCAGGGCGCCCGGCGTCGCGCCCGTCGCCGGTGGGCGCCCCGACCGGGTCTTCCCCGGCCTCACCAGGCGCCTGACCGCCGCCGGGTACGACGAGACGTACGGTCCCGCCCAGGGCGAGCCCTCCTGGCGGGCGAAGCCCGCCGTGCACGGCATCGTCCGCGACGGCAGGTTCCACGCCCTCGTGCCCGGCCAGACCACCGTCACCGCCTCCCGCGGGCGCGCCGAGGGCAGCATCGAGCTGACCGTCCTGCAGCCCCTCCAGCGGCTCGGCACCACCGCCGACCGGCTCGGCATCGCCGGAGCGGACGGCGTGGCCACGTTCGGCGTGGTCGGTTACGACCGCAACGGCAACTCCGCGCCCATCGAGCCCGCCGACCTCAAGGTCGACTACGACAAGAGCCTGTTCGAGGTGAGCGCCGCCGAGCACGGGGCCTTCACCGTCAAAGCGAAGAAGGGCTCGGGAGCGGGGCTGATCACCGCCAAGGTCGGCAAGCTCACCACCGCCGTGCCCGTCACCGTGGGCTTCGACGAGAAACCGGTCGCCGACTTCGAGGACGCGGGCTCGTGGACGTTCGCCGCCGCCCGCGCCACCGGTTCGCTGGAGGCCGCGCCCGGGCACGACGGCGGCGGGCTCAAACTGTCGTACGACTTCTCGACCTCGACCGCCACCCGGGCCGCGTACGCCAGCCCGCCGCAGCCGATCGAGGTGGAGGGGCAGGCGCAGGCGTTCGGGCTCTGGATCCACTCCAGCGGCAAGGGGGAGTGGCCGAGCCTCGAGTTCTACGACGCGCAGGGGCAGTCGCAGGTCCTGCGCGGGCCGTACATGACGTGGACCGGCTGGAAGTACGTCGAGTTCGCCGTGCCGCCCGGCGTCGACCATCCGCTGCGGCTGCGGCGCTTCTACGTGGCCGAGACCAAGGCCGACGCGCAGTACACCAACGAGATCATGATCGACGGCCTGGTCGCCAAGGTGCCGCCGCCGGTCGACGCGCCGCCCGCGCCCAAGGTCGCCGACCCGGTGGTCAGGACCGACGTGGCGAAGATGCCGTGGCGGTTCGCGGTCATGTCGGACGCGCAGTTCGTGGCCAGGGAGCCGGACAGCGACCTCGTCGGGAACGCCCGCCGCACGCTGCGCGAGATCAAGGCGGCCAAGCCGGATTTCCTGGTCATCAACGGTGATCTGGTGGACGAGGCGTCGCCGGAGGACTTCGCGCTGGCCAAACGCATTCTCGACGAGGAACTGGGCGGGAAGCTGAAATATCACTACATCCCCGGCAACCATGAGGTCATGGGCGGCGCGATCGACAACTTCAAGGCCGCGTTCGGCGACACGTACACGACCTTCGACCACAGAGGCACCCGCTTCATCACCCTGGACACCTCCCGCCTGAACCTGCGAGGCGGCGGCTTCGAGCAGGTGGCCATGCTGAGGTCCGAGCTGGACAAGGCGGCGAAGGACTCCTCGATCGGATCGGTCACCGTGCTGTTCCACGTCCCGCCGCGCGACCCCACGCCGGGCAAGGGCAGCCAGCTCGGCGACAGGAAGGAGGCGGCGCTCGTGGAGGGCTGGCTGGCCGACTTCCAGCGCACCACCGGCAAGGGCGCCGCCTACATCGGGGCGCACGTGGGGACGTTCCACGCCGCTCACGTGGACGCGGTGCCGTACTTCATCAACGGCAACTCCGGCAAGAACCCCGCCACCGCACCCGAGGACGGCGGGTTCACCGGCTGGTCGCTCTGGGGCGTCGACCCGGTCACGTCGGCCGAGGCCGAGCGTGTCAGGCGCAACTGGTTCGCCGACGCGCCCGGCTGGATCGGCACCCAGGTGCGCCCCCACGTGGACGAGCTCACGCTGACCGTCCCCGCCACCGTCGCCGTCGGCGCGGACACCGAGGTGAGCGCCGCCGTCAAGCAGGACGACACGACGGTGCCCGCCGCCTACCCCGTCTCGGTGGCGTGGTCGGGGTCGCCCAACCTGCACGTCGGCAGCCGCAGGACGGCCAAACCCTGGCACGTCGCCGTGCTCGACCCCGGCAAGGGCACGCTCACGGCGCTGCGCCAGGGGAAGGTGACGGTCGCCGTCACCGTCAACGGCGTCACCGAGCAGGCGTCGGTGAGCGCCACAGCCAAGGGCGGCGCCAAGGCGGCCGCCTGACCCTCGCCTGAAGCTCGGGCCGCGCCGCGCGATCGAGGCGCGGCGCGGCCCGAGCGGCATTCCCGTCCTGGACGCGAGATGCGGGCGTTGTATAGCCTTTCAGGAGGTTTTCCTGGTGCTCGAGGAGCCAATGGACAGACTCTCTGACGACGACCTGGCGCTGCTGCTCCTGATCCGCTCCTTCGAGCTGAAACTCCTCGACCTGTTCGAGCGGGGCGAGCTCAACGGCACCACCCACACCTGCCTCGGCCAGGAGTACGTCCCCGTCTCCCTGCGCCCGCTGCTGCGCGAGCCCGACTGGGTGTTCAGCAACCACCGGGGACACGGCCACTACCTGGCCAGGTTCGGCGACCCCGAAGGGCTGCTCGCCGAGATCATGGGCAGGAAGGGCGCCGTCTGTGAGGGCGTCGGCGGCAGCCAGCACCTGCGTCGGGGCCGCTACCTGTCGACCGGGGTGCAGGGCCAGAGCCTCCCGGTCGCCGCCGGCGTGGCACTGCGGCTCAAGCGTGACGAGCCGGGCGCGCTGGCGTGCGTCCACATCGGGGACGGCACGTGGGGCGAGGGGGCCGTGTACGAGGCCCTGAACCTGGCGCAACTGTGGCGCCTGCCGCTGCTCGTCGTGGTCGAGCACAACGGCATCGCGCAGTCCACGCCCACGGCCCTCCAGATGGCGGGCACCATCGAGGACCGGGCGCGGGCGTTCGGCATCGCTCATCACCACGTGGACGTCTTCGACCTGTCCCGCATCCGGGCCGGGCTGGCGCCCCTGATCGACTCCCTCCGCGCCGACCCGCGGCCCCTGATCGTCGAGTTCGCCACCCACCGCCTCGGTCCCCACAGCAAGGGCGACGACACCCGCCCGTCAGGCTTCCCCCGCACCGACTGGTACGCCGCCTACCAGGCCGCGCACCCAGCCCAGTCGGCGAGGATCGAGGCGGAGGCGCGGGCCCGCGTCGACGAGATCGCCGCCGACGTGTCCGCCCGCCCGGCGGCGACCTGGACGACGGCGTGAGCCCGGCCGAGCCTCCCGGCCGTCCCGGCTCCGGCGTCCCGCCGGGCGCGGCCCGCGGCGGCGACCGGGTGGGCGAGGACCTCAACCGCGCACTCCACGGCCTCCTGGACGACGACTCCTCCGTGTACGTCCTCGGCGAGGACCTGCTCGACCCCTACGGGGGCGCCTTCAAGATCACCAAGGGCCTGTCGACCCGTTTCCCCGACCGCGTCCTGACCACCCCGCTCAGCGAGGGGACCATCGTCGGGGCGGCCTCCGGGCTGGCACTCGCGGGCGGCAAGGCGATCGCCGAGATCATGTTCGCCGACTTCGCCGCGCTCGCCTTCGACCAGATCCTCAACTTCGCCAGCAAGTCCGTCACCATGTACGGCGCCCGCGTCCCCGTGCCGCTGGTCATCCGCTGCCCCTCGGGAGGCCACCGAGGTTACGGCCCCACGCACAGCCAGAGCCCGCAGAAACACTTCATCGGCATCCCCGGCCTGTCACTGTTCGAGATGTCGCCGTTCCACGACAACCGGGCCGTGCTCGACCGCATGCTGGCCCTGCGCGAGCCGTGCCTGTTCTTCGAGGACAAGGTGCTCTACACACGGCGCATGTACCCGCCTGGGGTTGCGGAGGAGCTGTTCCGATGGGATCTGGCGGGCGACGTCGCGGTGGTGCGCCTCGACCCGGGCCCCGCGCCGGCCGGCGACCCCTCTGGCTGCCTGGACGTCCCTTCCGGCGACCTCGACTACGTCGTGATCGTCCCCGGAGGGCTGGCGCACCGGGCGCTGGCGGCCATGCGAGCCCTGCTGCTCGACCACGACCTGGCCGGCGTGCTCCTGGTCCCCTCCCGGCTCTACCCCTTCGACCCGGCGCCCCTCCTCGACCTGCTCGGACGGGCGCCGCTGATCTGCGTCGCGGAGGACGGCAGCGCGGGCGGCACCTGGGGCGGCCACGTCGCCGCCGACCTGCACACACGGCTCTGGGGGCGGCTCCGGCGGCCGGTCAAGCTGGTCAGCTCGGCCGACAGCGTCATCCCCACGGCCGCCCACCTGGAACGGGACGTGCTGGTGCAGGACGGCACGATCCGACGCGCCGTACGGGAAGGGCTCGATGGCTGAGATCCGGGTGCCCAAGCTCAACACGAACGACTCGGCGTACGTGCTGGCCGCCTGGCTCGTGCGGGACGGGGAGCCGGTGCGGGCGGGCGAGGCGGTGGCGGAGGTGGAGACGTCGAAGACGGTGGAGGAACTGGTCAGCGAGCACGACGGCGTCCTGACTCACCTGGCGCCGGCGGGCCGCGACATCACCCCCGGCGACCCTGTCGCCCGCGTCACCTCCCC
>NZ_SMJZ01000195.1 GCF_004348345.1 Nonomuraea longispora
CGGCCCGGAACCCGTCCCCGCGCCCGACCCGCCGGTTGCCGGCGTTCCCGGTGCGGAGGGCGGTCCGGCCGCCCGATCCGGGCGCGCACCGCTTCCCTCCCCCGGCACCGGGTCCACGTCACCGTCCGTGTCGCTGACGTCCGTATCGCGGGAGTCCGGCTCGCGGGAGTCCGGCTCGCGGGAGTCCGGCTCGCGGGAGTCCGGCTCGCGGAACGGGATCACGTCGTCGTCCTCGGGCACGCCGCTCACGAGACCACCCCGCCACGCCTGCTCGTGGCGGGAGCGCCGCCTCGCCCCGCCGGTGCGGGCAGCACGCACGAGGCGGCCACGCACCCGCGCCGGTCACGGCAGGGACCCGTCGATCGGCCGTTCATGAGGCAGGTCCGCCGGCCGCCGGAGGCGGTTCGACGGGCCTGCCTGGTGGTCTTTCCGTGGCGCGTTCGGAGTCGAGGGCGTCCTGCAGCAGCACGACCGCGGCCGCCTGGTCGACGACGCCGCGCTGCTTCTTCGCGCGTACGCCGCTGGCCCGCAGTCCTTGCTGCGCGGTCACCGTGGTCAGCCGCTCGTCGAACAGCCGCACCGGCGTCGGCGCCACCCGTGCCGCCAGGGCCGACGCGAACTCCCGCGCCAGCGCGGCCGCCTGCCCCTCACGCCCCGACAGCGAGGTGGGCAACCCGACCACGACCTCGATCGCCTCGTGCTCGGCGACGATCGCGGCGATGCGGTCGAGGGTGCCCTTGCCACGTCTGACGGTTTCGACCGGCGTGGCCAGCATGCCCGAAGGGTCGCTGCGGGCCACGCCCACGCGTACGGAGCCGACGTCCACGCCGATCCGCGCACCGAATCTCATGCCGGCCGGGCTATCGGCTGACCTGGTCAGCGACGGCCTGCTCGACCAGGCGCAACGCGTCGCCGGTCGCCTCCGGCCGTGTGCCGCCCCCTTGCGCGACATCGTCCTTGCCGCCACCGCCACCCCCAAGAGCCTTGGCGGCGACGCCGACCAGTTGCCCGGCTTTGAGCCCCCGCTCGCGCCCCGCCTCGTTGACCGCGGCAACCACCACGGGCCTGTCGGAGGGGGCGCCGGCGATCACGATGACCGCCGGTCTGTCGGCCGGGAACCTGCCACGCACATCAAGCGCGAGCTTACGCAGATCATCAGCGCCGGTGCCATCAGGCGCGCGGTGTGTCACCACGGAGACTCCGTGCAGGTCACGAGCCTGCGCGGCCAGGTCTCCCGCCACCTGGAGCACCTGCGCGGAGCGCAGCTTCTCCAGCTCCTTCTCGGCCGTGCGCAACCGGGTGACGATGCCGTCGATGCGCTCGGGAAGCTCTTCGCGGCGCGCCTTGAGCTGCTCGGTGAGCTGGGCGACCAGCACGCTCTCTCGCGCCAGGAAACGGAAGGCGTCGATGCCGACGAGCGCCTCGACGCGGCGCACCCCGGCGCCCACGGACTGCTCGCCCAGCACCTTGACCAGGCCGAGCTGGCCGGAGCTGTGCACGTGGGTGCCGCCGCACAGCTCGCGGGAGTAGTCGCCGATCTCGACCACGCGCACCTCGTCGCCGTATTTCTCGCCGAACATCGCCAGCGCGCCCATCGCCCTGGCCTCCGCCTGGGAGGTGTAGAAGGCGTTGACCTGGAGGTCGTTGATGAGCACGGCGTTGACTTCGTCCTCGACGTCGCGCAGCACGCTCTGCGGCACCGCGCCTGAGGCGGTGAAGTCGAAGCGAAAGCGGCCGGGCGAGTTCTCCGAACCGGCCTGCGCCGCCGTCTCGCCGAGCGCGTTCTTGAAGCCGCGGTGGACCAGGTGGGTGGCGCTGTGGCTGCGCGAGATCGCACGCCGGCGCTCGACGTCGATCTCGGCCTGCGCCTCGTCACCGACCCTGAGCTCGCCCTTGCGGACCTTGCCGCGGTGCACGACGAGCCCCGCGAGCGGGGACTGCACGTCGACGACCTCGACCTCCGCGCCGCTGGTGCGGATCACGCCCTGGTCGGCGAGCTGGCCGCCGCCCTCGGCGTAGAACGGGGTGCGCGCGAGCACGACCTCGACGCTCGAACCCGCGCCCGCCACCGGCACGGGCACACCGTCGGCGATGATGCCGGCCACGTTGGTGTCGGCCTCGGTCTGGTCGTAACCGAGGAACTCGACCTTGCCCGACGCCTCGAGCAGCTGCCCGAAGACGGAGATGTCGGCGTTGCCGGTCTTCTTCGCCGCCGCGTCGGCCTTGGCCGCCTGCCGCTGCTCCTTCATGAGGCGGCGAAAGCCCTCCTCGTCGACCGTGAGCCCGTGCTCGGCCGCCATCTCCAGCGTCAGGTCGATCGGGAAGCCGTAGGTGTCGTGGAGCTTGAACGCCTGCTCACCGGGGAGCGTGGTGGCCGACCTGCGCTTGGTCTCCTCGACCGCCACGTCGAAGATGGCGGTGCCGGTGCGCAGCGTGCCGAGGAAGGACGCCTCCTCGGCGTCGATGATGCCGTGGATCTGCGGCGCGTCGGCCTTGAGCTCGGGATATTGCTCGCCCATGACGTTGATCGCCACGTCGGTCAGCTCGTGCATGTAGCGGTCGTCGCCGGAACCGAGCAGGCGCAGGTTGCGCACCGTGCGGCGCAGGATGCGGCGCAGGACGTAGCCGCGGCCCTCGTTGCCGGGCAGGACGCCGTCGGCGACCAGCATGGTGCCGGTGCGCACGTGGTCGGCGACCACCCGCAGGCTGACGTCGGCGCGGTGGTCGCGCCCGTAGCGGGTCTTGGTGAGCTCGGCCGCGCGGTCGAGGATCTTGTACGTGGTGTCGATCTCGTAGAGGTTGTCGACGCCCTGCAGGATCGTCGCCATGCGCTCGAGGCCCATGCCGGTGTCGATGTTCTTCGACGGCAGCTCGCCGTCCACGTCGAAGTCGACCTTGGAACGGACCTGGCTGAGCTGATACTGCATGAACACGAGGTTCCAGACCTCGAGGTAGCGGTCCTCGTCGGCGACGGGGCCGCCCTCCTTGCCGTATTCGGCGCCGCGGTCGTAGTAGATCTCCGAGCACGGGCCGCCCGGCCCCGCCACGCCCATGTGCCAGTAGTTGTCCTCAAGGCCGCGGCGCTGGATGCGCTCCTCGGGCAGGCCGACGCGGTTGCGCCACAGGTCGTACGCCTCGTCGTCGTCGTGGTAGACGGTCGCCCACAGGCGGTCCTCGGGGAAGCCGAAGCCGCCGTCGGACTCGGACCTGGTGAGCAGCTCCCACGCGAACGGGATCACTTCGGCCTTGAAGTAGTCGCCGATCGAGAAGTTGCCGAGCATCTGGAAGAAGGTGGCGTGCCGCGTGGTCTTGCCGACCTCTTCGATGTCGGGGGTGCGCACACACTTCTGCGCGGTGGCCAGCCGGGACGCCGGAGGCTTGCGCTGCCCCAGGAAGTACGGCTTGAACGGCACCATACCGGCATTCACCAGGAGAAGCGTCGGGTCCTCAGCGATCAGGCTGGCCGAGGGCACTATCTTGTGCCCACGCTCCTCGAAGAAGCGCAGGAAGCGGCGTGCGATCTCTGCCGACTCCATGGTGGCCATCCTTTGCGTTGGTTGTGGGGTTCACTTGTCGTCCTCAGCGTCGTCGAGCCCGAAGCGCGCCCGCAACTCTGTTTCGCGGCCGGCCGCCTCGCCGAGCGCGTCGGAAGTAAAGTCTTTCACCTGCCGGAGCATGCCCGCCGCGCCGTCGGCGGTGCGACGGGCGACGTGGTCTGGATGGAGCGCCTGCAGCCTGCGCATCACCCAGAAGGCGAGGAACGCACCGAGCGAGAGGTAGAACAGCCGCCTGATCACCTCGACCGCCTCGGTGCCGTCCCCCGGGTCGCCCCCCGGGCAGCCTGCCTGGCCGGTGTGCGGGCCTCGATGGCGCGCCGCACGCCGTAGCCGAGCGACGAGACCTTGATGAGCGGCCCGGTGAAGATGGTCTGCGTCACCGCGCTCAGCTTGGCCGCGTGGCCGCTGACCTGCTTGATGTCCGTGGCGATGGCCTCGACGGCGGCCAGCTGCCTGTTGGTCTCGTTGACCGTGACGCTCATGTCGTCGAGCAGCGGTGTCAGCCGGTTGTTGAGATCGGAGACCGCCTTGGTGGTCTCGGTGAGCAGCCTGGCGACCTTGACGAGCACCATGGCCAGCACACAGACCAGGACCATCCAGCCCGTGGCCGCGATCAGCCCGGCGACCTCTCCAGCGGTAAGCATCCGCGCATCTCCCTCGTACGCTGGGCCGGAACGGCAAGACCCTATCGCGTTCGAGCGACCACATTAGTGGGGAAAGCGACCTTGATCAGGCCGCCACGTCGGCCCCGGCACCTTCCGTGACCGCCCGCGTGAGACCGTGCCGCCCCGAGCCGGGCACGAGCCGCCGCTCCGGCATCACGCCACCATGCGCCGGCCCGTGGGCCGCCTCGCGTGGCGCCACGTGTGGCCGGGGGCCGCGGCGTGTCCCGCCGTCACTCCTGCAACCGTACATCGGCCCGGCACGCGCGCGGACCTCAGGCGCCGCGCAGGAAGGCACGGATCCTGGCCCAGCGCTCGGCCACGGGCCCCTCGGCGCCGTGCCTGGTCGGCTCGTAGTAGCGCCTGTCGCGCACCTGCTCGGGCGCGTAGTCCTGACGCACCAGGCCGTGCTCGAAGTCGTGGGGGTATTTGTAGCCGTCGCCGTGGCCCAGCTTGGCGGCGCCGGGATAGTGGGCGTCGCGCAGGTGGCCGGGCACCTGGCCGATCAGCCCCTTCCGGACGTCGCCGACCGCTGCCCCGATGGCCTTGACGACAGCGTTGGACTTCGGCGCGGTCGCGCAGTGGATGACGGCCTGGGCGAGGTTGATCTGCCCCTCGGGCAGCCCGATGAGCTGCACCGCCTGCGCGGCGGCCACCGCCGTCTGCAGGCAGGTGGGGTCGGCCATGCCGACGTCCTCGGAGGCGAAGATGACGATGCGGCGGGCGATGAAGCGCGGGTCCTCGCCGGCCTCGATCATGCGGGCGAGGTAGTGGAGCGCGGCGTCGGCGTCGGAACCGCGCATCGACTTGATGAACGCGCTGATCACGTCGTAGTGCTGGTCGCCCTGCCGGTCGTAGCGCACGGCGGCCTTGTCGACGGCCTTCTCCACCACCTCGACGGTGATGTCGTCGCCCAGCAGCGCCGCCGCCTCCAGGTAGGTCAGCGACCGGCGCGCGTCGCCGCCCGCGAGGCGTACGAGATGCTCCAGGGCCTGCGGCGACAGCGTCGCGCGCCCGCCCAGGCCGCGCGGGTCGGACACCGCACGCTCCAGCACCGCGCGGACGTCGTCGTCGGTCAGGGACTCCAGGGTGAGGAGCAGCGAACGCGACAGCAGCGGCGAGATGACCGAGAAGAACGGGTTCTCCGTGGTGGCGCCGATGAAGGTGACCCAGCGGTTCTCCACGGCGGGCAGCAACGCGTCCTGCTGGGCCTTGTTGAAGCGGTGCACCTCGTCGACGAACAGGACCGTCTGCCGGCCCGTCATGCCGAGCTCGCGCCGGGCGTTGTCGATGGCCGCGCGCACGTCCTTGACGCCCGCCGACACGGCCGAGATCTCGACGAAGCGGCGCTTGGTGACGTTGGAGACCACGTAGGCGAGTGTCGTCTTGCCGGTGCCCGGCGGCCCCCACAGGAACAGCGACATGGGCGCCTCGCTCTCGACCAGGCGCCGCAGCGGGGTGCCGGAGCCGAGCAGGTGCCGCTGGCCGATCACCTCGTCGAGGGTGCGCGGGCGCATGCGCACCGCGAGCGGCTGCGGCGTGGCCTCCTCAGCCGCCGAATCGAACAGGCTGTCCACAACGCGAGGTTACAGGGTCCGCAGGGCCGGCGAGCCCGCGCGGCGGTGTTCCACACGACGCCGTACGAACGCCGTAGAACGCCGTACGAACCCTGCGGAACGCGGGCATGGCGACGGCGGCGAGCGTCGATCACACAGGTCGCATCCACCGGCTTTCGCCACTTACGTCCGGCACATATCGGAGGCCGGTAGCATGCGCGGAGTTGTTTGGTCATGCGTGGGCAAAAGCGAGAGGACATAGCGGTGAGCGGCGACGACCGCCAGAACGAAGAAGACCGCCAGAGAGAGCTGGCGCGGGAGCACAAGGAACGGCAGGCCAAGCGCGCCACCGACCAGACCTCCAAGGCGAGGCGGAACACCTTCCTCGGCGCGGGCGTGGCGGTGGTCGTGGTCGCGGGCGGGATCTTCGCCGGAACCACGATGGTCAACAAGGACTCCGAGGAGACCGCGGCGCAGAGCACCCCTTCCGCCAGCGCGTCCGTCACCCCTCCGGGGACGTCACCGAGCCCGACCAAGACCGGCCCGGTGACCTGCACGTACAAGCGGGACAAGTCGCTGCCGCACAAGTTCGTCGGGCTGCCGGACAAGAAGCCCAACATGAAGCTGAAGAAGATGACGGTCGCCACCAACCGCGGCAGCTTCACCGTCAACCTCATGACCGACGCGGCGCCGTGCGCGGTCAACTCGATGCGCTTCCTGGCGAAGAAGAAGTTCTACGACGACATGAAGTGCCACCGCCTCGTCACGCCCGACGTCGCCGGCGTGCACATGCTGCAGTGCGGCGATCCGCAGGCCAAGGCCGACGGCAAGAACCCGACCGACGGCCAGGGCACCGCGGGTTACGTCTACGCCGACGAGAACGCCGAGATCCCGCTGGGCAAGGGCGTGGTGTTCATGACCCAGCCCAGCGAGGCGGCGGGCCGGAACAACAGCCAGTTCGCCATCTCACTGTCGGACGAGAACGTCCAGGTCGGCGCGGGCTACTCGGTCATCGGCATGGTCGACGAGGGCATGGACATGCTGACCGGGCTCGCCACCAGCGGGCAGGACCTGCTCCTCAACAACGCCGACATCACGGGCGACGGCGGCACCACCGCCCCCAAGAAACCGGTGATCATCAAGAAGATCACCTTCTCCTGACCTGCTCGTGAACGTGTACGGCAGGCGTCGCCAGGCGCCTGCCGTACACGTGGTTCGCACCTGTTACGGCCTGGGCGGCGCGTCGACGCCCGCCTCCTTGCGCTGGCCCGCCGTGATCGGCGTGGGAGCGCCCGTGAGCGGGTCGAACCCGGACGCCGTCTTCGGGAACGCGATCACGTCACGGATCGACTCGCCGCCGGACAGCAGCATGCAGATGCGGTCCCAGCCGTAGGCGATGCCTCCGTGCGGCGGCGGGCCGTACTTGAACGCCTCCAGCAGGAAGCCAAACTTGCTCTCCGCCTCCTCCTTGGAGATGCCGAGCACGTCGAACACGCGCTGCTGCATCTCGGCCCGGTGGATACGGATCGAGCCGCCACCGATCTCCATGCCGTTGCAGACCATGTCGTAGGCGTAGGCCAGCGCCTCGCCCGGGTGGTCCTGGAAGTTGTCGGCCCACTCCGGTTTGGGGCCGGTGAACGGGTGGTGCACGGCCGTCCAGCCGCCCTCGCCGTCCTCCTCGAACATGGGCGCGTCGACGACCCACAGGAACGACCACTGCGACTCGTCGATGAGGTCGCAGCGCCGGCCGATCTCCAGCCGGGCCGCGCCGAGCAGGTCGCGGGAGGCGTTCCTGGCCCCCGCGGCGAAGAAGATCGCGTCGCCGGGCTCGGCGCCCACCTTGGCGGCCAGCCCGGACAGCTCCTGCTCCGACAGGTTCTTCGCGACCGGACCGCCGAGCGTGCCGTCCTCCTGGACGAGCACGTAGGCCAGGCCCTTGGCGCCGCGCGAGCGCGCCCACTCCTGCCAGCCGTCGAGCTCCTTGCGGGTCTGCGAGGCGCCGCCCGGCATGACGACGGCGCCCACGTAGTCGGCCTGGAAGACGCGGAACGTGGTGCCGGAGAAGTATTCGGTCATCTCGACCAGTTCCTGGCCGAAGCGCAGGTCCGGCTTGTCGGAGCCGAAGCGGGCCATGGCGTCGGCGTAGGTCATGCGCGGCAGCGGCGCCGGCGGCTCGTAGCCGGCGATCTCCTTCCACAGCCGGCCGATCAGCGCCTCGCCGACCTCGATCACGTCCTCCTGGTCGACGAAGGACATCTCGACGTCGATCTGCGTGAACTCCGGCTGCCGGTCGGCCCGCAGGTCCTCGTCGCGGTAGCACTTGGCCAGCTGGTAGTAGCGCTCAAGCCCGGCCACCTGCAGCAGCTGCTTGAACAGCTGGGGCGACTGCGGCAGCGCGTACCAGTTGCCCGGCTGCAGGCGCACCGGCACCAGGAAGTCACGCGCGCCCTCGGGCGTGGAGCGGGTCAGCGTCGGCGTCTCGACGTAGACGAAGCCGAGCTCGTGCATCACCTCGTTGGCGAGGTAGGTGGCCTTCGACCGGGTGCGCATCGCCTCGGCGACCTGCTGGCGGCGGATGTCGAGGTAGCGGTGCTTGAGCCGCGCCTCCTCCGACACCCCCACGCTGCCCTCGATGGGGAAGGGCAGCGGCGCCGACTCGCTGAGCACCTCGACCCGGTCGGCGACCACCTCGATCGAGCCGGTGGGCAGGTCGGGGTTCTCGTTGCCTTCGGGGCGCACCCTGACCTGGCCGACGACCTGCACGCAGTATTCGGCGCGCAGGTCGTGGGCGTGGTCCTCCTCGCGGAAGACCACCTGCGCCGAGCCGGAGGCGTCACGCAGGTCGATGAAGACGACGCCGCCGTGGTCACGGCGTCGGGCCACCCATCCTGCGAGCGTCACCTGCTGCCCGGCGTGCTCCTCGCGGAGCGACCCGGCGGTATGCGTGCGGATCACTGCACTTTCCCTTCGTACGGATAGAAAAGGCGAAGGTACGGCGACGACCCGGCGGGCGCTGGCTCGCGGATCACCACACCGTCCCTTCGTACGGATAGAAAAGGCGAAGGTACGGCGGCGACCCGGCACCGGCCGAGCGGCGGATCACTGCACCTTCCCCTTCAGGACGTCGACGACCTGGGCCAGCGGCACCTCGGTCTGCTCGGCGGTGGTCAGGTTCTTCACCTGCACGACCTCGGCGGCGAGGTCACGCTCCCCCAGGATCAGCGCGAACCCGGCGCCCGAACGGCCGGCGCCCTTCATCGCCCCCTTGAGCCCCTTGCCGCCGAAGGCCATGTCGGCGCTGACTCCCGCCACGCGCAGGTCGTTGAGGATCAGGAACATCCGGCGGCGGGCCTCGTCGCCCAGCGGGACACCGTACACCTGGACGCGGGCCTGCGCGTGGTCGCCGAGCAGCCCCTCGGCCTCCATGGCCAGGAACGTGCGGTCGACCCCGAGCGCCCACCCGACGCTGGGCAGCGGCGGGCCGTCGAGCATCTCGCTCAGCCCGTCGTAGCGCCCGCCGCCGCCCACGGCCGACTGGGAGCCGAGCCCGTCGTGCACGAACTCGAACGTGGTGCGTGTGTAGTAGTCGAGCCCGCGCACCAGCCGCGGATCGTCCTCGAACGCGATGCCGGACGCGGTCAGCAGGAAGCGGACCTCCTCGTGGTAGGCCTTGCAGGCCGCGCACAGGTGGTCGACCACCAGGGGGGCGCCGGTGAGCTGCGCCTGGACCTCGGGCCGCTTGTCGTCGAGCACCCGCAGCGGGTTGATCTCGATGCGGGCCTTGGTGTCGGCGTCGAGGTCGAGGCCGCGCAGGAACTCCTGCAGCGCCGCACGGTAGGCGGGCCGGCACGTCTTGTCGCCGAGCGAGTTGAGCAGCAGCCTGACGTTCTCGAGACCGAGCGAGGTGAACCCGCGGGCGCCCAGCACGATGAGCTCGGCGTCGAGCGCCGGGTCCTCCGCGCCGAGCGCCTCCGCGCCGACCTGCCAGAAGTGGCGGTAGCGGCCCTTCTGGGCGCGCTCGTAGCGGAACTGGCTGCCGGAATACCACAGCTTCACCGGGAGCTGGCCGGCGTGCAGGTTGTGCTGCAGCACCGCGCGCACGACGGAGGCCGTGCCCTCGGGGCGCAGGGTCAGGGAGCGGCCCGCCTTGTCGGGAAAGGTGTACATCTCCTTGGAGACGATGTCGGTCGACTCGCCTACGCCCCTGGCGAACAGCTGGGTGTCCTCGAAAACAGGCGTCTCGATGTAGCCGTAACCCGCCTCGCGCAGCGGCGCGGCGAGCGCCTCGCGCACGGCGAGGATCCGCTCGGAGCGGGGAGGCAGCCAGTCGAAGGTGCCTTTCGGTGCTTGGAAGCTCATTAGATCCCTCTTGTGGGACCGGCGTGCGGCGCCGCCTCTTTCAGGTATGGGTTGACGGCACGCTCGCGGCCAATCGTTGTCTGTGGTCCGTGGCCCGGCAGGACGACCGTATCGTCCGGCAGCGGCAGACACTTGGTAGCCAGGCTGCGCAGGATCGTGGCGTAGTCGCCGCCAGGAAGGTCGGATCGGCCGATGGAGCCGGCGAACAGCAGGTCGCCCGAGAACATGATCTCGTCGCCGGGCAGCCTGAAGCTCACCGACCCCCTGGTGTGGCCCGGGGTGTGGTCGACCACGAGCTCAAGGCCGGCGAGCTTCAGCACGGCGCCGTCGGACAGCTCGCGCACGTCGTCGGGCTCGCTCAGCGTCAGGCCCCCGAACAGCTGCGCGCTCATGTCGGACCAGCCGGCGGCGGGATCGCTGAGCAGGTGGCGGTCGTCGGGGTGGATCCACGCGGGGACGTCACGCGCGCCGCAGACCGGGGCCACGGACCAGACATGGTCGAGGTGACCGTGGGTGAGCAGGACCGCGACCGGCTTGAGCCGGTGCTCGCGCAGCAGCTCGTCGACGCCGTCGGTCGCGTCCTGTCCTGGATCGACGATCACGCACTCCTCGCCGGCGGCGGGCGCGACGACGTAACAATTGGTCTGGAAGGCCCCTGCGGGGAAGCCGGCGATGAGCATCTGCCTCAGGTGATCTCGTCGAAAAGCCAATGGGAATGTAACCGAAGGGTACCGGTGCGGGTCGCCGGGCTGCGAATCATTACCCAATGGCCGATACGATTCGCCCACCTCAGTTGATTCACTATGGGAGGCAAAGCGGTGGCCACGGGGAAGGACCGGCAGAAGCAGCTGGCGCGTGAGCACTACGAGCGGCAGATGCAGCGCCGTCTCGAGCGCGAGCAGAAGGCCAAGCGCACGGCGATCATCGGCTCCACCGTGGGCGTGGTGGTCGTGGTCGGCGGCGTCGTGGCCGCGATCGCGTTCATGAGCGGAGGCGACACGCCGACGGACGCGGCCGCGTCCCCCACGGCGGCGCCCCAGGACACCGCCTCCGCGGCGGCGACCACGGGGCCCAAGCCCTACGACGCGGCGGCGGGCACGTGCGACTACGCCGCCGACACGACCGGCGGCAAGGTGAAGGACGTCGGCCTGCCGCCGAAGAAGGTGAAGACCGAACCGGCGAAGAAGACGATGACGTTCGAGACCAACCGCGGCGACATCGTGGTGGAGCTCGACAACGCCAAGGCGCCGTGCACGACCAACTCTCTCGAGCACCTCGCCGAGAAGAACTACTACGACGGGAGCAAGTGCCACCGCCTGGGCAGCCAGCAGTTCCCGATGCTCCAGTGCGGTGACCCGTTCGCGAAGGCCGACGGCAAGAGCCAGGACGGCTCGGGCGGCCCCGGCTACGTCATGGCCGAGGAGAACCTGAAGGGCGCCACGTACAAGCGGGGCGTGATGGCGATGGCCAAGACGCAGGCGCCCGGCACGACGGGCAGCCAGTTCTTCCTCGTTTTCGGGGACATCGCCCTCCCCCCGCAATACACGCCGGTGGGTACGATCACCAAAGGGCTGGACATCCTGGACAAGGTGAGCAAAGCAGGCGTCGTCGCAGACGCGGGAGACGGGACCGGAGCACCGAAGCAGAGCGTCGAAATCAAAGACGTGACAATCGCCGGCAAGAGCTGACGTAATACAAACTAGGGACGAAGTAGTCCCGAAGGGTCTGATGGAGAGTGCGGGAGGACACGGTGAGCACCGACCCGTGGGGCCGGGTAGACGACGACGGCACCGTCTACGTGCGTACGGCTGAGGGAGAGCGAGCCGTCGGGTCCTGGCAGGCCGGTGAACCCGGAGAGGCACTGGCCTACTTCCATCGCAAGTACGACGAGCTGGCCGGCCAGGTCCAGCTGCTCGAACAGCGCGTCAGGAGCACCGACCTGGCTCCGGCACAGGCCGAGGCGAGCATCGCCAAGCTGCGTGAGGCCGTCGCGGACGCCCACGCGGTCGGCGACCTGGCCGCGCTGACGGCCAGGCTCGACGGCCTGACCGAGCTGGTCGCGCAGCGCCGTGAGGAGGTCAAGGCCGCTCGCGAACAGGCGCGGGCCGAGGCCAGGGCGGTCAAGGAACGCATCGTCGCCGAGGCCGAGCGCATCGCCGACGAGACCACTCACTGGAAGTCCGGCGGTGAACGGCTGCGCCAGCTCATCGAGGAGTGGAAGGCCGCCGACCGCATCGACCGGGTCACCGAGGCCGCGCTGTGGAAGCGCCTGTCGGCCGCACGCACGGCGTTCGCCAAGCGCCGCAAGCAGTATTTCGCGGGGCTCGACGAGCAGCGCGAGGAGGTGCGCGCGGCCAAGGAGCGCATCGTCGCCGAGGCCGAGGCGCTGGCCGACTCGACCGACTGGGGCGGCACGGCGGCGATCTACCGCGACCTGATGCAGCAGTGGAAGAGCGCCGGCCGGGCATCGCGCGAGGCCGAGGACGAGCTCTGGGTCCGCTTCAAGGGCGCCCAGGACCAGTTCTTCCAGGCCCGTTCCGCCGTGTTCGCCGAGCGCGACGCCTCGCTCGCGGCCAACGCGGCGGTCAAGGAGCAGCTGCTCGCCGAGGCGGAGAAGATCCTCCCCGTCACCGACGTGCGCACGGCGAGGGGGGCGCTGCGGCACATCCTGGAGCGCTGGGAGGCCGCCGGCCCCGTGCCGCGCGACCAGCGCGACCGGCTCGAGGGCGGGCTGCGCAAGGTCGACGACGCCGTGCGCAAGGCCGAGGACGCCGAGTGGAAGCGCTCCAACCCCGAGGCCAGGGCGCGCGCCCAGAGCACGGTCGACCAGCTGCGCACCTCCATCGACCAGCTGGAGAAGCGGCTGTCCAAGGCGCAGGCCGCAGGGCGTGCCAAGGACGTCAAGGAGGCCGAGGAGGCGCTGACCGCCCGCCGGTCGTGGCTGGAGGAGGCCGAGCGCACGCTGGCCGAGTTCAGCTGAGCCGCGGCCGCTGCCGAATAGGGCGGCGCGCGCCGGCGCCTGGGATCTAGGCTGACGTCATGGATCCCGTCACCGACGCGCGCGCCCTCGTCGAGGAGATGTTCCCGGGCGCCCTGTACGCCTTCGTCGGCGGCAGCGTGCTCACCGGGCGCCGCACCAGCACGTCCGACCTCGACGTCGTGGTGGTGCTCGACGGCCTGGACACCCCCTACCGCGAGTCGCTGCGCTGGCGCGGGTGGCCGGTGGAGTTGTACTTGCACAGCGAGACCAGCCTGCACGCCTACCTCGACAAGGACTTCGGCATGCGCAGGCCGAGCCTGGCGCGCATGTGCGCCGAGGGCGCGGTGCTGGCCGACAGGACGGGCGGGCGGGCCAGCGACCTGCAGAGCGCGCTCGGCGAGCGCCTCGCGGAAGGGCCCGGCGGGCTGACGCCCGACCAGGCCGAGCAGGCCCGCTATGTGCTGTCGGACCTCCTCGACGACCTGGCGGGGGTCGCCGACGCCGGCGAGGAGGCGTTCATCCGCTGGGAGGTGGCCCAGGAGGCCGCCAGGACCGCGCTGGGCGTGGGGCGGCGCTGGCAGGGCGGCGGCGGCAAGTGGCTGCTGCGCGAGCTGCGCGCGCACGACCCCGGACTGGCCGCCGAGCTGCTCGCCGCGCACGACGATTCCGTACGCCTGGCCGCCGTCGCCTCCGGCGTGCTGGAGCGGGCCGGAGGGCGGCTGTGGGAGGGCTGTCGAGCCGAGGGAGACCCGTTCCACCAGCCGCTGCGTCACGTGCCCGCCGGGGAGCTCACGGGCGACACGGCGCAGAGTTCCGGCATGCGCCGGCTGGCCGCCATCAGCGGCGCCACGGCCGGCTCCACGCGGTTGTGGATGGGCCAGACGCACGTCGCGCCCGCCACCCGCTCCTCCGACCACCACCACGGGGCCTCCGAGACGGCCATCTACGTGGTCAGCGGCACGCCCGCGTTCGTCTTCCTGGAGGACTCCAAGGAGGTGCGCATCGAGGCGGGCCCCGGAGACTACGTCTACGTCCCGCCGTACGTGCCCCATCGCGAGGAGAACCCGGACCCGTCGAAGGAGGCCGTGGTGGTGATCGCCCGCAGCACGCAGGAGGCGATCGTCGTCAACCTGCCCGGCCTCGCCGGCTGACCGTGCCGGCTCAGCCTCCGGCGCCGCTCACCCGATAGACGTCGAAGACGCCCTGGATGCTGCGCACGGCCTTCAGCACGTGGCCCAGGTGCTTGGGGTCGCCCATCTCGAAGGTGAACTTGCTGACCGCCACCCGGTCGCGCGAGGTCGTCACCGAGGCGCTGAGGATGTTGACGTGCTGGTCGGAGAGCGTACGCGTGACGTCGGACAGCAGGCGCGGCCGGTCGAGCGCCTCGACCTGGATGGCCACCAGGAAGACGCTGTCGTCGCTCGGCGACCAGCTGACCTCCACCAGCCGGTCGGGCTGCGACCTGAGCTGCTGCACGTTGGTGCAGTCGCCGCGGTGCACCGAGACGCCGTGGCCGCGGGTGACGAAGCCGACGATCTCATCGCCGGGCACCGGGGTGCAGCACTTCGACAGGCGTACCCACACGTCGGCGTCGCCCGCGACGACCACGCCCGCGCCGCCACCGCCCCTGGGGCGGCCGCGCAACCGGGTCGGCAGCGAGGTCTCGGCAATGTCCTCCTCGGCGCTGTCGACGCCGCCGATCGAGGCCACGAGCTTCTGCACGACGTTCTGGGCCGCGACGTGGCCCTCGCCCACCGCAGCGTAGAGGGCCGACACGTCGGGGTAACGCAGGTCGCGGGCCAGCGCCAGCAGCGCCTCACCCGACATCAGCCGCTGCAGCGGCAGGCCCTGCTTGCGCATGGCCCGCCCGATGGCCTCCTTGCCGGCCTCGATCGCGGTCTCGCGGCGCTCCTTGGAGAACCACTGCCGGATCTTGTTGCGGGCCCGGCCCGACTTGACGAACTTCAGCCAGTCGCGCGAAGGGCCCGCGTCGGGCGACTTGGACGTGAAGATCTCCACGGTGTCGCCGTTGCCGAGCCGCGACTCCAGCGGCACCAGCCGCCCGTTGACGCGCGCGCCGATGCAGCGGTGGCCCACCTCGGTGTGCACGGCGTAGGCGAAGTCGACCGGAGTTGCCCCCTCCGGCAGCGCGATGACCTGCCCTTTCGGGGTGAAGACGTAGACCTCCGACACCGACAGGTCGAACCGCAGCGACTCGAGGAACTCACCCGGGTCGGAGGTCTCCTTCTGCCAGTCGAGGAGCTGACGCAGCCACGCCATGTCGCTGCCCGGCTTGACCTTGCCCGCAGGGCCGGGGCTGCCGACCTCCTCTTTGTACTTCCAGTGGGCGGCCACGCCGTATTCGGCCCTGTGGTGCATCGCGTGGGTGCGGATCTGCAGCTCCACCGGCTTGCCCTCGGGACCGATCACCGTCGTGTGCAGCGATTGGTACATGTTGAACTTGGGCATCGCGATGTAGTCCTTGAACCGCCCCGGCACCGGGTTCCACCGGGCGTGGATCGTGCCGAGCGCGGCATAACAGTCGCGCACGCTGTCGACCAGCACCCGAATGCCCACCAGGTCATAGATGTCGTCGAACGCCACGTCGCGGGCGATCATCTTCTGGTAGACCGAGTAGTAGTGTTTCGGCCGGCCCTTGACGACGGCGCGGATCTTCGCCTCGCGCAGGTCGCCGGAGACCTTTTCGATGACCTCCTGCAGGAACAGGTCCCTGCGCGGCGCGCGCTCCGACACCATGCGCGCGATCTCGTCGTAGCGCTTGGGATAGAGCATGGCGAAGGCGAGATCCTCGAGCTCCCACTTGATCGTGTTCATGCCCAGGCGGTGGGCCAGCGGGGCGAAGATCTCCAGTGTCTCGCGCGACTTCTGGTGGCGCTTGTGCTCGGGCAGATAGCGCATGGTGCGCATGTTGTGCAGCCGGTCGGCCAGCTTGATGATCAGCACGCGGATGTCGCGCGACATCGCGACGACCATCTTGCGCACGGTCTCGGCCTGCGCCGCGTCGCCGAACTTGACCTTGTCGAGCTTGGTCACGCCGTCGACCAGGGACGCGATCGTCTCGCCGAAGTCGCCGCGCAACTCGTCGAGGCTGTAGGCGGTGTCCTCCACCGTGTCGTGCAGCAGCGCCGCGCAGAGGGTCTCGTCATCGGTGCCGAGCTCGGCCAGGATCGTCGCCACCGCCAGCGGGTGGGTGATGTAGGGGTCGCCCGACTTCCGCTTCTGGTCACGGTGGTGATAGGCCGCGACGTCGTAGGCGCGCTCGATCAGGCGCAGGTCCGCCTTGGGATGGGTGGCGCGGACCGTACGGAACAGCGGCTCCAGCACCGGATTCATGGCCCCACCCCCAAACCGCCTTCGACGCACCGTCGTCGGCACGCCGGGCGCCTCGGCGTTGCCGGAATCGGTTACGTCGGGCGCGACCACATCACGGGGCACACAGACTCCTCACGCAATGACTCCTCACGTTCGAGTCCAGATCCCCCAAGTGTATCCAGGCAGCCGACTTGAGCAGTCGCGGGGCGGGCTCAGACGATCACGAGCGAGTGCAGGGGCACTCCCGTCAACCGCTCGCGCCCGCCCAGAAAGGCCAGCTCCATCAGCACCGCCACAGCGACGACCTCGGCTCCCGTCCTCCTCACCAGCTCCACGGTCGCCGCGGCGGTGCCACCGGTCGCCAGCACGTCGTCGATGACGAGCACCCGCTCGCCGGGCGCGAGGGCGTCACGGTGGACCTCGATGGTCGCGGAGCCGTACTCCAGATCGTAGGACTCCTCAAGGGTCTCGGCGGGCAGTTTCCCCTTTTTACGCACCGGCACAAACCCTGCCCCCGCGCGGTACGCCACCGGAGCGGCGAGGATGAACCCGCGCGCCTCGATCCCCACGATCTTGTCCACCTGGTACAGCCCGGCCAGTTCGTCCACCACGGCGGCCATCGCCACAGGATCGGCGAGGAGGGGGGTGATGTCCTTGAACTGGATGCCCTGCTTCGGGTAGTCGGGGACGTCCCTGATGCGCTCCAGGATCAACGAGTTCAGCTCACTCATGGCATTTCCTCACATTCCTCACCAGCCGTCTGCCGCGCTCCATGATGATGCATGGCGAGCCCTGACAGGACCCTCTTCCGCCCACCGGGCACTCCTGCAGGCGCCCCGGCCTCACCCCACC
>NZ_SMJZ01000196.1 GCF_004348345.1 Nonomuraea longispora
GTGGGCGGGTATGCGGGGTGTGGTGTCACTCGCGGCGGCGTACGCCGTCCCGCCGGAGGTGTCCGAGCGCGACCGCGCGATGGTGCTCTTCCTGACGTTCACCACCGTGATCGGCACCCTCCTGATCCAGGGCACCACGTTCCCCGCGCTGATCAGGCGGCTCCGCGTGTCGAGCGACCAGGAGGAGTACGAGGACCGTCTGGCCGCGGCGGCGGCCCAGCAGGCGGCGCTGGAGGAAGGGCTGGCGGAGCTGGATCGGCTGATCGCCGGGCAGGACGAGCCCGACGAGATCGAGCAACAGGTCATCGACCAGCTGAGGGAGAAGGCGTGGCGCCGGTCGTTGTCGGCGTGGGAGCGCCTGGGCGGCGGCACGGGCCAGGACGGCGCGGAGACCCCCAGCGCGCTGTATCGGCGTCTGCGCCGCGAGATGCTGCAGGCCGAGCGCCGGGTGTTCGTACGCCTGCGCGACGAACGCCGCCTCGAGGACGAGGTGCTGCGCGACCTGATGGCGCAACTCGACCTCGAAGAGGCGATGCTGGAGCGCTAACCCATCCGGCTGTCCACGAAGCACCAGCGCCACTGCTCGCCGGGCTCGTAGGACTGCATCACGGGATGGCCGGTGGCGTGGAAGTGCGCGGTGGCGTGTTTGGCCGGCGAGGAGTCGCAGCAGCCGACGTGACCGCACTCCAGGCAGCGCCGCAGGTGCACCCACCGGCCTCCGCCGGCCAGGCACTCCTCGCAACCCTCCGGTGTCGTCGCCGCGGGGTCGCCGGCCTGGGAGAGGTGTTCGCACGTGGCCATACGGCCATCCTATGACCCGCTCGGCCGCCGGACTCCCGCAGGGCGGCCTCCGCTCACGCGCCGCGGTGGCCGTCCCGCCGCCGCAGGGGACGGATCTGCCCTTGTCGTCCAGGAGGGCCGCGGTCACGACCTGGCACTCGGCAGGGCCTCCAGGACCTGCCCGCGCGGGTCCGCCTCCGCGGAACAGGCGCCGCGCCGGCGGCGAACGGCAGGTCGCACGACCCGGTCATGCCTGCCCGGCGCGGCTCCCGATCATCGTCCCGGGGCGTCCCCGGGTTCCGCCCGGTCCCGCGTCCCCGGGGCTTCGCGGTCCCGCCGCTCCTGGTCCGCGGTGCCAGGTCGTTCAGGGCGGCAGAGCGCGCCGCAACCGCCGAACCGGTCCCGGTCCATCGGCGTGAACGACGTCGGCGCCACCCGCTTCAGCGCCGCGGCCATCGTGTCCCGCCAGATGGGGCCGGGCACGCTCGCCCCCTGCACCGCGCCGTGGTAACGGCCGCCGAGCCGCACCCCGACCAGCTTGTGCCGCTGGGAGCCGCGCGGGTCGCCCACGCTCACCGCGCCCGCCAGGTCGGGGGTGAACCCGGCGAACCACGCCGCCGCGTAGTCGTCGGTGGTGCCGGTCTTGCCCGCCGCGTCCCGGCCGATGCCGCCGACGCCGCTCATCGTTCCCTTGGTGAACACGCCCGACAACACCGCCGAGGCCGCGTCCGCGACGGCGGGGTCGAGGACCTGGCGGCATTTCGGCCGGTAGCGGATGGTCCTGCCGTTCCCGTCGGTGACACGGGTGATCGCCATCGGCGCGCAGTAGCGGCCGCGCGCCCCGATCGCCGCGTACGCGTTCGCCACGGTCACGGGGTCCACCTCGTTGATGCCGAGTGTGAACGTCTCGTACTCCTGCAGCTTCTTCCCGTCCGCGCGGCGGATGCCCAGCGACTTGGCCGTCGTGACCGTCTCGCAGAGCCCGACCCGCTGCTCCAGCTCCATGAAGAAGGTGTTGACGGAGCCCCACGTGCCGGTGCGGAGCGTCTTCCAGCCCGGCGAGCCCTCGTCGTTGGTGACCGTGTGCGCGGGGTCGCCGACGTTCTCGCCCGCGCAGTTCCTGAACGCGGCGTACCCCGGCGCGCGGTATCCGGCGCCCGCCTTGAGGCCGTCGTCCACCTTCATGCCCTGCTTCAACGCGGCGAGCAGGGTGAACGTCTTGAACGTGGAGCCCGCCTGGAACCCGGCCCCGCCGCCGTGCGCGGCGTCCGCGACGACGTTGTACGAGATCTCGTTCCTGTCGGCGCCGCGGCCGTAGCGCCTGCTGGCGGCCATCGCCCTGATCGCGCCGGTGCCCGGCTGGACCAGGGCCTCGGCGGCCACGGCGTGGTCCGAGGGCCTGACCCACCTCTTGATCGCCCGGTCGGCGGCGGCCTGCGCGGCCGGGTCGATCGTGGTCGTGATGGTCAGGCCGCCGCGGTTGAGCCTGGCCAGGCGGGCCTCGGCGGTCGGGCCGAAAGCGGGGTCGCTGAGAATCTCGTGCCTGACATATAGGCAGAAGTACGGATATTTGCTGGATTCGCAGCCCCCGGGGAGTTTGGTGCCCTTGTACCCGAGCGCGGTGGCACGGGCCTTCGCCGCCTCGGCCGGGGTGATCCTGCCCAGTTCGGCCATCCGGCTCAGCACGACGTCACGCCGCGCCCGCAGCCGCTCGCGCTGCGCCCGGCCCAGGTTGGGGTCGGTGGCGTTGGGATCCTGCACGGCCCCGGCCAGCGTCGCCGCCTGGGGCAGGGTCAGCTCGGAGGCCTTGACGCCGAAGAAACGTTCGGCCGCCGCCTCGACGCCGTAGGCGCCGGCGCCGAAATACGCGATGTTCAGATATTTCTCGAGGATCTGGTCCTTGGTGTATTTCTTCTCGACGCCCATGGCGTACCGCAGCTCGCTGAGCTTGCGCGCGTAGCTGGCCTCCACCGCCGCACTGCGCTCCTCGTCGCTGCCGGCCGAGGTGAGCAGCACCTGCTTGACGTACTGCTGGGTGATGCTCGACCCGCCCTGGCTGACTCTGCCCGCCCGCAGGTTCGCGGCCAGCGCCCGCAGCGTGCCCTCCACGTCGATCGCGCCGTGCTCGTAGAAGCGGTAGTCCTCGATCGAGACGATCGCGGTCTTCATCACGTCGGCGATCTCGTCGAAGCCGACGATCTCGCGATATTCCTCGTAAAAACGCGCGATCTCCTTCCCCTTGACGTCCTGCACGATCGTGACCTCGGCCGGCGGCGGCTCGACCAGGTCGGCGGGCTCGAGGTTCACCCCGTCGGCCGCCGCCACGAACCCGAAGCCCGCGCCGCCCACGGCGGGCAGCGCGATCCCCGCGACCAGCACGCCCGCCGCCGCCCCCACGGCGGCGAGGCGGACGACCTGCGTCCCCCGGCGTGTCATCAGAGCCTGCCGAGCCCGCGGGCCAGGACTTCGGCGGTCTTCGCGATCGTCTTGTCGTCGGCGGCCAGGCCGGGCCTGCGGTTGGTGTAGATGGCCATGATGATGGGGGCGGCGGCCTTCTTCGGCCAGATGACGGCGATGTCGTTCCCGCCGCCGAACCCGTCGGAGTTGGTGCCGGTCTTGTCGCCGATCAACCAGGTCTTCGGCAGGCCGGCGCGGATGCGGGCGTCACCGGTCTTGTTCGCGATCAGCCAGGCGTTGAGCCGGGCGCGGTCCTTGGCGTTGAGCGCCTTGCCGTACGTGACGGCGCGCAGGTCGCGCGCGATGGACGACGGGGTGGTGGTGTCGCGCCGGCTCTTGGGCGTCCAGTCGTTGAGCTCGGTCTCCCAGCGGTCGAGGCGCGAGACCCGGTCCTTCAGCGACCGGAAGTACCGGGTCAGCCCGGCCGGTCCGCCGATCTGCTTGAGGATCAGGTTGCCCGCGGTGTTGTCGCTCATCGTGATGGCGGCGTGGCAGAGCCCGGCCACGGTCATGCCGTCCTTGACGTGCTTCTCCGTGACGGGGGAGTAGTCCACCAGGTCGCGGGCCGTCCACCGGACCCGCTTGTTCATCAGCCCCGGCTGGGAGGTGCGGGCCTTGTGCAGCACGGCCGCGCACGCCATCGCCTTGAACGTGGACAACAGCGGGAACCGCTCGTCCGATCGGTACGCGATCGTCCTGCCGTTGGCGGTGTCGATCGCGTACGCGCCGATGCGTCCCTTGAACGAGGTCTCCAGCGCCCGCAGCTCCTTCGTGGCCCGGGCCTGCCCGGACACGCCCGCCGTGGCCGAGGCGGTGCCGGTGACGAGACCGCACCCGAGGAAAGTGATCGTCAGAGCGGTCGCCGTCGCCACCCGGAGGTGTCGCATGTCGAATCCTTCGCCGTTGTCCGTCAGAGGGCAGGAGCAAAGCAGATGCGATCAGCGGATGTCTAATAGCGATATCGCGAAGGATTCGATATCCGATCACGCATGACGCCAGGTCAGCAGCACCATGCCTCTCACCCAGCCCCGTGATCACCATGTACGCCACCAGCACGCGCACACCCGCGTTGCCCAGGGCCAGGCGGAGCCCCGAGATCCACTGCCCGCCCGCCGAAATCGACGACGCGGGCCTGCCCGGCGCGCGGGGCCAGCTGCCCGCTCTGCCCGTGCAGGGCGTTGGCGCGCACGAGCTGCGAGTCGGCCACGACCTGCGGGAGCAGCGCGCGGGAAAGAGCACCGTGCTGAGCACGCCCGTCCACAGCGCGACGGCGTACACGATCCACATCTGGGCCGGGTCGCGCACGGCCAGCAGCGGCAGCATCCCGAGCGCGAGCAGCAGGTCGGTGACGACCAGCAGCCGGCGGCGGTCCCAGCGGTCGGCCAGCATCCCGGCCACCGACCCGAGCAGCACGTCGGGCAGCCGGGAGACCACCAGCATGATCGCGGTGGACAGCGTCGAGCCGGTGAGCTGGTAGACGTGGAAGGCGAGGCCGGCGCCTCAGCCACCGGAGCCGGTGGGCGGCAGCGGAACCAGCACCTGCGTCAGGAGCACGGGCCTGGCGCCGTCGGGTTGCGCGGCCGGGTCGCCGACGCGGGCGATCAACGGCTCAGCCGCGCACCGTGGCCTGCATGATGCGAAGGACACGCCCCGACTGGAGGACGCATGCCACAGCCCGATCACCCCTCGTTCTCGCCCGCCGACGTGCGCCACCGGCTGGTGGAGACGCCCGGCGGCCGCATCCACGTGGCGGAGCAGGGCGACGGCCCCCTGGTCCTGCTCGTCCACGGCTTCCCCGAGTTGTGGTACTCGTGGCGCCACCAGTTGCCCGCTCTGGCCGCGGCGGGCTTTCGCGCGGCGGCCATCGACGTACGCGGCTACGGCCGCTCGTCCAAGCCCGCGCAGGCGCACGCGTACCGCATGCTCGACCACGTCGCCGACAACGTCGCCGTCGTGCGCGCGCTCGGCGAACGGTCAGCGGTGGTCGCGGGCCACGACTGGGGTGCGCCGATCGCCGCCAACAGCGCGCTGCTCAGGCCGGACCTGTTCACCGCGGTGGCCCTGTTCAGCGTCCCGTACTCGCCGCGCGGGCCCGGGCGGCCCACCGACACCTTTGCCCGGCTGGGCGGGGAGGAGGAGTTCTACGTCAGCTACTTCCAGCGGCCCGGGCGGGCCGAGGCGGAGATCGAACCCGACGTCCGCGGCTGGCTTTCGGGGATCTACGCGGCGCTCTCGGCCGGCACGATGCCCGCGGCGGGCATCTCCACCGTCCCCGAGGGCGGCCGGCTCTCCGACCGTTTCCCCGAGGGCGGGTTGCCGTCCTGGCTCACCGAGGCGGATCTCGACGTCTACGCGGGCGAGTTCGAGCGGACCGGGCTGACCGGCGCGCTCAACCGCTACCGCAACGTCGACCGCGACTGGGAGGACCTCGCCGCGTGGGACGGCGTCGCGGTCACCCAGCCCTCGTTGTTCGTCGGAGGCGCGCTCGACCCGACCACGACCTGGTTGGCCGGCGCCATCAAGGCGTTCCCGCGGACGTTGCCGGGCCTGACCGCCTCCCACATCCTCGACGGCTGCGGCCACTGGATCCAGCAGGAGCGTCCCGATGAGGTCAACCGCCTGCTGATCGGCTGGCTCGAAGGCCTCGCCACCGGGTGACCCGTCTTCCCAGCAGGCGAGATCGCCGATTTCGGACGCTTCTACAATCCGAAAAGCAGTGGTCACGCGGTGTGGTCTCTCGTTGGGTAGGGTCGGGAACATGCGCCACCTCAAGAGCCGGTTCCTGCCCCTTGCCGCTTTCGCCGTGTGCGTCTTCGCCGCCGGGTGCGGCGGGGTCAACGACACCATCGACAGGGCACAGGCGTGCCTGGAGGCGCCGAAGATCGTCACTGATCTGGGCACGCAGATCGCCAAGCTGACCAATGACCCCCAAGCCATGGACAAGGCGCTCGACGACGCCGCGACCAAGCTCAACGACGTGGCCGACCAGGCCGCCAACACGACGCTCAAGGAGGCCACCGACGACCTGGCCGCGACCCTGAGCGGCATCAACGTCAACAACGCCAACGACGCCGTCGACGCGGTGCAGAAGGTCGGCACCGACTCGGCCGCCTATCTGGAGAAGGTCGCCCAGGCCTGCACCGGCTGAGCCTCCGGACAGAAAGGGCAATCCCGACTTCTCTAGGGGAAAAGTAGACGAACTACCGTCTTCTTATGGAACCCGACCCGCGTTTCACCTTGGCCAACGAACGCACCTTTCTCACCTGGCTGAGCACGGCGCTGGCGCTCAGCGCGGGAGGGGTGGCCATGGCGGCGGTGCCGGACGACATGTTCGTGCCCTGGATCCGCACCGCCCTCGCCATCATGCTCGTCACCCTCTCCGCCCTGGCCGCGGGCCTGGCCTACCCGCGCTGGCGCAACATCCAGCGCGCCCTGCGCGAGCAGGCGCCGCTGCCTCCCCCCGCGCTCGCGGCCGTCTTCGGCTACGGCGTCGCCGCCGTGGCCGTGATCGCCCTCGTCCTCATCGTCCTGTCCATCTGAGGCCGCGGGTGAAGAGGGACGCGCCGGCGCCTGACGAGGAGATCTGGGACCGCGGGCTGCAGAGTGAGCGCACCCGGCTGGCCTGGGTGCGCACGGCCGTGGCCCTCGCGACCGGCGGGCTCGGCGCGGCCGGCCTGTCCGCCAGGCACGACCTGCCCCTCTTCGCCGCCACGGGCTTCGCCCTGGCCGCCCTCTGTGGCGCCCTGCTGCTGATCAGGACGAGGGCTCGGTTCCGCCGGGTGCAGGCCGCCCTGCACGGCGGCCGGCCCCTGGACTCCCGGCTGGACGCGATCTTCGCCTGGCTCGGCACGCTCAGCCTGGTCGCGGGCGCCGTGACCTTCGTGCTCACGGCCAGGTAGGCCGGGGTTGCGATCCGCCACGAGACGGGCGGACACTCGAAAGCGAGGGGGTGACCTCGTTGAACGAAGAACTCAGGACCGTACCCTTCGAATGCCGCCGCTGCTGGCATGTCTGGGAGGAGCAGTATCTGGTCAGGCGCGTCGACGACCGTCACGGCAACGACAGGGAGGTGTGGCTGCGCGACGGCCTTCCCGCCCTCCCGCCGGGGCCCGGCGTGATCTGCCCGCACTGCGGGTGCCAGGAGTCCACCAGGTTCCCGGACGGCTATCTGTCACGCCATCCGGAGCTCATCCCATCGGCCGAACCCCGCGTGCCCGACCCGACACCGCTGCTCAGCCCGGTGCAGCGGCCGAAGTATCGACACCTTACGTAATGATTGGTGAGCATTCCGTAGCGTTCGGCGTCACCAAGGCTCGCCTTGTAGGGCGACGTGACCTCGTTCCCCTTCGGGCACCTGGCCCGCCATCCGGAGCTGGCGGCCGTGCCGGACGAGCCGCCGCCGGTGTTCGTGCCCGCCGACCGGCCGGGCAGGCGCCCGCTGATCGCGCGCGCCTGCCCGGCAGGCTGATGATCGCGGTGGGCGTGCCGCTGGCCGGGTTCGTCGCGTACGAGCTGTACACCGCTTTCGCGGCGGCGGCACGCCCGCACCACTAGCTCAGGCTGTCGAGCCACGCCTGGTGCAGGCCCGCGTAGCGGCCGGAGGCGGCGATGAGCCGGGCCGGCGAACCGTCCTCGACGACCTCGCCGCGCTCCATCACCAGCACCCGGTCGGCGATCTCCACCGTCGACAGCCGGTGCGCGATGATCAGCGCCGTCCTGTCGGAGAGGATCGTGCGCAGCGCGCGCTGGACGAGCCGTTCGCTGGGCACGTCGAGGCTGGAGGTGGCCTCGTCGAGGATGAGCACGGCCGGGTCGGCGAGGAACGCCCTGGCGAACGCGACGAGCTGCCGTTGGCCGGCCGACATGCGGCCGCCCCGCTTGCCCACCTCGGTGTCGTAGCCGTCGGGCAGGCTCGCGATGAACTCGTGCGCGCCGATCGCCTTGGCGGCCTCGCGCACCTGCCGGTCGGTCGCGTCGGGGCTGCCGAACCTGATGTTGTCGGCGACCGTGCCGCTGAACAGGAAGTTCTCCTGCGTGACCATGACCACGGCCTGACGCAGGGTGGGCTCGTCCAGCGTGCGCAGGTCGACGCCGTCGAGCAGCACGCGGCCCTCGGTGGGGTCGTAGAAGCGGGAGATCAGCTTGGCCAGCGTCGTCTTGCCCGCGCCCGTCGCGCCGACCAGGGCGACGCTCTGCCCGGCCGGGATCGTCAGGTCGAGGCGGGGCAGGATCGGCATCTCCTCGACGTAGGCGAATCTGACGGCCTCGAAATGCACCTTGCCGCGCGCTCCGCCCGGCGGCAGCGCCGCGGGCTCGCGCGGTTCGGGCACGGACGGCTCCTCCTCCAGCACGCCGGACAGCTTCTCCAGCGCCGCGCCCGCCGACTGCAGGGTGTTGTAGAACTGGCTGACCTCCTGCATCGGCTCGTAGAACTGGCGCAGGTAGAGCAGGAACGCCGCCAGCACGCCGACCTTGACGTCGCCGTGCAGCGCCAGCCAGCCGCCGTAGAGCAGCACGCCGCCGATCGTCAGGTTGCCGATGAGCTTGATGCCCGTCATGAACGTGGCGCCGAGCTGCATGCTGCGGGCGTTCGCGCCGCGGAAGTCGTCGTTGAGCTGCTCGAAGATCTCCTGGTTGCGCGGCTCCCTGCGGAAGGCCTGCACGGCGCGGATGCCGGTCATCGACTCCACGAAGTGCACGATCACCAGCGCCACCGTCTCGCGCGTACGCCGGTAGACGATCGCCGACTGCCGGCGGAACCACTTCGTGAACAGCAGCAGGAACGGCAGCGGGACCAGCGCCACCAGGCCGAGGTGCACGTCGAGCACCAGCAGCAGCACCGCCGTGCCCGCCATGGTCAGCACGGCCTTGACCAGCGCGTCGAACCCCGACTGCAGCAGTTCGGCGATGGCCTCGATGTCGGAGGTCAGCCGCGAGATGACCCGTCCGGAGGTGTACTGCTCGTGGAAGCTCAGCGACAGGCGCTGGAAGTGGTCGAACACCCTTCTGCGCAGCTCCAGCAGGACGCCCTGGCCGATCCGCCCCGACAGGCGCAGGAACGCCTGCCGGGTGATCGCCTGCGTCACGGCCGCGGCCAGGATCACCCCGACCACGGTCAGCAGGACCGCGGGGCCGGATCCCTGCCGGAGGGGCGGGATGCCGGAGTCGATGCCGACGGAGACCAGGAACGGGATCGAGAGGCCGGCCGCGTTCGAGACCACGATGATCGCGATCAGCAGCGCGATCTTCTTCCGGTACGGCCTCAGCAGGTTGCCCAGCAGCCGCCGGGAGCGCGCCCGCAGCAGGACGGAGACCTTCTCCGACAGCTCGTCCTGGTCCTCGGAGGCCACGCCGCGCCAGGACGTGGCTCCGGGCGCGTTCTGCGGGGGCGGCGGGGTGGTGGTCGTGGTCATCGCAGTGCCCCTTCCGACGCGCCGTCGAAGTCGGCGTCCTGGGCGAGCAGCTCGCGGTATTCGGGCACCTGGGCCAGCAGCTCGTGATGCTGCCCGACGTGCGTGATCGTGCCGTCGCGCAGCAGTGCCACCTTGTCGGCCAGCAGCACGGTGGAGGCGCGATGGGCGACCACGATGCCGGTCGCCTCGCGCAGCACGTGCCGCAGCGCCTCTTCCACCAGGGCCTCGGTCTCGACGTCGAGCGCGGACAGGGTGTCGTCGAGGACCAGGATGCGCGGTTTGCTCAGCACCGCCCTGGCCAGGGCGAGCCGCTGCCGCTGCCCGCCGGACAACGACAGGCCCTGCTCGCCGATGCGGGTGTCGAGGCCCCACGGCAGGTCGTGGACGAACATGGCCTGCGCGGTCTGGATGGCGGCGGCGAGCTCGTCCTCGGTGGCGTCGCGCCGGCCGAGCATGAGGTTCTCGCGCACGCTCATCGAGAACAGCGTCGGCTCCTCGAACGCGGTGGCGACCACCTGGCGCAGCGTCGTCAGCTTGAGGTCGCGTACGTCCTGCCCGTCGATCGTGACCCGGCCGGAGGTGGGGTCGAGCAGGCGGGGCACCAGCGCGGTCAGCGTGGTCTTGCCCGCCCCGGTCGCGCCCACGACGGCGACCGTCTCGCCGGGCTTGACCTCCAGCCAGACGTCGCGCAGCACCGGCTCGTCGGAGTCGGGGAAGCGGAACCCCACCCCTTCGAAGCGCAGGTGGCCCCGGGGCCGCTCGATGGTCTCGGTGCCGCCCTCGATGGCGGGGACGGTGTCCATGACCTCCATGAGGCGGTCGGCGGACGTCATGGCCTCCTGGGCCATGGCGAGGATGTAGCCGAGGCTCGCGATCGGCCACACGAGCTGCAACATCAGCGTGGTGAACGCGACGAGCGCGCCCAGCGTCAGCTCGCCCGAGCCGACGGCCAGCGCCCCGAGCAGCAGGACGAGGGCCAGCGTGATGTTGGGGATGATCTCCAGGAAGGAGAAGAACCTGGCCGACAGGCGCACCTTGGACATCGAGGTGTCGTACACCTTGAGCGCGGCGTCGTCGTAGCGGTCGTAGACGTGGTGGCGGCGGCCGAACGCCTTGATGGTGCGGATGCCGAGCGCGGACTCCTCGACGAGCGTGGCGAGGTCGCCCTGCTCGTCCTGCACTTGGCGGGAGATCTTGATGTAGCGCTTCTCGAAGCGCAACGACGTCCAGATGATCGGCACGGACGAGGCCAGCACCAGCAGCCCGAGCGGCCAGTACTTGTTGAGCAGCAGCACGGTCACCGTGATCAGCTGCAGGATGTTCATGACCAGGAAGAGCATGCCGAAGCCGAGGAAACGGCGGATCGTCGACAGGTCGGTGGTCGCCCGGGATAACAGCTGCCCCGACTGCCAGTCGCCGTGGAAGCCCATGGGCAGGCGCTGCAGGTGCCCGTAGAGGTCGTCGCGGATGCGGGTCTCCAGGCCGAGCACCGGTTTGACCTGGGCCCACCGCCTGAAAAAGATCAGCAGGGCTTCGACCACGCCGACGCCGATCGCGAGCAGGCCGAGGGGGAGCAGCCCGGAGGAGTCACCGTGGGCCACGGGGCCGTCGATGACCTGCTCGCTGATGAGCGGGAGCGCGAGGCCGGCGCCGATGCCGACGAGCGCGGCCAGCCAGATGAGGACCAGTCTGGCGACGTAGGGGCGGAGGTAGGACTTCATCCGCCACAGGGAGTTGGAGGACAGCAGGGGACGGCGAGGTTTGTGCGTATCGGGAGGCATCCCATCTAGGCTAATACGTCGGATCAACAGATTTTCTGTGGCCTGGAGGTGGGGTTCACGTTTCTGACGTGGGAAAACGTGAATGACCATGCACGCTTCGACGGTGCATCACTTTTGTTGTGGTCTGTTGGGGAATGTGCCTCCAGGCTGCTCCACTTTGCGAGGATGCGTGATCGACAGTACGGAACTGCTCCACCTGCGCCGCTGCGTCGAGCTGGCCAGGCAGGCGCTCGAGGAGGGTGACGAACCGTTCGGCTCGGTGCTCGTCTCCGGCGACGGCGCCGCTCTGGCGGAGGACCACAACCGGGTGGCCTCGGGCGATCGCACCCGCCATCCTGAGTTCGAGCTGGCGCGCTGGTCGGCGGCGAACATGACGCCGGAGGAACGCGCCGCCGCCACCGTCTACACCTCGGGCGAGCACTGCCCGATGTGCGCCGCCGCGCACGCCTGGGTGGGGCTGGGGCGGATCGTGTACGTCGCGTCGTCGTGGCAGCTGGCCGGCTGGCTGAGCGAGTGGGGCGTGCCGCCGCCTCCGGTGCGTACGCTGCCGGTCAACGAGGTCGCGCCGGGAGTGACGGTGGAGGGGCCGGTGCCCGAGCTGGCCGACGAGGTCCGCGAGCTGCACCGCCGCCGCCACACCGGGTCCTGACCTGTGTCCGGCGCAGGCAGGGCACCCGGTGCGCCCGGGTGCCCTTCCCGCCTCTAGTACCAGTTGTGCGATCTGAAGTGACCCCAGGCGCCGCAAGGTCGGCCGTACCTCCCCTTGATGTATGCCAGGCCCCACCGGATCTGCGTCTCGGGGTTGGACCGCCAGTCGCTGCCCGCGCCCCGCATCTTGCCCGCGGGCAGCGCCTGCGGGATGCCGTACGCTCCGGACGAACGGTTACGGGCCCGGTGGTTCCAGTTGCTCTCCTTGGTCCACAGATTGTCCAGGCAACGGAACTCCTTGAGGTTCCACGACCGCTGGACGACGTGTCCCAGAGCGATCCGCTTGTTCCTGCTGGAAGGTTTCTCAGGTGTGATCTTGGGTTGCGCTGTCGTGGTCCAGACCCGGGTGTTGACCGGAGGCGCTGACTCCGCCCGGGCGGGCGTGCCACCGAACGCGGTGAGCGCGGTGACGGAGATAAGAGTGCTGCTGAGCGCGCGTTTGCTGTCCAATTCGGTCCTTGCTGTCGGGTCGCGTGCGGACAGGCGCGCTGGCGGCGCCCACTGCCGTCCGCGTCCGTGGCTCGGACGTGGAGAGTCCGCGTGGCCCTCCGGGATTCCGTTGCACCGCCCGATCGTGCTGGGCGGCCCGGAGTGCGCCGCGACGTGTCCTCTAGCACGATTCCTATTACGCTGCGTAACCGTGGGTCATACGTCGCGACACGGCGTGGACAGGTGTTTGTGCCACCGTTACGGAGAAAGGGCCCGGTCGCTGGACCGGGTTTGCCCGCCCCGTCGCGCATATGGGGTTCGCTTGCCGGAAAAGGTGGTCAATCCTGAGGTTTGGCCCTGGGCCGGGGGTGGGAGGGGGCTCTTCTCCGCGGCGACGGCGCGGCGTGCCGTCCGTCCGCCCGAAGGAACCGAGAAGGCGAAAAGTCCCCGCCCGCGCCGTTCTGTAGGGTCGGGGCCATGAGTATCAGCGACATTCCGCTCCGCACCCTCGACGACGCACCCACTACGCTCCGTAACCTCACGGCGGGCAGGGCCGCGCTGATCGTCAACGTGGCCTCCCGGTGCGGCCTCACCCCGCAGTACGCCGGTCTGGTCAAGCTCCACCAGGAGTACGGCCCGCGCGGCTTCACGGTGATCGGCATGCCCTGCAACCAGTTCGCCGACCAGGAGCCGGGCACGGCGGAGGAGATCCGGGAGTTCTGCGCGGCGAACTACGGCGTCGACTTCCCGCTACTGGCCAAGGCCGACGTCAACGGCCCGGACCGCCACCCGCTCTACGCCGAGCTCACCCGGACGCCCGACGCCGACGGCGAGGCGGGCGACGTGCAGTGGAACTTCGAGAAGTTCCTGGTGGACCGGGAGGGCGCGGTCGCCGGCCGTTTCCGCCCCCGCACCGAGCCGGACGACCCGGGCCTAGCCTCGGCCGTCGAGAAGCTGCTGTAGACGCCCGCCGGGGAGCCGGCCAGGCAGAACGTCATCGCATGTGTCATTCGAGATGAAAAGTCCGAATGCACGTGTAGTGTTCGCACGGCTGCGGTAGGTAATCGGGTGAGCCGGTCTGATGTTCCGCAGGGAGTTTCGCGATGACGATCAATCCGTACGCAGGATCGCCCTCCAGCTACGTGTCCGAACCGGCCGCGGCCCCGTACTCGATCGTCGAGTTGATGCCCGGCGTGCGCAACCTGTGCGAATACGTCAGGCTGGTCCCCGGCGAACGGGTGCTGCTGCTCATGGAGCACACCGTCGACCCCGTCGTCGTGCAGGCCATCGCCGCCGGAGCGGCCTTCCGCGGGGCCGACGTGCGCATCCTGTCCGTCGCGCCGTTCAGCGCCGGCGGCTGGGACAGGGACGCGCCGCTGCAGATCGAGACGGCCGCCTTCCACGAGGCCGACGTCGTGATCAGCGGCACCTGGTGGGGCGAGGTGCACACCGCGCCGCTGTTCTTCGACCAGATCAAGTCCCGCTCCTCCCGCTTCCTGTCGCTGCACATGACCGCCACGGCCGGCGCGCTGCTCACCGGTGGCCGGCTGCCCGCGGAGGTGTTCTACGCGCTGCTGCGCCGGGCGCTGCGACAGTTGTCGGGCGCCGGGCGGATCCGGGTGACGTCCGGGCCGGGGACCGACGTGACGTTCTCCGGCCTGACCTTCGACCCCGACCCGGGCGCGTTGCGGCCCGGCGACTGGCGGCCCTTCCCGTACGGCGGCGCGAACTTCTGGCCCGCCGACACCGAAGGCGTGATCACGATCGAGGACAGCACGGTCACCGGCGTGCCCGAGGAGCCCGTGCGCCTCACCCTCGAAGGCAACCTGGTCCGCAAGATCGAGGGCGGGTCGGGGGCCGAGCGGTTGCGGCGCTACGCGCCCGAGGGCTTCTACATGCGCCACGGCCTGATCGGACTGAACCCGAAGGTGCGGATCGCCGGGGGCACCCAGTTCGAGCGGGAGAAGCACGCCGGAGCCTTCTACTGCGGCATCGACGGCCTGACCGGCGGCGAGCCCGTCACCACCGGCCCCGGCTTCGCGCACTGCGACTGCCAGATGGACCGGCCCACCGTCACGGTGGACGGCGAGCTCTTCATCGAGCAGGGGCGGCTGCTGCTGCTCGACGAGCCGGAGATCCAGGAGGTGGCCGCGCGGTTCGGCCCGCCGGAGGTCGTCCTCGACGACAACCCGGTGATGATCCTGCCCCGGCGCTACGCGGGGCTGCCCGCGTAGCGCGCGAGCCCGGTCAGCGGCGGGGGCCGCAACTGCCCCTGACGATGAGCTCCGTCGGCAGCACCACGCTCCGCGCCCTCCTGGTGCCCGCGCGCAGCACGAGCTCCGCCGCCCGGTAGCCCATGTCGCGCCCCGGCTGCGCGATCACCGTGAGAGGCGGCGAGCACAACTCCGCCCAGGGCACGTCGTCGTACATGACGAGCGACACGTCCTTCGGCACCCTCAGGTCGAGCTCCCTGGCGGCCAGCACGGCTGCCTCCCCGAGCACGTTGCCCCCCGCCACCACGGCGGACAGGTCGGGGCGGCTCTGGAAGAGGCCGGAGGCGGCGGCGTACGCGGAGTCGCGGCTGCCGGTGCCGAACACGATCAGCTCCTCGTCCACCGGCTCGCCGACGGCGGCCCTGAAGGCGTCGGCGCGGCCGTCGTGGCCGGGTCCGCCGAGGAAGGCGATGCGCTTGTGGCCGAGGCCCCGCAGGTAGCGGACGGCCGTACGGATGCCCGCCCGGTCGTCGGCCACCACGGCCGGCACGTCGAGCGGCCGGGCCGGGGGAGCGGGCGGCAGGCCGTCGAGGGCCATGAGGTCGCCCACGGCGGACGGCCCGGTGCCGTCGGGGGACGTCTGGGAGGGCAGCCGGTCGGCGAAGATCACGGTCATGCCCGCTCGCATCGCCGGCGTCCACGTTTCCGCGTCTCCCGACGGGACCGCTATCAGGCGGTCCACGCTCTGTTCGATGAGCATGCCGATCAGGTCGGCCTCCTGCTCGGGGTCGCCGCCCGTCGAGCCCAGCACCACGGGCTCGCCCGCCGAGCGGGCGCAGGCCAGCACGCCCTCCGCCAGCTGCCCGTAGAAGGTGTCGGTCAGGTCGGGGACGAGCAGGCCCATGCCGCCCGTGCGGCGCTGGCGCAGGTTGCGGCCGAGCGCGCTGGGACGGTAGTCGAGCTGGGCGGCGGCGGCCAGGACGCGCTCGCGCGCGGCGGCGCTCGCCGAGCCGCCCGACAACACCCGGGAGACGGTCGCGACGCCCACGCCGGCCGCCTCGGCCACATCCTTGATCGTCGCCCGCCTGTCCATGGAAACGATTCCATCATGGTTTCCAGGGATCGGGAAGGGCGGCATGCCGACAACGGCTGGTCACGCTGTAACCCTTGACACCGATGTCCGTTTCGGGTGAGATGCTTGAAAACGTATCCACCCGAGTGGGCACACGGAACCAACATCCGGGCCACAGCCCTGGAGCGCGAAGGAATGTCATGGCATCCATCGTTCTGACGAACGTCGACAAGATCTACGCCGGTGGCGTGAAGGCCGTGAACGGGCTCAACCTTGAGATCAGGGATGGCGAGTTCATGGTGCTGGTCGGTCCGTCCGGTTGCGGCAAGTCGACCGCGCTCCGGATGATCGCGGGCCTGGAGGACATCAGCGGCGGCGAGATCTCGATCGGCGAGAAGGTCGTCAACCACCTCCCGCCCAAGGACCGCGACATCGCGATGGTCTTCCAGAACTACGCGCTCTACCCGCACATGACGGTCGAGGAGAACCTCGCCTTCGGCCTCAAGCTGCGCAAGATGCCGAAGCCCGAGATCCAGAAGCGCGTCGGCGAGGCGGCCAAGATGCTCGGCCTCGAGCCCTACCTCAAGCGCAAGCCGGCCGCCCTGTCCGGTGGTCAGCGCCAGCGGGTCGCGATGGGCCGCGCCATCGTGCGTGAGCCGCAGGCCTTCCTCATGGACGAGCCGCTGTCCAACCTCGACGCCAAGCTCCGCGTCTCCATGCGCGCCTCGCTCAACACGCTGCACGAGCGCCTCGGCGTCACCACGGTGTACGTCACCCACGACCAGGTCGAAGCCATGACCCTCGGCGACCGGGTCTGCGTGCTGCGCGACGGCATTCTCCAGCAGGTGGACACCCCGCAGAACCTGTTCGACAGCCCGGTCAACCTGTTCGTGGCCGGGTTCATGGGCTCGCCCGCGATGAACTTCGTCACCGCCGAGCTCGTCCGCGGCGACGACGGCGCCGCGGTCGCCTTCGCCGACGTCAAGCTGTCGATCCCCGAGTCGACCTTCACCGACAAGCCCGGCCTCGACCAGTACATCGGCAAGAAGATCATCCTGGGCATCCGCCCGTCCGACTTCGAGGACTCCGGTTCGGCCGGCAGCCACGCCGACGGCTGGGCCACGCTGCCGGTCAAGGTGGAGGTCACCGAGGAGCTGGGCTCCGAGATCAACGTGCTGTTCCTCATCGACGCCCCGCCGGTCGAGCACAAGGACACGGTGGCCGCCGCCGACTCCGGCGAGGACGAGGAGGCGACGCTGCCGCTCGTGGGCGACAAGTCCCTGTGGACCGCGCGCGTCAACGCCCGCAGCCACGCGCGCTCCGGCCAGAACCTCGACCTGGTCGTCGACACGCACAACCTGCACTTCTTCGACACGGCCTCCGGCCTGGCCATCGGCCACGAGGCCAACCGCTGAGTCTCCCGCAGTCTCCGAT